>CBINBC010000023.1:0-73014 GCA_966248825.1 uncultured Fluviicola sp.
GCGGGAAACCAAAAAAAGCTGTACCGCAGGTGCAGATTGAATTCCTCCATTCTCCTTGTGCTTCATTCTGTTTCTCATTCTGTTAAGAAGTTGGCTTTCCGTCCAGGATCTTACTCGCAGCAGCGCTTGCAGCAGCCGTATCTACCGAATAGATCATATTTACACCCTGTGTAGTTGCCGCCTGTGCTATAACATTCATGTTTTGCTGTGCCACTACAGCGTTTTCCATAAGAATTCCCAGGCTGTGCGCCATCGTTTGATACAAACTGCCCATAGCCATTGCCGGGGCATCAGCCAGTACTTTTACGTTGCTTTGTGTTACAGAATCTGTGATCTGCGAATTGACCGTATCTGCCATAATGAAAGTGATTTAAAGGATAAAAAATAAACGATTAATGGTTGTTCACCAGCTTCAGTGCTTTTTCAGCTTCCACAGCCAGTTCCCGGATCATCGTGATATAACTCGAAGAAGATTCCTGGATTGCTTTCAGTACCACTTCCAGGTTCTGCATCACAGGGACCTCGCGGGAGCTTTGGGGATCGGTAATTTCAGCCACCGCTTTGGCAGTTGATGCCGTCAGGATCTGCTGCAAAGCATGTTGATTGGCAACCATTTGCTCCATGAGCAGATTTACATTGAAAACGAAACCGGCCAGTAATGTTTGCTCCAATATTTCAGAAGCATTCGACGAAACCGGTGTTGGGGGAGTGTGTGTTGTCATAGTGGTATTTTAAAGTGCACCAAAGTAATCAATACCGATCATTTCTCCTACTTTTTTCAAACCAAAAGAAACCCAATACCCTACAATCCGCGCGATCTGCGAGATCAGCGGGCAAAACAAAAAGCTCCGTCGCAGGCGGAGATATAGCCTGGCCATTCAACCCCTTAGTAACATCTGCGAAATCCGCGAGATGCGCCAACGCTATAGCTAAGGCGTAAGCGTTCCGCGGGCAAACCAAAAAGCGTTGCGCTTAGCAGTCTGCATCCACCACTTATTTCGAAGCTTTTGAAAATAAATTAGGATGCTCCGTTTATTAGCTGTACATTTGACTCAATTCAATAGAAGATTGTTATCTCAATCAGACTGTAAAGTCACTTTTACACTCCAATTAATTTAAACATTTTTTCTTAAAGCCGCTCGGTGTTCGATCGGTCGAGAATTATTATACTAATTGTTCCGCTAAGAACGGGACGCAATGCAAAAGAATATGAATAAAGGAACAGTAAAATTTTTCAACGACGCAAAAGGCTTCGGGTTTATTACAGGAGAAAACGGTCAGGAAATATTTGTTCACGTATCCGGGTTGAACCAGGATATCCGTGAAAACGACACAGTATCTTACGATACAGAAAACGGAACTAAAGGTTTAAACGCTGTAAATGTAAGCGTGGTTAACTAAAAGATTTATATGTTTTTTAAAGGGTTGGACAAATCATTGTCCAACCCTTTTTGGTTTAAATAACCCCGGTAAAGGCAACCCTCCGCCGGCGCAGTTCAGCCATCCACCCACGTTAACAAACATCTGCGTTCCTCTGCGAACCTCTGCGGGAAAAAAAAGCTGCGCCGCAGGCGTAGATTTCATTCAGCTATATCCCTTTGTGCTCCTTGCGTGCTTCGTGGTCCAATTAAAAGCTCCGTCGCAGGCGGAGACTGAGCAATACACAGTTCGCTCATTCTCCAAAGATTTCCTACATTTATGATCACAAAAACCCCATACGATGAAATACACCCTTATTCTTTTATGTACGGCCCTTACCACTTTCACCTTCGCACAAAAAAACAAACCCAAGCCGGCCGCAGAAACAGCCAAACCCTTCGTACTCGGAGTAATCGATGAAATCCAGTCCAAAGAAATGGGGGAGAAGCGCATCGTGAACATCTACTTGCCACAGGGATACAACGCTGCTGATTCTGTCAAATACCCGGTTATTTACCTCGTAGATGGCTCTGCCGACGAAGACTTTATCCATGTTGCCGGATTATTGCAATTCTACAACTTCGAGTGGATCAATCAAGTGCCGAAATCCATTTTGGTGGGCATTGCAACCGTCGACAGACAACGTGATCTTTCATTCCCGAGCACCCACGAAGACCAGGTGAAACGTTTTCCCACAACCGGTCATTCCGATAAGTTTATTGCGTTCATTGAAAAAGAATTGCAGCCCTTCATGGCATCCAAATACAAAGCAAATAACGATAAAACCCTGATCGGGCAGTCGTTCGGAGGATTATTCGCAACAACAGTTTTGCTAAACAAACCAGAACTATTCAACCGTTACATCATCATCAGCCCAAGCTTGTGGTGGGACTACGGTTCCCTGCTAAATGTGGATTCCAAACTCCTTTCGGAAAACTACGACAAGCCGACAGACATTTATGTGGGTGTAGGAAAAGAAGGATTGACACCAACCGATCCTGCACGGGTCATGGAAGTAGATGCGAACCTGTTGGCCGATAAATTAAAAGGAGCTAAAAATCCGCATGTGAAAGTACACTTTGATTACCTCCCCTTGGAAAACCATGCAACGATCATGCACCAGGCGATTATGAATGCATTCAAGCTCTTGTACCCGGCACCGAAAAAATAGATCACCTTTTCCACAGTGGTTGCAATGCCTGGCGCCGAATGAATTCCCGGCAAACGAATGATTAAATGATATCGTTATATCACGAATGTGTGAAATAAGGATGTCCTTTACTAGCATGCTGAAGTCAAAGAAAAAAATATGGAACAATTAATCATACGCCCGGCTTTAATTAGTGACCTGGGCTTAGTACAGCAAATCGGAAGAGAGACTTTCTACGAAACCTTTGCCGACAGCAACTCGGAAGCAGATATGCAGGAATACCTGGATAAAAGCTTTAACGCTGAGAAGATCGCCTCGGAACTCACAAATCCCGATTCCCATTTCTTCCTGGCAATGGAAAATGAAACACCGCTCGGGTATATGAAACTGAATACCGGTGCTGCACAAACAGAAATCCGGGATGCTGTTTCGATAGAGATTGAGCGGATCTATGTGAAGAGCGACTTTCACGGCAAAAAAGTGGGACAAATCCTTTACGACAAAGCATTGGAAACTGCCCTTGAGCTGGAAAAGGAATACATCTGGCTCGGAGTCTGGGAAGAAAACCCGAAAGCCATCCGCTTTTACGAAAAGAACGGCTTCGAAGCCTTTGACAAGCACGTTTTCGTAGTGGGAACAGACGAGCAGATGGATATTCTCATGAAAAAAACCTTGTAAAAACAGGAGCCAAACCAACGTACAAAAAAAACATAAACTATTCCCTGAATTGTATAACACTTCCCAGGTATAACTGCCTCATCTTTGGGTTTCATGCAGGTTTTACTGCTCTTAAATACTTCAACGATGAAATATGTGCTATACTTATCAGGCCTGCTTTTAGTTCCATTTGCCGGGTATTCGCAGGTGAAAGATACCCTTCCGGCTCCTTATGCAACCAAGTCAACCAGGAATCTGAGCAAAGTGATCGGATGGGATGGTGGGCACACACCGGTTGCACCGGATGGATTTGTGGTAGAAAAATATGCCGAGGGATTTGATAATCCGCGCTGGTTGTATGTTGCACCGAACGGAGATGTACTTGTAGCAGAGTCGAATACCAATCTGAACTTTGTAGAACAAGTTGGCGGTGCCATCATTGGTGCGGGCCAGTCAAATACCTTGCGTCGAAGTGCCGATCGGATCTCGATTTTGCGCGATGCCGACAAAGACGGAATTCCCGAGCTGAAAGATACTTTACTTACCGGGTTGAACCAGCCTTTCGGAATGCTGATCATCGGGAATTGGCTCTATGTAGCAAACACAGATGCATTGGTGCGTTTTCCGTATAAATCGGGGCAAACCAGTATTACAGCCAAGGCGGAAAAGATCGTGGATCTTCCTGCTAATGATAAGAATCAGCACTGGACACGCAACCTCATTGCGAATGCGGATCATTCCAAAATCTACATTGCTGTGGGATCGGGAAGCAATGTGGCCGAAGGCGGGATTGAGAAAGAATTGCTTCGGGCTAATATCCTGGAAGTAAACCCCGACGGATCTGATTTAAAAGTATATGCTTCCGGCTTGCGAAATCCTGTAGGAATGGGATGGGCACCGGGTACCAAAACACTTTGGACAGTTGTGAATGAACGTGATGAACTGGGTGATGAGCTGGTTCCGGATTACTTAACAAGCGTTCGGAAAGGCGGATTTTACGGATGGCCCTATTGTTATTTCGGTCAGCACATGGATCCGCGGGTAAAGGAAACAAAACCCGAACTGGTGAAAAAAACCATTGTTCCCGATGTGAACCTGGGAGCACATACAGCATCTCTCGGATTAGCGTTTTACACCGGAACTGCATTCCCCAAAAAATACCAGGGTGGCGTATTCATCACACAGCATGGTTCCTGGAACCGCTCCGTGCTTTCAGGATATAAAGTCGTTTTTGTTCCGTTTTCAAAAGGGAAGCCAAGCGGCAAGCCCGAAGATTTTCTGACAGGCTATATCGTTGACCTCGATAAAAGTGAAGTGCGCGGAAGACCTGTGGGATTAGTAGTTTTGCTCGATGGTTCGCTCCTGGTAACAGATGATGTGACAAATACCATTTGGAGAGTTCGCACCAAGTAATTGACAAACATGATACACAAAGGCATTCTATTCATCAGTGTCATGAGTTGTGCCTGTAACGGGATTGCCCAAACCGATTCGGTTGTGGCCCTGGAAGAATTAAGAGTGAATGCTTATCCTTCAAAGCCCAGCCTTTTACATACGGCATCAAGCGCTGTATTGGTTCCCGGGGAACAGATCCGCGATTATACGAACCAATCCCTTGTACCGGTCATGAACTCCGTGCCGGGTGTGCGCATGGAAGAACGGTCGCCGGGTAGTTACCGCTTATCCATCAGGGGAAGTCTGCTGCGTTCTCCCTTCGGGATCAGGAATGTGAAAATATACCTGGATGAATTTCCGCTAACAGATGCGGGAGGAAACACTTACCTCAACATACTTCATGCAAACAGCATTCGTTCCATTCAACTCATTAAAGGACCGGACGGGAGCATGTTCGGAGCAAATACCGGCGGAGTCATTTTACTTGGGACCGGAGAAAAAGATTCTGCATTGGCAAATGTCTCCCTGAAAACAGGTTCCTACAGGCTGCTGGACCAACAATTAAGTTTTCGGAAACACTGGAAGCACTATTCGCTGAGCGCAGATCAGGCTTACCAACAGTCGGATGGGTACAGGGAAAACAGTGCGTTGAGGAGAAAATACCTGCAGCTTGTTCAAAAATGGAACTATCAAAAAGGAGAAGTGAAAGTACTGGCACTCGGATCACAGCTTCATTACGAAACACCCGGCGGACTTACTTTAGCCCAGGCCGAAGAAGATCCGGGGCAGGCGAGAGCTGCAACCACGGTTTTACCCGGAGCTTCCGAGCAAAAAGCCGGAATTTACAATGCCATGCTATTTGCCGGAATTTCCAATGAATACCGGTTTTCTGCTGTATTCAAACATGTGATCGCTGTATTTGGAAGCTACTCGGATTTTAAAAACCCGTTCATTACAAATTTTGAAACCCGCAAAGAACAGTCTGTTGGAGTACGCACTTTCGTGGAATGGGGAACTAACGGAACCATCCTGGATTGGAAATGGGATTTGGGGGTGGAATGGCAGCAAACGAAAAGCAAGGTTTCCAACTACGAAAATGATTGGGGGGAGAAAGGAGAGCTCCAGGCGGCAGATGATTTGAAAGTTGCACAGAATTTCGCGTTCAGTCAGTTTTCGGTACTGATCTATAATCGGCTGGGAATCGAAGCGGCTTTGAGTTTGAATACCTATCAATACCGGTTCAGGAACCTCTTTCCGAATCCGGAAGAAGGAACTTCACGCAAACACCTGGATCCGCAATGGATGCCCCGTGCCGGGATTTCGTATCGAATAGTCAGCCGTTTGGTTTGGCGTGCTTCGCTAAGTAAGGGGTATTCTCCGCCTACGCTGGCAGAGATCCGCCCTTCAGACAATACCATTTACAGTGGATTACAATCCGAATACGGCTGGAACTATGAAACAGGTTTCCGGTTCAGCAGTCTCAATCAGCGCTGGTATGCCGATGCGGTGATTTTTAAATTTGATCTGCAGCATGCAATAGTCAGAAGAG
The DNA here is from genome assembly GCA_966248825.1 of uncultured Fluviicola sp. Lineage (GTDB taxonomy): Bacteria > Bacteroidota > Bacteroidia > Flavobacteriales_D > Crocinitomicaceae > Fluviicola. The sequence continues at coordinate 6,171 of CBINBC010000023.1, forward strand.
TGAATGATGCCGGTGCTGAATATTTTGTGAACGCCGGCGGAACAAACCAGCAGGGACTTGAAGTTCAGTTCACAGGTGTGTTGCTGAAACACCGTAAACAAGGGATTGTTCGGGGTGTAAATCTATACAGTGGTTTCACCTGGTATGATTTTTCCTTCGCAGAATATGTGAATGATCAGGCTGTTTTCACCGGAAACAGGCTCACCGGTGTTCCGGATTTTGTAACGGTAAGCAGTCTGAAAGTGTTTTTCCCACAAGGAATAAGCTTGTTTCTTTCCTACAACTATACCGACAGGATTCCGTTAAATGATGAAAATTCGGCATACGCAGATTCCTACCAGTTATTGGGAGCCAGGTTTAGCTGGGAGTACCGGTTTAAAAACAGGCTTTATTTCCAATTTTACAGCGGAGTGGAAAACATACTCAACCTTGCATACAGCCTGGGAAATGATCTGAATGCAGCGGGAGAAAGGTATTACAATCCTGCTCCGGGAAGGACTTATTTCGTGGGAATTCGAATGGGGATTTAATCCCGGGAAAGTGAATTTAGTGACCTTCCCCTAATTCATAAACCGAGTTCAATTCCGGAATAATGCAATCGTAATCATAAACTTCTTTTAGTTTTTCCCTTAAAGCAAAGGCACCTTCAGGTTCTCCGTGAACAATGAAGACCTTCTCCGGTTTTTTCGCTATATCCGCGCACCACTGAACCAGTTCATTTTGGTCTGCGTGTGCTGATAAACCTTCTACTTGTGTGCAGGAAGCATTCACAGGCCAATATTTGCCACGCATTTTAATTTCCCTTGCACCTTCCAGCAGTGCTCTTCCACGAGTACCTTCTCCCTGGTATCCCACCATCAGGATCGTGGCTGATTTTTGGCTGAGGTAATGCTCAAAATAGGTGAGAACCCTTCCGCCGGTTGCCATTCCGGATGCGGCAAGGATGATTTTTGGAGTTTCATTCGCCGCAAGCCGCAGTGTTTCTTCTTGTTTGCTTACAACCTTTATTTCCCGGAGAATAGCTTTCAATTCACGTGGCGCTAACTTATGCCAGGAGTAGTATTTGGAAAAGATCTGCAGCACACTTTTTCCCATCGGACTGTCCATGTAAACGGGAAGATCCGGGATCAGTCCGTTCTGTTTCAATTTCCATAAATAGAACATCAGAAGCTGGGCGCGTTCTACTGCAAAAACAGGTACAATGATCGTTCCTTGCTTCCGTGCCGCTTCCCGGATAATAGCAGCAAGTTGTACCTCCGGGTTCGAAGGATGAAGACGACCGCCATAAGTGGATTCAATGAAGAGAATATCTGCCGCCTCCGGTTTGTGAGTGGGAAATAGTAAAGGATCTTCCTGCCTTCCGATATCTCCGGAAAAGACCATTAATTTACCGGCAGCTTTCAGTTCCACAAAGGTAGCACCGAGAATATGTCCGTTGTACCGGAAACGAAAAGTAAACGCATCGGAAATCCGGATCCAATTGTCAATAGGTCGCCGTTGAAACAAGGGGAACACAGCCTCCGCTTCAGCAGTTGTATAAAGCGGCTTTGCCGGATCGTGCTTACTGTAGCCAAATCGGTTGGCGCGTTCTGCATCTTCTTCCTGGATCTTTGCACTGTCCAGTAAAATCAATCGGGCTATTTCAATGGTAGGTTCTGTGGCAAAAATGGTTCCCTTGAATCCCTGTTTGACCAATAAAGGAAGATAACCCACGTGATCCAGGTGCCCATGGGTGAGAATTACTGCTTCTAGCGAAGAAACATCAAAGGGTAAAGACTGCCAGTTGAGTAAGCGCAGTTCTTTGAGTCCCTGGAACAATCCGCAGTCGATCAGTATCTTTTTACCGGAACATTCTAACAGGTATTTGGAGCCTGTAACGGTTGAAGCGGCTCCGAAAAATTGGACTTTCAAATTATTTTTCATCTTTTCTTGGTGTTAGTTGATGATTGGAAAAGTGGTTTGCACAGATCTTCGGCTTCGCTCAATATGCGGACGGTCCGTGCCGGTTTCATTCCCATGGATTTAAGCAGTTCGGGTCTTTTTAATAAGGTACTGCATAAAATCACATCTTTTTCCAGCAGTTTTTGCTTCTCGGCGCCGGAAAGTGTGGTGAGACAGGTAACCGGGTAAAGTCCGTGCCGGTCTATCCGGTCCTTGAGTCCGTTTTTGAAGGGATGATTCCACCCCAGGAGGTCAATCCCGGAACAACCCGCATATTGCAGTGCATCCGCCGAAAATCGGGTATTGGTAATGATCAGTCCTTTGAGCAGTTTGGTATTTTGGTTTTTACTTTCCCGGAAAGCCAGGATATCGTTAAAGCGTGCATGGATGTAAAGCGGGATTTTTACGTTGCAGGAAATTCCCTGCTGATTGTGGTATTTGCATTCTACCACCAGCTGCTCGGTATTCTTTTCCCCAACGACATCAACTTCATGTATCACGCATTTTCCCTGGAAGAACTGATTGGTTTTTGTGGTGTAACCTTCTGCCTTTAGTAGTTCGGCCATGTATTTTTCAAAGGGAAAGCCCGAAGGCCCCAGTTCCATAATGGCAAATTTCAAATGGTAACGTGCCGCCTGGTGCCGCATTCCTGATTTTAACAGCGCAAATGCGATTTTATAAATGGAACGGGTGGTCATTCCTTCGTGCAGGTGTTTGTATATTTCAGCAATAATCTGGTCAATTTGATGTTCATCTGCCCCGGTGGTGCGCAGTGACGCCCTGACTTTTTCTTCGGAAAAGATGCTTTTCTCACCGGAAGCTTTAATAATGGAGATCGGATTTTTCATGAAATTATCGGTCGGATTTAAGATTGGAAATAAGCAGTGTACAACTGATCAGAGCAAGTATGAAAACAAACCAGGTGAACGTCGGTGGAGTATTCTTGCCGTGTTCTCTGAGAAAAAGCATCAACACCACAATAGTTGCCTGCATCAAAGCCGAAAAGGTCAGTATAACAGGCGCCAGGAAATAACCGGATTTATAGTTTCTGATTACTGAAATCCCTCCTATAAAAATTCCGGGAAGTACGATGGCAAGGTCCAGTACATGCACCGGGTTGGTGGGAAGCGTTTCAAGGTTTTCAGGTGTTTGATTGTGAAAAGTAGCAGGAAGGATATCTGAAAGCCATAAACCGGCGAAAAGCACAGCGGTGAAGATCAGGTAACCACCTGTAAGCTGATGCAGGAAAGATAGCTTTTTAGGAGGAGTATAATTGTAGCTGCGATTATACAGGAAAAAGCCAAGTGAATAACAGGTGAGCCCCAGAATGGATACATATAAAAGGAACAGTTGGTTGAAACGGATGTCAAAACAGTATATCAGGAAGGTATAAATAAAGTAGCAACTGATCCCTGTCCAGATCCCTGCGAAATAGTTTCTTTTGGGGGTGATCAGCAGGGCGCTCAGGATGTAAAACGGTACAATATACAGGTTGATCAAATCTTGTCCCCGGGCCTGTGCCGCCCAAAGTTCAGTTTCTCCGTCGTATATCCCCGATGAAAACAGCCCCTGCCAGCTTGTCAAACAGATCAGGGCGGTAATAAGCAGGGAGAATATCCGGATAGCCCTTAATTGTTTCATCATAGTATATTTAGTATTGGAACAAAGCTAATTAGAAGTACATTTCGGAATAATGATCCGGGTCCGGTGGTTAGATGATTCTTATCAGTATTTTCAGATTTTTCCAAAATTGGAAACCAGTGTAACGATCCCTGTGATAAGTATCAGTACCAGGACACTGTATTTAAACTGAGTCTCCGAAAAACGGGTCAGAAGTTTTTTACCGATATAAGTCCCTGCAATGCTCACGATCAGCAGGATAGGGATGAGGTAATAATCGTGTTTGTGTATGTATCCGTTGGAAAAATAGACCACGCTGCGGCTAAAGTCAATTCCAAGGTCAATAATAGCAGAGGTGGCAATAAAACGCTCTTTATCCAGGTTGAATGCTGCAAGTGTTAAACCGCGGATAGCCCCGCCCGTACCTAAAAGCCCGGCAGTAATTCCGGAGAACGCACCTCCGGCAATGGAGTTGACGGCAGTAGCTTTTAGTTGAAAATTTTTGTAGATCATCAGAAGCAGGCTCAGCAAGATCAGGAAAGCAGCAAGGATTAATTGCAGCAGGCCGGAATTTACAAATTTACTCAGCCATGCACCCATGATTACGAAGACAACCGCCGGGATTCCGATGGTCAGCACCAGTTTTTTATCAAACCCCTTTTTAAAAAGTGCAATCTTCGAAATATTGCTGGAAAGATGGAATAGCGCTGTAATCCCAAGAACCGAATGAAAGTCGAAGAAATAACCCGCAATCGGAACAAAGAACAGCGATGAACCAAAGCCACCGATAGTGCCCAGTATCTCAGCAAGGAGTGAAAGAAGAATGAATAAGGGTAAAAAATACACGGTCTTTTATTTTTTATGGAGCAATTCCTTTCAATCCTTGTCCTGGTAATATTCCGGTTCGTCCGGCTCGATACCTTTACTTAGGAATTCTCCTTCCGAATTTTGTTCCTCCAGCGTCCAGTTATCCGTTAAGATTGTTTCCAGCCAAAGCTTCCCTGATTTACGGAATACCTGTACACCAAGTCCCAGTTTCGTCCACAGAAGTTCTTCCAGTTCGGAAACTTTCATATCCGGGGTAATGTATAATTCCTCGGTGTAATGCGTAGTCCTGCACTCTTTGAGTGTGGTTTCTTTCGGGACCAGGAAATTCAGCGAAGAAGCTTCCCCCGGCTGATGCCGTTTCGAAAAGAATTCAATCTTTAAAAAAGGAAAAAGGGTATTGAAAGCATTTCGGATGTCTGAAATGCTTTGCTGGTCATTAAGAGTTATTTTCATGGAGTGTGAATTAAAATTTATTCATGTAAGATTAATAAAGGAACCAGGCTGTGGAAAGTCATCATGTTTGTTATCGGTTCACGGAAAATACGTCCTGTCAGGGAATGTTTCCTGGAAACAATTGCTACCATATCGATCTCATGCTTTCTGACAAATTGATTGATTCCCTGCACCACATCCGGGTGCTGTATTTCAAAAAAAGTATGCAGGGTCTGTTTCAGTGCTTTTTCAAGCCTGAAGCTTTCTGCCATTTGGTCAAAGGTCGTGATCGTTTCTGCTTCGGCGAAAATATTCAGGATACAGATGTGGGAGTTGAATTTTTGTGCCAGCTGTTTCAAAGGTTTCAAAACGAACTCGTTATCTGTTTCGGATAAATCTACCGCCAGTACGATCTTTTCAGGAACTTTAAAGTGTACCTCTTTGTCTACCACCATCACCGGTACTTTCGTTTTTCGTATCAGTTTGGAAGCAGTACTTCCCAGGATGCGTTCCCGGATATAACCGACCCCTTGCGCACCGGCCACTATCAAATCCATAAGATGCGTGTTTGCATAAGTACTGATAGCCTCCGCCGGATCACCGGTAAGTGCCGTGTATGAAACGTTCAGCTCGGGGTTTGATCGTTCAATGAGTTTTTTGAGGTCTTCCAGACTTTGCATAGCATCTTCCAGCAGCAGTTGTTCCACTGAAACGATTGGAGAGTCTTCCGTAAATAACGGAATGGAACAGATGTGTATCAGTACCAGCTCGGCTGCTACATGCGCTGCCAGTTCAACCGCATAATTCAGTGCGTTACCGGATAACTTGGAAAAATCTGTAGGAACGAGTATTCTTTTCATGGGTTCAAGGATTAAATACCAACTGATCAAGTGTAAAACTGTGCCATTCAAGCGGCGTCAGCAAAAGCAGCAACAGCAGGGCCATTCTTGGAAGTACGTGGCGTGTGTCCCAAAGCGGCTGATTCATTCCGAAGCCGATTCCGGTAATAATAAGGTTTAATCCAAGCAGGTAAAGCGAAAAGAATTCGAACATTCCGAAAATCACCAAAACTCCGCATATCAAAGCGCTGAAAGAAGTATACCAGGCAGTTAGAGCAGTCAGGAATCTTGGAATGCCTTTCGGTCCGAATTTTTCCTGGTACGTATCTGTTACCTGCTTCAATCCGATCTTAAAGATGGCATCATAGCCCTGGAAAAAGAACAGGAATCCCAGGAATATCCGTGCAACGGTAATACCTGCGGTGTAATGATAATTTTCAAAAAGTTCCATGACCTTTATTTTGAACAAAAGTAGAGGAACATGCGTGCTATAGAAATGAGGCTTGTCACTAAGAAATGTGATCTATATCAGTGATGTTTTTCAGTGGATAAGTGATGTGCTGAGTCCCTGCCCGGATGTATTTCAGGCGGATATATGATCAGAGTCATTGGAAAAGATGATGAAAATCATCTTTTCCGGAATGCCCGGTCTTTACTTTTGATCTCTTGCCAAAATGTGTATATTCGTTATGGACTATGAACTGAGAAGAATGGAAAGCAAAGAAGGGATTGATGCCCTGTTTTTACATGCTACGGAAGGGATCCTGGTAACGGATTCCGAAGGACGGATAACACGAATTAATCCAAGTGCCGAAAAATTATTCGGGTACGATGCGGGTGAACTTAACGGAAAGAAGATTGAAACATTGGTGCCTTCCAGGTTCAATCATCAGCACCAAAAGAACCGTGCTGATTATGCTGCACACCCACATGCAAGAGCTATGGGGGCGGGTATGGATCTGTTTGCACTGAAAAAAGACGGCTCGGAATTCCCGGTAGAAATAAGTTTAAGCCCTTACAGCAGTGCGGAAGGAAATTTTGTCATAGCATTTATCGTGGATATTACTTTGCGAAAAGATGCCGAACGAAAGCTCCGGAATTATTCCGAAGACCTGGAAAAACAAGTGAAAAACCGTACGCTTGTCCTCGAAGAGGCCATCAAGGAATTGGAAAGGACCAAAAAAGAACTGGATGCTTCACTGGTAAAAGAAAAGGAACTCAATGAAATGAAGTCCAGGTTCGTATCCATGGCTTCGCATGAATTCCGCACACCGCTCACAACCATGATGTCTTCTCTTTCGCTGGTGAGTAAGTACAACGAGCGTAATGATGGTGAAAACCACTCAAAACACGTAGATAAGATTAAAAAATCCATCGTTAACCTGACAGATATCTTAAATGACTTTCTCTCTGTGTCCAAGCTTGAGGAAGGAAAAGTGGAAAATGTTCCGGAAGAAATGGACCTGGAACAATTCCTGCTGGATATCAGTTCGGAAATGCAGGGTATGCTGACAGAAACACAAACTATCAAACTGGAATATTCCGGAGATAGAAAGGTGTGGCTTGATCCGAAATTGCTGCGTAATATCCTGTTCAACTTAATTTCAAATGCCATTAAGTTCTCTCCCGTTGAGGCTGAAGTAGAACTGGGTGTCCGGGTGAGTGGTCAGGAATTATCTCTTTCCGTAAAAGATAACGGAATAGGTATCAGTGAAGAAGACCAGCGTCATCTTTTTGAACGTTTTTTCCGTGGCGGAAATGCTACTCATATACAAGGAACCGGGCTGGGCTTGAACATTGTTTCCAAATATGTTGAACTGATGCATGGAAAAGTAACCATTCAAAGTGCTCAGAATGAAGGAACAACCGTTACATTACTAATCCCTTTTAAAGACAGGATATGAAAAAAATACTTCTGATCGAAGACAACCAGGATATTCGTGAAAACACAGCAGAAATACTGGAACTCGCGCAATACACGGTGTTTACCGCAGAAAATGGAAAAGAAGGAGTGCAGGCTGCTTTAAAAGAACTTCCGGACCTGATTATCTGCGATATTATGATGCCGGTTCTGGACGGATACGGAGTACTGCACCTGCTTTCCAAGAACGAAACAACGGCCGGTATTCCCTTTATCTTCCTGACAGCAAAAGCGGATCGGGGTGATGTCCGCAAGGGAATGTCGCTTGGAGCGGATGATTATCTGACCAAGCCTTTTAACGACCAGGAGCTGCTGAGTGCTATCGAAACCCGTCTGAATAAAAACGAGCTGCTTCGAAAGCAATTCTCCCAAAGCATGGAAGGTGTCCATCATTTTTTAAATGAAGCCCGGGGTTTTGATTCCTTAAAACAATTGTCCGAATCCAGAGAACTGAGGCTGTTTAAGAAAAAGGAAGTGATCTTTCACGAAGGCACTTATCCACGGGGCATTTATTTTATCGAAAAGGGGAAGGTAAAAATCTATCAAAAGAATGACCAGGGAAAGGAATTGATCAGTACACTGCACAAGGCCGGTGATTTTTTTGGTTTTCTTTCTTTATTAAAAGATGAACCTTATATCCATTCCGCCGGAGCATTGGAAGATACGGAACTCTACATGATCCCGCGGGATGATTTTTTTGCATTGATCTACCGGAATGCCGAAGTTGCCCGGAAATTTATAGAACTGCTCTCAAACAATCTGCTGGAGAATGAACAGCAATTGATGAACCTGGCCTACAACTCGGTGCGCAAACGGGTAGCTGAAGCATTGGTAAAATTATCAGATACTTATAAGCAGGAAAACGATCAGCAGTTCAGTATGCCTGTTTCGCGGGAAGACCTGTCAAACCTGGTTGGTACGGCTAAAGAAACGGTAATCCGCACACTGAGCGATTTTAAAGAAGAAAAGTACATCGAAATTTCAGGAAGTACCATTACGATCCTGGATTACAACAAATTGGCAGGTATGAAAAATTGATCCTGCTGAAGTATAACCGGGCAAGAAGTAAAAGAGATAATGATACGGGGAGCATCCATTGGGTGCTCTTTTTTTGTTTCAAAAAGCAGTATGAGGGTTCTCCGGATCAGGAATATACCTCTTTCAGGATTCGCTAATCCCTCCTGAGAGCGATTGACTCCCTTTCTTCTTTGAGGCAACTTTGCTTCATGATAACTGAAATTATTCACTAACAAATGAAATCATGAAACAAGTTGAAATGAAGCAGGGGGATTGGGCGATGGCCAACGATCCGTTAATGGAATTCGAAAATGACTTTGCCGTATTTCCCGAAACCTGGTCCGGAAATTCGGTTGAGGCGATAGCACCGGAAAGTACCCAATGGGAGGAAACTGTTTCGATGCAGGACATTGAGAACCACATCGAAGAAAGTTTGGAATTAATGAAAAGCGTTTGTGGAAGAGATGAGCGGGTGCGTGTAGATCCAAGAATTAATCCACACCGTTTTATCTGCCGGCTGATCATAACTGCTAAAAACGGGATGCAGTATTTTGGTACCGGATTCTTTATTTCACCGCGGTGTGTAATTACAAGTGGTCATTGTGTCCACTTTGACCCCATAAACGGAGGGCGAAATTACGATTGGGCGCGAAGTATACAGGTTATTCCGGGCGCGGATGGGAATCATGCACCATTCGGTTCGCAAATAAGCACCATGTTCAGAACAGTAAGCGGGTGGTCCGTTGATCGTAATCCTGATTTTGATCATGGAGCAGTTATTCTTCCCGACGATACATTGTACCGGCGTATAAACGGATTCTTCGGAGTGAAAGAGCTCAAAGAAATAGAGATGCTCATAAATGTCGGGTATCCGGGAGATAAGGGAGGTGAGCTGAGAGGCACAGCCTGGGGAGCATTCGGTCCGGTTACCTCCATAAAAGAAAACAAAATATTCTACATGCTGGATACTTATGGAGGCAACAGCGGAAGTCCGGTTTTTGTGAAAGACGGCGATTCGTTTAACGTCGTTGGTGTCCACGGTTATGGCGGCTGCCCGAATCATTGTGTAAAAGTCCGGGACGCAGTACTGCAACGCTGGAACGAATGGAGCCAACTCTAAATGAATTATCAATTAAATACATCATATCATGAAAACAATTTCAACACTTATTGCAATTACACTGGTTTTTAACCTGTTTTCCCAAACCAATGTCTATGACAGCATTGGAAAAAAAACGAAGTACAAAAGAGAAGATATTGATCTGATTTTCCTTGAACGTGATATTCAAATACCGAAAAAGACTCAACAGGAGGGGATAGCTGCAATTGCCGCCGCGGCAGTCCCAACTCTTATTGATTTAGGGTTCAAAATCACCACAAATGTTTTGGAATCACGTGTTAAAAAATTTTCGGGTGAATACCAGGTGCAAAAAAGCTATCTGCAAGCCGGAGGTGGTAAAATCCCGAGCCTGACTTTTATCCGAAAAGTAAGAACGGGAAATGAGAATACGGCATTGAAAATCGTATTGGAACCAAAAGAAATCGAGAATGCTTCAGGCTTTGTTTACTATGTGAGTTCGATGGAACTTTTTTATTCAAAAGCACGCTGGAAAAATAAACATAACGGGCTGGATTATTCCATTGAGATTATTCCGACGTTCCTGGTGGATGAGGAGAAGAAATCACAGGAATTGGCGCCGATTAATCTCACAGGGATTCGATTTGGCAAACATGTATTCAGTGCTGATGAGGCAAAATATCGAACAGGTTTTATTCCGCTTCCGAAAGATGGGTTATTCCTGGATGCAGCAATTAAAATTGTGGAAGTAAATCCGGCGAAAATCAAGGCAGAAAAGATTCTGGAGATTTACAATAAATACAAAGACGATGCTGTAACCATTATCAATAAAATTCTCCCTTCAAAGAACGAAGAAAAGGAAGAGGCTGCCCCCGCTAAAGCAGCTAATCCCGATGAAACGCAGGGAAATGGAGATGTTGCTCCTGCACATTGATTTAAAACAAGTTTTAAACACAGGCTATCGTTGAACGACGTGATTCGCAATCGACTTGCGTCGTTTCATACAATTTTTGCCAATTAATTGAAACACCATGAAAACAACAACAATCATTATAGGAATATTGACGGCAGCAGTTGTAGCACTGAGCGTGATTCTTGTCCGTACACTTGCCGAAAAGAAAGAAACTTCATCGAAAGAGCTGCTTCAATCCGATTCCGGAAACAGTGAAAAATCTTCGGATACCCTATCGGAAAGTTCTTCTGCACAGCTCGATGAAAAATTGCGCAAATTGCTCTGTGAGACCATGCTGATTGCAAACGATGGAGAAGAGATCACCGCTCAAACCGCAGCGAATGAAATTCAGGCCTTTGAAGATATGTATGCAACAGATAACGTAAAAGCATTCCACATGGGACTGATTAAATTGGAAGAGATGCTCACGAAAGCAAAACAGTATAATGGTTCACAGGCCGGCACTCAAAACCCAATTATTGGTTTCCGGTTTTACAGGGCCATCTCAACACGGACTTTGAGCGGTGGGCTTGAGATCAATAACAAATTTGACATGGTCATTTACCCGACGCTGAGCATAGATCAGGATTTGACAACCGGACCAATCTACGGACACACACGTCCATGCCCGAGACTCTGTTCCGAATAAGTTTTTAACAGGTAACAGGATGTGTGAACGAAATAGTTACTTTCAAAACATTCAAAAACTTAAACTACAATTCATGAAAACAAAAAATTTAATTATCGCAATACTTTCAATCGGAATAATTGTACTTGCTATTCTTTATTTCAATAAATGTCAGGAAACAGCACCGCTGCAACCTAATATCAGTGAAGAATTGTATACCGTCAAAAGGAAATGCTATACTGCAGAAGAATTGTGTGACACTGCTAAAAGTACATGTGGAGCCGGATATGGTGAAGAATCAATAGATTATATACGTAAGCTGATTGAAGACAGGACAAACATCTTTAATCAGGTATACGGATATCAGATCAATCTGACAAAAATTGATGAAATGTATAAAGCAATTCAACGATTTAATGCTGTTGCCAGACGAGATAATACTGATACGATTCAGGGAATCCGTATTTATGAAGCAGTTTCCAGAAGACAAATTAATGGGACCTCGCGAAGAGAGCCGGATCTGGTGATGCTGCCTTACCTGCAGAATTGTGAGGATGTATACCTTGTTGACGATCACAGGTTCACGCAATACGGAGTTAAAATGTATACTCACTTCCGCCCGTGCCCCCGATTGTGTTCTGATAAGAAAGAAGATAAAAGATACATCTACCAATAACAAAGAAGCCCAACCGGGCTTCTTTCTCATGAAAACCTTACATTTAACATGTGACGCTCAAGGAAATAACGATACTGCTTGCTGATTGGTCGGATTACCTGGTTCTTCCGGTTGCCGTGTTTTCTTTGGTCACCATCAGAAGGAATAACTATTTTAAAATCCTGAGCGTTTATCTGTTTTGCCTGGCTCCCTGGATGATTGCATCTAAAATAACAGCGGATTACAAAATCAGTAATTACTACCTCTATCATATCATGGGGTTGGTAGAACTGGTATTTACTTTTTTGCTGTACCGAGGCCTGGGATTAAAGAAACATTGGGATAGTGTTTTTATAATCGTGCTGGTAGCTTATTTGGCAGATTCCGGTTATTTGTTTGTACATGGAAAAGAAGAGATGAACAGTGTCGGGTTGTCATGCTGTATGTTGTTCATGATCGTATTAGGCCTTAATTTCATCTGGAAACTGTACCAGGAGGAAAAGGTCGAATACCTGGGATTCTACCCGTATTTTTATATCAGCGGGGGATTGACTGTTTTTGCCTCGGGAGCCTTTTTTGGCTACCTGCTAATTGCCAGGATGACGGATGAGGTCGTTCCGGAGGAAAACTTTGATTACTCCTGGCTGATCATCTCCGGGTTTACGTATCTTAAATTCATTTTGATTGTGTTAGGAATTTTTGTAGAGAAGAAATATGCAAAGTGATTTAACCATTGTATTGATTGGAACAACTGCTATGGTCTTGGTGGTGGTGAGTTTGTTCGTGTTTACTTTTTTGTATCAGCGTAAGATGCGTAAAAGACGGAATGAGCTCCGGGAAATTGAAAAACTCCTCAAAGCAGAAGAATTACATGCGGCCTATGCTTTGCTGGAAGGGCAGGATAAAGAACGCGAACGGATTGCACAGGATTTGCACGATCGTTTGGGAGGGCAGCTTTCGACGGTGCAGATTTACCTGGATTTATTGGAAAAAAGCCCGGTGACACCCGAGCAGGAAGCATTACTTGAGGTCCTGCAGCGCGAAATGGAAACGTCTATTCGGGAAATGCGGGCTATTGCACACAATCTTGGAAATTCTACCCTAAGTTATTACGGATTGAGCAAGGCCCTGGAGCATTTGTGCCAGGTCATTCGTGATTCCAAAAAGATTGATATGGCTTGCTACATCACTCTGGAAAGTACTATCACTCAGGAACTGGCCAAAGATGTTTATCAAATGATCCAGGAATTAATCACCAATACGCTGCGTTATGCACATGCTTCCAAAATACGATTGGAAGTAACGGGAATCCTGGAAGAATTGACTATTATCTACGAGGACAATGGTATCGGTTTTGATGCGGGACAGGTTTCACCCGGAATGGGGCTCAAAAACATTCAAACACGCTGTCAAAAACACCGGGGAACTTTTCACATGGAATCCTTGAATAAAGGTGCTACATTTATTATCGAAATACCACTTCATGGAGACTCGTAAAACCAATATTCTAATTGCTGACGACCACTCAATTGTGGCGGGCGGAATAGCAGCTATTCTCAATACGGCTGATCATTTGAATGTAGTCGGGATTGTGGATGATGGACAAAAAGTACTGGATATGGTGTCAGCAAATGCCGTTGATCTGGTATTGCTGGATATCAATATGCCGGTTATGAACGGGATCGAATGTACCAGGCGGTTAAAGGCACACTATCCGGATATAAAAGTCATTGTTATTACGATGTACAATCGCAGGCAATTCATTCGCGAGTTGTTCGAAGTGCAGGCGGATGGATGTATTTTAAAGAGTAATTCGGGAAAAGAACTGTTAACGGCCATTGAACGGGTGATCTCGGGAAAGACCTATTTTGATCAGTTGAATGATTTTATAGATGCTCCCAGGGAATTTAAAGAATTCCGTCTCAGTGAAAGGGAAATTGAGATCATTGAGCTTATTGCAGAAGGATATACCAGTAAAGACATTGGAATCCGCCTTTTTATTTCCGAACATACGGTAAAAACACATCGCAAAAATATCTTTCAAAAAACGAATGTGGGGGATTCGGATGAACTCATCAAATGGGCAATGAATAATAAATTAATCAGATAGTTTTTCCCTTCATTTTATTTCTCCCTTTTAATGCGTAAATTAGGAAGTAATCCTTTTAGTACGATGAATAAGCTTACGAAAAATGTGGTGCAGCTATTGCTGAAAGAGCGGGGAACTTTTTCCTCGAAAGCCGATCATGGTCATGCGCTCCTGATAGCAGGAAAGAGTGGCATGATGGGAACGGCAGTCATTGCTTCCAAAGCGGCACTTCGCACAGGTGCGGGCTTGGTTACAACCTGTGTGCCGTGGGAAGAAAGATTTATTTTACAAGCCGCTGTTCCGGAAGCCATGCTCCTGGTTCGGGAAGAAGGACATTTCCATTTGGAGCGGTTTTCAGCTATCGGAGCAGGACCGGGTATAGGTACGGATGAGATTTCCGAAGAAATGCTTGTTTTGGTTATGGTTCAGGCTAAAGCTCCGTTATTGCTGGATGCGGATGCACTCACCATCATTTCACGCAGTAAAAAACTTCTGGATTGTTTGCCCGAAGGAACGATTCTAACACCGCATGCAGGTGAGTTTGACAGGCTTTTCGGAGCTCATACTACCAATGAAGAGCGCATTCAAACAGCCAAAGATAAATCCGCCGAATATTCCGTTATCATCGTATTGAAAGGACATCATACCGCTGTCATAAACCGGGAAGAGGTTGTTTATAACATGACAGGAAATGCCGGACTGGCAAAGGGTGGGGCTGGTGATGCCCTCACAGGAATGATCACTTCTTTTTTGGCACAGGGATACAAACCCTTCGAGGCAGCTAAATTGGGTGTCCACCTTCATGGGCTCGCAGCGGATATTTCGTTGTCGGAGCAAAGCCCTGAAAGCATGCTGATAACGGATGTCATAGACAATCTTGGGAAAGCGTTTACTTTTATAAGAGAATGAGCAATATAGTTTAATCCTCATTCTGTTTTTCATTCTGTTTTTGATCTTCAGGCAACTTCTTTTTTTTTGAGAAGTAACTAGGAAAATCACTTTAAAAAATTTACAGTATGAAAAAGTTTAACCTCCTAGTTGCATTTCTGGCGTGTATAACCCAGTATGTAATGAGCCAGACGGTTACGGGAACGATCACACAGGTACCCTGCAATGACGATGGGATCTATACAGTGAACACTACCGGCCTTCCGCTCCCGATAACCTACACCTATTATTTCGGCAACTCCTCGGTTGTCCATGCAAATGTAAATTCCGCAACAGACCAATTGACCAATTTCCCTATGTCTAATTACGGATATATTTACTGTGAAGCAACAAGTTCCGGAATGTCTGTATATACAACTACCAGCTATACACCGGCGTTTGTATTCGAGGTTGACGGAGTTTCTCCCGTTTGTCCGGTTACGATGGGAACCATTAATGCCAGCTATGTTAGCGGAACCACAGGCCCTTTCAGCTATACCTGGACAAATACCAATACCCTTGCAACATTTAGCGGGAATAACGCAACAGTGCCGGTGGGAATTTATTCGGCAGAAATCATTGACCAAACAACGGGATGTAAGTTAATCATCCAGGATACAGCTATTAATATTGAGCAGTTATCCAATATTACTGCAACTATCAGTGTAACGCAGGCGAGTTGTACGAACGGATCTGCAACGGCTGTTGCTTCGGGCGGGATAGCTCCATATTCTTATGCATGGGGGAACGGTGCAACAACCGCATCAAACACCGGTTTGAGCCAGGGATATTATTCGTTGGTAATTACGGATGCACAAGGATGCCAATCAACTGATTTGGGAGCATATATCTCTCAAAACCCGTTCATTTCAGTGAATGCGACAGTTACAAATGCAACCTGTACACAGCCCAACGGAAGTGCAATGGCCTTTGCCTCCGGAGGCCAGGGACCATATACCTATGTATGGAGCAACGGACAAACAGGACAGACAGCAACCAACCTGCCGGGCGGAACGAACTATTCGATCACTGCAACAGATGCAAATGGTTGTGTAGGGTCCGGATTTGCACTGATTAACACAAATACACCGATAACAGTTACGTATTCATCAAGTCCGAGTCAATGTACTTCGCCAACAGGTTCTGCTACACTAACTGCTTCCGGCGGAACAGCACCGTATACCTATTCATGGGGATCAAATCCATCCACTACTTCAACCATTTCCGGTGTAGCACCGGGAAATTATCCTTTCCAGGTTACTGACGCATCAGGGTGTATCAGAACAGGATCTGTAACGATTCCTCCGATCAGTACTATTTATGCAAACCTGAATCCATCAACAGTGATTTGTCCGGCATCTAGCGGAACTATAGCCGCTTTGGTTTCCGGTACCAATGCACCGTTCACTTACCTTTGGAGCAATGGAGCAACAACCAGTTCAATTACCGGAGTTCCACTCGGATCTTACTCATGTGTGATTACAGATGCGGCAGGTTGTTCGGTAACCAAATGGGAATCTTTAGCCGCAAGTTCACCTGTTAGTTTAGGTGTGTCAACAGTACCGGCAACCTGTATCTTCAATACTGACGGATCGGCAACAGCGAATGTTGGTGGCGGAACAGCTCCTTATACGTATGCTTATTCAAACGGGGCGACAACAGCAACAGCAAGTGGTTTGGGAGTTGACAACTATGCTTTAACCGTAACTGATGCAAACGGATGTTCCCGCTCTCAATACTTTTCCATCACAAATTCCGACACAGATCAAAGCTGTTACTGTACCATTTCGGGAACCGTTTATGTAGATGCGAATTCAAACTGTACGATTGATGGGGGAGAGAACGGTGTTGAAAATATCGGGGTGCATTGTTCCGGTTTCGGGTATGCATATACGGATGCAAACGGGGAATACAGTTTCCAGGTTCCAACAGGAACGTACACCATTTCAGAAACAATCGGCCAATATTATCCGCTGGCTCCTTGTGAGACGAACGGTACTGTAGTGAGTGTAGTTGCAGCAAGCGGCTGTAATACAACAGTAGACTTTGCAAATGTGATCAATCCACTACATGACCTGAGAGTGGTGACCATGAATTCCACTGTCCCACCGATTCCGGGAAATACTTACAAGCAAAAAGTAATTGTTCAAAATGCCGGAACGGTAATTGAATCAGGAATCCAATTGGGATACATGATGGACGGCCAGATCCCGTTTGTGTCTTCCAGCTTGCCTGCTTTTGTACAATCAACAAATCCTGCATTCCCTAATTCTTACGGAGTACAGTCCGGGTTCCCTTCACTAAATCCGAATGACGTGGAAGTATTGATTCTGGATTACAACACTCCTACAACTATTCCATTGGGAACACTTGTTAATTTCTACGATACGGTTGCTAGTGCTGCTCCGATTTCAAGCAGCTGGTTGACAGATAACACACCCTGGAATAATGTGAATTCGTTCCAGACAACAGTAATTGGTTCATACGACCCGAATTATAAAGAAGTAACTCCAAGAGGTACAGGTGTAACAGGATTGATTCCTTTGGAAACGAAAGAATTTAACTACACGATCCACTTCCAGAACGAAGGAACTTATTTCGCACAAAACATCTCTGTAACGGATCAATTAGATGCAGATTTTGACTGGACAACCTTCAAGCCCGGTTATTCGGATTATGAGTATACGACAACCATGAGTGAAACCGGATTGGTTACCTTCAAGTTTGCAAATATCAACCTTCCATGGAAAAGCGGTTACGGTGATGCTTTGAGTTCTGCATTGGTGAATTACAGTATCGAGCGTAAAGCAACAGCTCCTGTTGGAACTGTGTTTACAAATACTGCCGATATCTATTTTGATTACAACGCACCGATTACAACCAATACAACAGTAAACACCCTGGATGAACCTGCCGGCATTGAGGAAGAAGTTGTTTCTGCTGATGGCATCACAGTTGACCTTTATCCGGTTCCGGCAAGAGATCAGTTGACTATTCGTGTAAACAATGTTTCGAACAACGGAACGGCAACCGTAAGTATCATCGATTTGACAGGTAAAGTGGTGTTGTCCGATAAAGTAAATTTATCCGAAGGCTCAACCCTGGTTACCAAGAGCTTATCCGGAGTGATGGCAGGAACTTACCTGACCCGTGTTCAATTCGAGAACGGTTCTGCAATTGTTAAAAAAATCGTAGTATCTGCTAATCAATAGTTCGGTATACCGGTTTATGTTCAAGAACCCTGACAATATTTGTCGGGGTTTTTTGTTTTAAAAAAGCTAGTTTTAGCATCAAAACGAAACCGATGCGCCTGATTGGATGGTTGATCTTATGGAGTTCTTTCTTACCTCTTGCTTCCTGGGGAAAGCCCGAAGGGAAGGAAAAGCACGACGAATTGTTGCAGAAAATGCAGACTACCAAGAGTGTGAAGGAAAAAATCCGTTTGTACGAAGAATTGTATGATGTTTACATGGAGTTTGACCGAAAACGTGCATTTCGATCCCTGGAAGAATTGACTGAATTTGCCCGGAAAAAACATTCCAAAGAAGCCATGGCGAAAGCCGAAGAATTGAAAGGATTGTATTTTTTGGATTCCCAGTTGGCAGATTCGGCTATTGCTCATTTCAGGAAACAATTGAGTTACTTACCATTCAAACAACTGAAAAACAGGGCAAAGGTCTACGGGAATATCGGTTTGATGTTCCATGCAAAGAACCAGCCGGATTCAGCTATTATTTACTTCAACAAAGCATTGAATATTTGCAAGGCAACAGATTGCGGGAATGCGTATTGCGGTGTGCTGAATAACCTTGGAATGACTGTTTATGCGCTGGGTAACATCAAAAAAAGCGAGCAGTACTTCCGGGAAGCTTATCATTGTTCGGTAGAACAGGGGGAAATGGGGAATCTGCCGACTATTATGAACAACCTGATTGTTGCAAGTGTCTCGAACGGAAAATCAACGGATCCTGACAGGTTGTTTTTTGATTTCCTGGAAAATCCGGAGTTTGTGGTCTCAGATGAAGTGAAGGCAACCGTTTACATGAATCTGGGTTCTTTTTATTTTCAAAGCAGCCAGTGGGGGAATGCCAAAAAATACTTTTTGATAGCG
Source organism: uncultured Fluviicola sp. (assembly GCA_966248825.1). Lineage (GTDB taxonomy): Bacteria > Bacteroidota > Bacteroidia > Flavobacteriales_D > Crocinitomicaceae > Fluviicola. The sequence goes on from CBINBC010000023.1 coordinate 25,209, forward strand.
GATTCTATTTTCCGTAAAACGGGGAAACGCAATCCGGAAATTATCCATTTCCTGGGAAATATTTACCGGCAGCAAAAGCAGTACCCGGAGGCTTTGGGAACATTTAAAGAAGTGATCCGTTTGTTTCCGCAATACAATCAATCCGGAAAATTATACCGCGAGATAGCCGATATCCATTCTGAACAGAAGGAATCAGACAGTGCCCGCTTTTATTATGAACTGGCATTGAAAACAGCTGATTCACTGAAAGTTCAGAGCGTTTCAGAAGCATTGGAGCAGACCAGGCACAACCTCGATTTTTTGCGGAAGGAAAGCGAGATCAGGGAATTGAAATTGAAACAGAAAATCAAAGAAAGCAATGAGTTCCGTATCCGTTTTATAGGAGCAGGGATTATAGTTGTTTTACTGTTCCTGGTGATCATTGCAGTTTTGTTTTTTAGAAAAGAGCGCGGAAAAAGACGTTTGAAAGAGGTTTTGATCGAACGGAAAAATGAACGTATCCGGGAATTCGAGGAAAAGGTAGAAAGCCGTAACCGGGCTATAGCTGAAATTGAACAGAAGTTTTCAGCGTACCGGGACAAACAGGATATGCAGGAACAATTGAAAGAAGATGTGATCGAATCCCTATTTTTGGACGGAGATAAGGAAGTTTTCGGGTATTATTTCGAAGACCAGCACAAAGGATTTTACGAAGCATTGAAACGCATTGCACCGTCATTGACCAATAATGATCTGCGTTTGTGCTCACTCACACGGATGCGTTTGAGCCTCAAAGAAACGGCAGATGTTCTCAATCTTTCCGTGGATGCAGTCAAATCGGTTCGTTACCGGGTAAGAAAAAAACTGGATTTGGAGGCTGATGTAAACCTTTCTGACTTTCTGAATGACTTGAAATGAACCGTTTTTACAGGGCCGTCACCTTTTCAATACCTCTTTTTTTATGAAAAGTGAACCGAAGCACTAATCTTTGAAGCATCATAAAACAAACAATGAAAAAACTACTTTTAACGGGCTTGCTGATCAGCCCGATTTGCCAATTATTTGGTCAGCAGCTGGAATTTGCGCACACGCAAAATGAGATTGGAACCGAAGCTTCCTTAAAAGTCATTTATGACCATTCGAATCAGTTTATTGTTACGGGATATACACAGATTGTTTCCGGTGGTGGCGGAACGAATGGAGCGTCCAATACCTGGGTTAAAAAATACGATTCCAACGGAATACTGCTCTGGTCGGTACAGACCGATTATACCGGAACAATCAGCCAGGAAGGGGCAGAAGTCAGCAGCATTTCGGTGGATAGTGAAAACAACATTTACATTGCAGGGACTTTCCAATCTGAATCCGTAACATTTGGCGGAGTTACTTATTCAGTTCCTGCCAACGGGTATTTGAACTTGTTCTATGCGAAAATAAATCCTTCCGGGATTGTTCAATGGGTGAAAGGAGTGGAAGAGTCACACTTTTCTTTGAATGCAGTTATGGGGTCTACGATTTCAGTAACTCCGGATGATCACCTGATTCTTACGGGTGGTTACTTCAAAGGAGTGATTATCGGCACTGATACATTGGCCGGAGATCAGGCAGCATCAGTGGGGATGACCCCTTTTGGTTTTTATGCGAAACTGGATCATGAAGGAACTCCGATTTGGGCAAAACGATTTAAAAACCTGGTGACCGGGGCTTATAATTCGTTCAGTGGTATTGGTTCAACAGCCATTGATGATGACGGAAACCTGTTTTTCATGATGGGATTGGATAGTGCTGTGGTCATGGGAAGTGATACGATTTCATCTCCTTATTTGACAGCAGTTGTAAAAACCGATCCTTCCGGGGAATTTATCCGTGCGGTAATTCCTCAGTCAGGTTACGATATTACGCGTCAAATAGTGCTTGACAAATGTGGCAACATCCTGTTATTGGGGGAATTCCTGAATGCTATCCAAATTGAAAGTACTGTACTTACAGCCGGTTCAGCCTCGGACAGAGCCGTATTTGTAGCCAAGTTGGATAACGATCTGGATTTGATGTGGATGAAACAGTTCCGGAGTTCCGGGGCAGATTTGTCGAGCGGGATTGCCTGTAATGATCGGAACGATGTCTTTTTTACCATTGAGTTTTGGGGAGAGATCAATTATGACGGACCATTTACACCTTCACCCCTTGGAATGATGGATGCTTTGCTGATCAAACTGGATGAAGACGGGAATTTTGTGTGGCACAAACACTCCGCAGGTTCCGGAAACACTTCTGTTTCGGGGGTTTCGGTTTCGCCTTCCAACCAAATAATCATAGCCGGAAGATACCAGGGACAGGAGAATTTTGACGGAACAATCATTAACAGTACCCCAACCAATCTTCCGGATGTTTGGTTTGCAGCATTTGAAGACACAACTCTGGCACTTCTTCCTGCTGACTGCCAGGGAGACCTGGGACTAAATTCATTCACCAAACAAACAGATATGCTTATTTATCCGAATCCTGCAAAAGAAACTATTTCGATTACTTTTCACGGGACTGTGGATCGGGCTGAGCTAACCATCACCGATCTTTCCGGACGATTGATGCATGCTGCAGTTCTGGAAGCAAAAACACCACTGATATCCACCGAAGCATTTCCCGAAGGAATGTACCTGGTTCGCGTAAAGCAGGCAGACGGCAGTATCAGTGCCGGAAAGTTCGTTGTGAAAAGATAATTCATTAGCTGGTCAATTTGATCAAAGTATTGTAACTAAAAAGGCCGCTCGATACGAGCGGCCTTCCTTTTTTAGAAAAGTATCAGCGGACATCAAATTGTACTCTTCGGTTTTCGGCACGGCCTTCAACCGTTGTTAGTGGGCTTTTAAGCTTGGTTTCTCCAAAACCTTCTGTTGTTAACCGATCTCCGGAAACTCCTTTCGAAATCAGGTAATTTTTTGCCGCATCTGCACGTTCCTTTGACAGGGCCATATTGTATTCTTCTGATGCACGGTCATCTGCGTGTCCCATGATATGCAGTTTGTAGGAAGGATTGTCTTTCATGACTTTTGCAATTGCCATGAGAAGCTGTTGAAAGGAAGGAGATAAATCGGCTTTATCCGTTTCAAATTTCACTTCACTTTGCTCAATCATGGTAATGACTTCCTGGCTGTTATTCGGGCCGTTAAGACTTCCGGATCGTTCCGGGCAGCCTTTCATAGCGGCAGAACCTTTTTCAAACGGACAATCATCCACGTCATCCGGGATATTATCGCCGTCACTGTCGCGAGGAGCAAGTGTTCGCCCTTTCGTATCAACCATAGTTCCGGCTGGTGTTCCGGGTTCCTCATCCAGCCAGTTTACAACACCGTCGCCATCGTCATCGCGCTGTTGGTCTTCCAGTTTTTCAACACGCTGTTTCAGGTTCTCGATCTGTGCATTTTTGCTTGGAATCATGACCCAGTCAGCATGTGGTTTCCGACCAAAATTGTACTGGACTCCCAATGAAAGATTGATCAAATAGCCATCAATTCCACGGCCGTTCCAGTCTGTCCGGAGATCATAGGTGTAATTCTGGTAAATGTTGGCTATAACAGAACCGTCGATGTTGATACTGAAACGCTCCGATAGCTTAACTTGTGGAGTGAACCCTATAATACCGTGTAAGATGTGGTTAGGGGAAATCCCCCGCCCGTCAAGGGCTGAATAGCCCGCCCCCATGTGAAAGAGCAATCCAAGGTGTCTGGTCCATTCTTTAAAGTCCATAATATTACCCAGATTGGCAACTCCTTCCAGAGAAACCCGGTAATACTCCGATGAAAAAGCAGGTGTTCCCGCGCGTTCCCTGAAATTATCATACCCGCCGCTAAGCCGAATACCGAATTTGGTATTAATTGCATACCTGAATCCAAGCCCGACATGCCATAAATTGAGCGTTGCAGCATCATAATTTGCAGTCATTGGATAGATCGGATTATTTAAACCGAATTCCGCATCCACAGAGAAATGATTATAAGTCGTGTCCTGGCAGTAAGAGGTGAAAGTGTAGCTTAAAAATAAAATAACAATCCGTTTCATATATAATGTTCTTTTAGAGTATCTCAATTTAGTGAGGATAAGACAAGACTTTATTACACTTAAATGATTGTTATTTATATAATTCCTATGTGAAAAAGTTAATAATGGATTATCTGTGAATTATGCAATTTTCTTCAATAGGATGTAACAGGGATTGGTCGGACAGTTAGGAACTTTATAAGCATAACATCAATAATTAAAAATTAAGTATATGAGAACAACATTACTAAGATCAGGATTTCTGCTTCTTATACTGACGGCGATATCCTCCGGAAGATTATTGGCATTTACAGCCGTTACGGACGGCAATTGGACAGATCCTGCAACCTGGGGAGGCACAGCACCTTCTGCAAGTGTAAGTAACCAGGATATCATCATTCCTTCCGGAATTGAGGTGAATATGGATACGGATGTAAGTTTTTCCGGTCTTCTTAACAATTTTACAGTCGATGGAACACTTACTAGTTCCACCAACAGCGAATTATCCATTGATTTGGGAACTTTTGGCGGGAACGGTGATATCGATATCCAGCGCATTGAATTTACAGGTGTCCTGGTTTCCTTTTCTTTCTCCGGGAATTTAACGGTGAATACCTTTGCAAATATGGGGTCTGTACTTGCAATCACCTCCCAGGTTACTATTAGTGATTCACTTTACCTGGATGACGGCTCTTTTACACTGAATACCGGATCGAATTTAATGCTGGAAGCAGACGTAAAAGTGGTTCGTAACGATGGATCACTTGCAACTTCCGGTGGAGTATTTAATTCGGGTGGAGCTTACCATGTACACTATATAGGTGGTTCCAAAACAACAGGTATTGAGATCAATTCTGTAAACATGGAAAACGCCGATATCACTTTGGATGACAATACGGCAGTTTTAACATTGGGAAGCGACTTGATTGTCCATGGAGACTTGAAATTAAACACCGGAATTTTGAATGTAGGAGCAAACGATCTGGAAATTCAGGGGAATTTGGATATCCAGAGCGGGGCGATGTTTACAACTACTTCTGCATCTAATCTCAGAATAGAAACTTCAAGTTCATTGAGCTCGGGGTTGGTGTTTACTTCGGGATCTTCTGTAGATCAGTTTTCCATTGATTATACCGGAAGCTCCGGAAATGTGATGCTTGAGAGTTCGCTGGATATTGCCGGAGAATTGCAGCTGCACAACGGAACAGTAAGTATTGAAAGCGGTTCCGTACTGACTATGAATGCCGGAAGTTTAGTGCGGGTTATGAATGGAAGCCTGGAAAGTAACGGCGGAACTTTTACCGGAACAGCTTCTTATGATGTGGAATATATGGGAGATTCAACCCTTACTACCGGAGTAGAAATTACCGGTACGGGATTGAATGACGTAGAAGTAAACATCGGACAAGGTGAAGTGATGATGGATAATGATGCAACTGTTGGGGGAGAACTGGAACTGGTAAACGGAAGGTTGAACCTGAACGGAAATAACCTGGTTGTGAATGGAACACTGACGCAGGGCATACTGACCCCAATTATGGGGAACTCAAATTCCGACCTTCATTTGAACATTACATCGATAGCAGACGATACGCTTTATTTTGACGGTTCCGAAAATGATTTGGAGCAACTGATTGTGAATATTAGCGGCGGGGGAGACCTGGTGCTTGGAACAGAACTTCATATCCACGATGAGCTCACCATGACAAGCGGAAGCATTATGTTGATGAACGAAGATTTGATCATTGAGGAGAATGCAGATATTACAGGTTACAGCGATACGCGCTATATCATGACTCCCTATATGGGAATGCTTCAGATGCATATTGCTGCTTCTGATCCGTATAAAGTATTTCCGGTTGGAACAACTTCCAGCTACTCACCGGCGAGTATCCAGCAGGCATCCGGATCTGCTTCCGGGAACTTCATGGTAAAAACCTTTAGCGGAGTATTTACAGGTGGAACCGAAAATACAGGATTCAACAGTGCGGGTTCCGGAAGTGTGGTTAACAGAACATGGTTGGTGGAATCGGATGCATCTTCCATAGATATGAACCTGAAACTTGGCTGGATGGCTGTATCGGAGGTAAACGGTTTCGACCGTAACAATGCTTATATCACCCATTATACTAGCGGAGCATGGGATTCCCAAACTACTGCCAGCGCAGTTTCAGGAGCAAACGGAACCTATGAGATCACACGCACGGGTCTTACCAGTTTAAGTCCTTTTGCTGTTGCTGATGAAGATGCAGAATTGATTGTCGATGAAAATGAACTGCTGACGATTAACCTGTACCCGAATCCATGTACAGATGTGATGAATATCAGTTATGAGGGAGCGAATCAATACAGCTATCAGATAACAGATGTTGCAGGAAGAATCTACGACATCGCGGATAACGGAACAAACCAAATGGATGTTTCCGGATTAAGCAAAGGAACTTACATTCTAAAAATAACAAATACACAAACAAATAAACTTTCAGTGAAACAGTTTATTAAAAAGTGATTTGCGTTCACAAGTGAGATCCCTTCCCGGTTTAGTCGGGGAGGGATTTTTTTATTAAGTGTTGTGATTTTTTGCAGCTCGAAGATGTGCAATAGTAGGAATTATGTAAATAGTTTTTAGAAAGTTGCAAACTCATTGATTTTGATAAATTTAATTTAGATATAGATTTGAAAGTTGGCATGTAGCAGAACCAAATGAGTTAGGTTTAAGGGGGCAAAAGTCCCCTTTTTAGTTTTAATTCCTTGGTAGTCCTGTATGTGTGGAAGAGCCTACACCGTTTTCCATTTTGCTACCCCTTTCTTCGGCAATCATCTTCTCTCGTTCATAGCTGGTTATGATTTTGTCTTTGGGAAAAATGATAGGAGAGATGAGGTAGTACCAAAGCACAGGCACCAGGAAATTTATAAGGATGTTTATGGCTTTTTGAGACCTCGAAAGTGTGATACTTTTGCTGATCTTTACGCTGGTAAAGATGCTGAAGCCTAAGTAGGCAGTGAGGAATATGAATGGGAAGTTCATTTACTATACTGATTCATAATTTAGGAATTGCTCCGAAGTATTTTTTCCATCTTTTTTCCTTTGGCTAATTCGTCGATCAATTTATCCAGGTAACGGGCCTTCTTAGTCAAAGGCGTTTTAATTTCTTCGATCCGGTAGCCGCAAATCATTCCTGTAATAAGTTCTGCATTTGGGTTGAGAGTTGCGCGGTCAAAAAATTCTTCGAAAGTGACCTTTTCATCAATAAGTTCCTGTAATTTTTTGACATCGAATCCGGTTAGCCACTCAATGACTTCGTGCAGCTCCTGAATCGTTCGTCCTTTTGTTTCAACCTTTTTGACGTAATGCGGATAAACCGAAGCAAAGGTCAATTTGGCAATTTTTTGGTCGTGTTCCGGTGTTGTACTCATAGCCTTAACATTTCTTCAAAAATATGAAATTCTGTTCTTCGAGAATTCACTTGTTCGCTTGTTCACAAATTTACGAACAGATTCCATGTTAAAAAACTGATTTTTAGTTAATTGACTTTTTGATTGGTCATAAGAACTCTTCGAAATGATTGGTTAATTACCTGGATTAACACCGTATATTTTTTTCAAATCATCGTAAATTTCTTCAAATACATCTCTTCCGCGAATTTGCCAATCCGGTCTGTCATAATGCTCCAGGGCAGTCCGGGCTGCTTTTTTGGCTTTTTCTCTTAAAATTAGATCTATCTCATACCTGTGAAGGTACTCGAGTACTTCTTCCAGCTGAAGAGGAGTGAACCTTAAAATCTTTGCAAGAATAGCTGCCTTGAAAACATCTTGTTCCAGCAGGAACGTATACTCTTTCTGAAGTAAAATTAAAAACGCTTCGGTACTTGCCCGGCAGATCCTGGCCCGTTTGTTTTTATTCATAGAAAATAGTTCAAAAAGTTCAAATCTCATCCGCAGGGGTTGGTTGGAATCAAAGGTTCAAAAGTTCAAGTTTATTAAATTCCCTGAACTTTTTTGAACCTTGAAACTCTTTAAATCTCTAAAACCCCGGAAACCGTATTAAATCTCCGAATATAAAACAGGAAGTCCTTCAGCTGTTTATTAATTCAATGCCACTTAAATCGGCTTTTCCGTTTTTTAGGAATTCATAAGTCATGCGGTCTGCTTTACAGTTTACAAAACGTAATTGTTTCAGACTTCTGTTCTTAAAAAAAGTATTTGTAAGGACTGCATTTTGGAAGGTAACGCGTTTAAAGGCACATTGTTCAAAATAACAGTCTTCTACCAATCCTTCAATCACCAGGTCTGCCAGGTACATTTCCCGAAAGGAAACGCTGTTCCAATAGACGTTTTCAAGCGAGTTTTTCTCAAAACCACCCGATTTAAATACTGCTCCGGTGAAATCTGCTCCGTTGAAATCACACCCCGAAATAAAACTTCCGGAGAATTCGGTTGCTTTCAAAAGACAATCTTTGAACACATCTTTGGTCATGTGAGAACTTTTTAAATGACTGTTGCTGAGATCAGAACCTGAAAAATCACATTCCAATACATAATTGTCATTTAGCTGCAATCCGGATAGATCCGAATCGATAAACTTACAGTTTTTCATGTGCGAAGAGCTGAATTTCTCGTGCAGGTTTTTTAAGCCGGAGAAATCAGCATCCGCCCAGCTTCCTTTCGACATGTCCCAATGGATCTTTTTTACCGGCTCCTTCGGTTTTGAAGAGGTGGCTGCATTTACAGGATCAGGAATGTATTTTTCATCATTCGCTCCGGATGAGAAGTTCTCTGAAAAGTAGTTGAGGTCAACTTCCAGGATATCAGCCAGTCGGTTTAACGTAATAATATCCGGCATGGATTCCCCGCGTTCCCATTTTCCCACTGCCTGCGGACTGATAAATAACAAGTCTGCAAGTCCGGCTTGTGAAACTGATTTTTTCTTTCTTGCTTCGGTAATTCTTTCACCGATCATTTTTGTGCTTAACATAACATTCGCTTTAATTGATTTGATGAAGCAAAGGTATTTCGGGGTATTTCCGGAATTGCTAAAAATACGACTACTTACAGTTGTTTTTACACTACTTTTAGTTGTTATTCATGGTTTTTGCCTGTTTTTGTGAAGGAATGAATTGAAAATTAGCATTTAGAGAGATATTTTTCTTTCACATAATTATCGAATCAATCATTAATTGATTACTTTCGGAATTACTATTCACAGATATGTACACACAACTTAATCGGAATACAAATCTTCGATCCGAAGATAAATCTACCGGCAAAAAAGAGTCGGGAAATACGCCATACCAGTTTAAAGATGATCGGGTGCAAGCTCATCAATTAAAGAAAGTCCGTGAAGGTGCAGAAGCCAGTTCTTCCGGAACTCCTATTGCTCAATTACAGAAAAATATGCATCCCGTGCAATTCGAACGAAATCGGGTTGAGGTCGAAGAAGAAGATTCAAGTGAACCGGTGCAGCGTGTGGTTGATCCTTCTGTCCCAATGAATTCAAGAATACGCATTGATTTGGAAGGTGCTTCTGATTTCGGCGATACAGGAACTATTATCAGGCCTTCAGGAGTAGAAAAGAATTGTATGGCTGTTGAATTTGACAATGAACGAGGGGTACTCTATCGGGTGTTTCTAAATGAAATGAGTATAATCGGTGGAGCAGACTCAAGTGCAGCAGCTTCATCGGTAAAAAGAGCATTTATCGATAAGCGATACCCCCAGCTGATATTTACTATTAACCCCACTAAAACAGAAGAATTTGGTGATTCTGTATACGATGTTACAGGCCCCGGATTGGAGAATCCCACATCCATCATGAGGGAAAGTGATACATCCACAGTTTATTATGATACGGAAGATAATGAGGAATGGAGTCCGAAGATTAGAGGAGAAGCTGAAATGCTGATTGCCGGGATCGCTTCTGAATTGGAAGCAATTGCGGCAAAAAATAAAGGGGTAAACTGCCACATTGTTGCCGGTGAAATGCAGGATGCCTTCAAGCGGATAAGACTAAAATCGGAAGTTCTTGAAATTTATGCAGATGACGGTAGAGACGGTAATCATATCATGGTAATGGGAGGAAGAGTAAGAAATCATTATGTCAACGTCTTGAATGGAAAGGCGTATGATTCCGGTACAGGAGCTTCCGGAGTGCCATGGGGTACTTACCTGGCTGGTTTGGAGGCTGAAAATAATGGTCGAAAATTGAAGTACAAGAAAGCTTAGTAATCTTTAAGATAAGGCTTTATTAACAGCCTTTGACTTTGTTTCAAAACGAAAGAGCGGTAACTTATTCTTCCAAAACGATGAATTATGATGTTACAAGCTTTAAAAGACGAATTTGAGCACGAAGTAAAAAGTACACGGAAATTACTACAGGCAGTTCCGGCAAGTCATGTGAAGTATAAACCATCACCAACTTCCTGGTCTATGGGGGAATTGGCACAGCACATTGCAACCATTTATTATTGGTACGTGGGAACTTTTACCAAGGATGAGTATGATATGGCTGCCGACCACCTGGAACGCGGGTCACCCGAAGATATCCATGCTACAAGGGAACTTTTTGAGCAGAATGTGGAAAAAGCCAGGGAGGCATTGAATTCCATCAAAGAAGAAGACCTGCAGAAGCCTTGGGTAATGAAAGCAGGGGATAAAGTGCTTATGGGACCTTTTCCGAGAGGAACAGTAGCTCGTGGCTTTTTGTTCAATCACATCTACCATCACCGCGGGGAAATGATCATTTATCTGCGGGCTACCGGAAATCCGGTTCCCGGACTTTACGGCCCGACTTATGAGGAAAGCATTAAATAACGGCTTCAAAAAGAAGTTACAGCAATTTATCCATCTGATGAATGGCTTTTTTTTATTTCTAATTTGAGGAAAAACTCCACACTTTGTGGAATAATTCCCCGGATAGAAAAAACAGAAGTATCACTAAATCCTTGTTTTTCAAGAGATCTTTGAAATCGGTACAACAATTGAAAATGTTGGTATGGAAATTCAAAGCTTTATAACATGCCCTCAAATAAACACACCAATACAAAAGTAACGTACAGTTACTACCCGAAAAACCCGGGGAAAGTACAAGATATCGTGATCCTTTTGGGAGCGATTTTAGTAATGGTCGGAGCTGCTTTCGTGGTTTATATCATGCAGCCGTATTTCGAGGAACTTCATATGGAACGTATGAATAATTCCTGGGGAATAGCACTTATCGTGGTGGGAACGGCTTTATTGATCTTCAAAATTTGTTTTTTGCTATATATTCTGTCTTTGTACCTGCGTTACAGGTCCATTAAATCAGTAAGTGATAACCGGCTTCCTGTTTCAACAGTGATTGTACCAGCTTACAATGAAGGGGAATTAGTGTACCAAACATTAATGAGCCTTGCTCAAAGTGATTATCCGCAAGAAAAACTGCAGCTTATCTCCATCGATGACGGAAGTAAAGATGATACCTGGGAATGGATGCAGAAAGCCAAAGCGGAACTGGGCGATCGTCTGGAAATTTACCAGCAACCTCACAATCAGGGAAAAAGACATGCTTTGTACCGCGGTTTCAATTTGGCAACCGGAGAGGTGTTTGTAACCGTTGACAGTGATTCTGTAGTGAAAAGAGAGACTCTGCGAAACTTGGTAAGTCCTTTCGTATTGGATGAAAAATGTGGTGCAGTGGCCGGGAATGTACGCGTCTTGAACAACAAGAACGCCATGATCCCACGCATGTTGAACGTGAGTTTTACCTTCAGTTTTGAATTTATACGTTCAGCTCAAAGCAAATTGGGGTCCGTGCTGTGCACGCCCGGTGCACTGGCCGCATATCGTAAGGATGTAGTAATGGCTTGTTTGCCCGACTGGATGAATCAAACATTCATGGGGCAGTTGAGTGATATCGGTGAAGACCGTGCAATGACCAATATGATCCTGAAACAAGGTTATCATGTATTGTTCCAGCGAAATGCATACGTTTTTACCAATATTCCTGAGAAATATAAGAGCCTCTACAAGATGTTTATTCGTTGGGAACGAAGCAACATTCGAGAGAATATTGCCATGAGTAAGTTTGCTTTCGGGAAGTTCCGCGAAGAATCGAGAATTGGTCCGCGTATCCTCTTACTGGATCAATGGCTGAAGGTGTTTGTGGCTTACCCGGGAATGCTGCTGATGTTCTTCCTGATCTGCACACATCCGGTTTTGTTCCTGAGCTCAGCATTTGTAAGCTTATTCATTTTCTCAAGTATCCAGGTATTCTTTTATACGAAAAGACACAATCTGCCCGAATCACTTTGGGCATATCCATACAGCATTTTTTACACGTTCACCTTGTTTTGGATCACACCTTACGCTATCGCAACTGCGAGCAGGAAAGGATGGCTGACACGTGATCTGCCGGCGGACAGGTAAAGATATGAAAGATCATAAGTAGTGTATAATGGTTAGGTTTAGGTGAAAAATCCCCGTTCGTTCATTTCTGTGAGCGGACGGGATTTTTTTATTTGACAGGCTTTGAGCAAATTCTATTTCAAAAAGCTGACAAAAAAACACTATATTTCTTCTATGAAACGGTTATTTTTAATCGCATTTGCACTGATCAAACTACTGTCTGCAGAAGCTCAGACAACGATTTCGGGCTCTTTTGTTCACGGGGGCATTACGCGTACCTATTCCTTCTATGTTCCTGCGGTATATTCTCCGGGGAATCCTGTTCCGCTGGTATTCAACCTTCACGGATTGGGTACAGACGGAGCTTACCAGGCACAATACCGTGATTTCAGACCGATAGCGGATACAGCGAATTTCATCGTGGTCCACCCGGATGGCTCAACCATGTTCGGGCAGCATTTCTGGAATTATGGAAGTGTTTTGGGGTCTACCGTGGATGATGTGGGGTTCCTGGAAGCACTGATAGATACGATTTCAGCAGACTATTCCATCAATCCTTCCCGTATTTATTGTGCGGGAATGTCGAACGGCAGCTTTATGGCGTATTACCTGGCATGTCAAAGCAACCGTTTTGCGGCAATCGGGACGGTAACGGGATCAATGTCCGTAGATATGTATGATGAATGTGTGCCTGCGCACCCGATTCCGGTTTTGCATATTCACGGTACGGATGATAATACGAATCCTTATGCAGGAACTTCGACCATGAAAGGAATTGATGATACGAACTCGTTTTGGGTCGACCTGAACGGCTGCAATCCGATACCCGCCGTAATTGCAATCCCGGATAGCAATACTTCCGATAATGCGACTGCAACGAGGTATGTCTATTCCGGCGGAGCGAATGGTCATACTGTTGAATTGTTCAAGGTAACAGGCGGCGGACATACCTGGCCGGGTTCTCCGGTTTCGGGTTCCTCCGGGAATACCTGCATGGATTTCGATGCCAGTAAAGAGATTTGGCGTTTTTTCAGCCAATTCGGATCAACGGCTTCTGTAAGTGAAAAAGAACCATTGGACATTCATATTTCGCCCAATCCGGCATCTGAAGATGTTTCAATGGATGCGCCTTCGGGATATATCATTACAGAAGTTACCATTCGGGATACAAGAGGACGTTTGGTAGAACACAAAAAAGGATCGGAAATTAATTCCCTGGATGTCTTTCACTTGAGGGCAGGAACCTATATTCTCGAAATCTCCGGGAAAGGATTTGCTGTTTCCAAAAAGCTGTTAATCTCCTCTCCGGCAACTGATTGATCCGGTCTGATTTCTTGCTGTTATTTGTTGCAGGTATTTCTTTTTTTTATACTTTAAACCAACAATTGGAAGAGCTATTAATTAAACACTCATTCATTGAAAAAATCACTATTAAACTTAAGTATTCTTGACAGTCTGCTGGAAGGATTCCAGGTAATCGATTATGACTGGAAATACCTCTATGTAAATTCGACTGTTGCAAACCAGGGACAAAGTACTGTTGATAGGTTGTTGGGTAAAACTATGATGGAATGCTATCCGGGAATCGAAGATACCTTTATGTTCAGTCAGCTCCGGAAATGTATGAACGAAAGGGTGACGCTCCACTTTGAAAATGAGTTTACCTATAATGACGGAAGCAAAAATTGGTTTGAGCTTCGCATAGAACCTATCCCTGAAGGAGTTTTCATTCTTTCAACCAATATCACCAATCGTAAGCAAGCCGAAGAGGAACTGATCCAGCTGAAGAACGACCTGGAGAATAAAGTAAAGAAACGTACGGCCGAACTGGAAAAGCTGAATAATGAGAAAGATGTGATTTTGAAAGAAATGCATCACCGGGTGAAAAATAACCTGCAGATCATTTCCAGTTTGATCCGCCTTCAAATGGAAGAAGGAGATAATAATTTCAACGGTGTACTCGATAAAACGCAATCGCGCATAGAAACAATTGCCAGTATCCATGAATCACTTTATAAACACAAGGACCTGGCGTTGATCAATGTGGCCGATTACTGGAAAAAACTCTTCAAAGACTGCCTGAATTCACTGGTCAGCGAACCGGATAATTTCAAATTGAACCTGGATATCGATTACCTGGAACTTCCTGTCGATAAAATGATCCCGCTGGCACTGCTGATCAATGAATGGATCACGAATTCCATCCTGCATGGGTTTAAAGGACGAAACCACGGGGAAATCTACCTGGGACTGCAATTGAAAGACGGTAAATACCTCCTGACCTATAAAGACGACGGTGCCGGATTCTCAGAGCAAAAAGAAGATGACGGCGAACATCACTTCGGGCATTTTTTAATAGATGGGTTTGCCCAACAGCTTAATGGAACAGTTCAGCAGAAGAAAAGCAGCGAAGGAGTTTATTTTGAATTGGAGTTTGAGTGAAGAGGAACTATTTAAATCTTAGGAATTGTTGAATAAGTAGTTATATTTAACCCAACTATTCACAACAAGACCAATGTATATTCACAACGATAAAAAATCAAGAACTACTGATAACTTGCGAAGCAAACAATCGACGGAAAGCAGGGGATCTGCTTTTCAACTGGTCGACAACCGTGCAGAAGCAGTAGCACAGAGAGAATTGCAAAGCTCCATGAGTAATGCACCTCAAACCATGCAGCTCAAATCCTGGCAGGATCTGGCCAATAATAGTTCAGGATCCGGATCTTCCCATATTGCTGCAGATACTTCCACCGGAAGTGTTTCAGGCTCATTTATGCAAAACGGTATTTTTCAGCTTCAGGCCAAACCTGTCGTAACCGGTGTAAGTAAGGATTCTGTCAAACTATCTAATTTGGTAAATTCATTATTTAAAGCTGCTCCTGCCGGTGGCGCAGTAATTGGAGATGGAAGTGCTTTGGCAGCCTGTTCTCATGAACATAATGGAGGAGAAAAAGTTGGGGGAGCAGATCACCAGGTAAAATGCCAGCAAGTATTGAATGGAATTAATAATTTAATAACCAGGGCAGGAAATCAAACAGTGATCGATGCGGGAAATCAATTGAGCGATGATGATTACAATATTGCCGTTGCTCTTAAAACAGATCTGGAAGCTGCACTTGCAGGAACTTATGAACAGGACGAAGAAGATGATAATGAAGAGTAATATGAAATATACAACCGAAAATAGCATAAATGAAGTACTGAAAGTCGTTCCCGGATTTCAAAACACCTGGGACGAACACTTGGATGATTGGGACGGGGAACGTGCCGGGCTGGTCCTAGATATGATCGAATTCGCTGCATATACCAACTCACTTTTGAAAAAAGGGGAGAAAGAAGAAACGAAGCTTATTTTTGATCTGATGGAAAAAATGCTGGAAGAAGGAGAAAATGCTGTGCGAAATGCCGTGCTTACAGGTTTCCTGGAAACGGTTATCAATCCGGTAACAAAAGAAACCAGTTACCTCCCTCTGCTTGGAGACCTCTTAGGTGAAAAATCTCGTACTTATGTGCGTGAATGGCTGAAATTTACAGGAGGAGATTTGCCGAATATTTGATGTTTTTAAAACAGTTCTTCAATTTCATAGGTAAGTAAACTTTTACGACTACTCGTTTCTCTTCTTAATTTCCGTGATTTCTTCAGTGAATAAAAGCAATTTTCTGAAAATCAATTTGAAAATAAGTTTAAGTACAAATTAGTCGTTATTTTTTTTGTGAAAATTTGCGTAGTCAAATGGCTTCGTATATATTTGTAGTCAAATAGCTACATAATGAAACGGAGCTTCTGCAGAGTTCCATGCGACAAATAGCAATAAAAAAAAATCGAATGAATTTAAGAAGAGATGTATTCCAGGCAATAGCTGATCCAACCAGGAGAGCTATTTTGCTGCTGGTGGCTTCCCAATCGATGACTGCCGGAGCAATAGCTTCCAACTTCGATACGGCAAGACCAACGGTTTCAAAGCATTTACAGATCCTCACCGAATGCGAATTGCTTCATCAGACACAAAACGGTCGGGAAATCTATTACCACATTAACGCAAAGAGTATGAAAGAAGTGGCAGACTTTATAGAGCCGTTCCGCCAACTATGGGATGACCGATTCAACAAGCTCGAAGAAATCATGAAACAATACAAAAAAAAATAATTATTACAGAAGAGTGGGGAGGCATGATTAAAGAAAATATTCTGCGTTCCTCAGCGCTCTTCTGCGGGAAAAAGAGAAGAAATGGAAAGAAAAACACACATTCATGCCGAAGACGGCAAACAGGAATTGACCATCACACGCGAATTTGATCTGCCTTTGGACCTGCTTTTCAAAGCCTATGAAGAAGCAGACATCGTGGAGCAATGGATGGGAACAAAGGTACTAAAACTGGAAAATAAAAAGCATGGGAGTTACCGGTTCGAAACGACGGATCCGATGGGAAACAAACACGGTTTCAATGGAGTTATTCACGATTTTATCCCGAACGAAAAGATTATCCGAACCTTTGAAATGGAAAATGCTCCTTTTGGTGCACAATTGGAGTTTTTGGAATTTGAAAAACTGTCGGACGATAAAAGCAAGCTAACTATGCACGTGGTATACCGCTCAAACGAGATCCGAGATCAGATACTGAAACTTCCGTTTGCACAAGGAATCAATATGGCACATAACCGCATTCAGGAAATACTAAATGATCAATTATGAATGGCAGAATGATCAAGAGCATGACTCTTGAAAAGTCTTGATAATTGATAATTTCAAAATTGATAATTTTATGAATAGAGCAACAAAAATTAGCTATTGGATCGCCACAATCTGGCTATCATTGGGAATGCTATCAACAGGCATCGTTCAACTGCTTCAAATGGAACAGGATGTAAAACGTATGGCCGCGCTGCATTATCCGGTTTACCTGCTTAATTTACTGGGGATTTGGAAAATACTGGGAGTCATCGTTGTTTTAATCCCGAAATTCCCGATCTTAAAGGAATGGGCCTATGCAGGATTTTTCTTTGCCATGTCGGGAGCTGGTTTTTCGCACATTGCATCCGGAAGTCCGCTGAGTGAAATCTTTCCTTCCATCTTGCTTTTAGTACTAACTGTTGTATCTTGGTATTTCAGACCGGCTGAACGAAGAATAACACAAACAAATTGAGCGCATGAACCCAAAAGTCGATTGGTTTTTCGAGAAAGAAGAAAAGTGGAAAAGTGAGGTGACGGAACTGCGGAAAATCGTGCTGGAATGCCATTTGACAGAAGATTTGAAATGGGGCTGTCCTTGCTATACCTACGAAAAGAAGAACATTGTACTGATCCATGTATTCAAAGAATACTGTGCATTCCTGTTCTTTAAAGGTGCGTTGATGAAGGACCCGAAAAAGATTCTCATTCAGCAGACGGAAAATGTACAGTCGGCAAGACAAGTGCGTTTTACCAGCCTAAAAGAAATAAAATCACTGGAAGCGGATTTGAAAAAATACATTTTTCATGCGGTAGAAGTGGAGGAATCCGGGAAGAAAGTAGAGCTGAAAAAGACCAAAGAGTACCCGGTTCCGGAAGAATTAACAGTGAAGTTTCAAGAAAATGCCGCTTTAAAAAAAGCGTTTGAATCATTGACTCCCGGAAGACAAAGAGCGTATATTCTGCATTTTTCACAACCGAAACAAGCGAAAACGCGCGAATCACGCATTGAAAAATGCATACCCGATATTTTGAAAGGAAAAGGGTTGAATGACGTGAATGAATATTTGATACAGAAAAAAGCATCGAAAAATGAGTAAGCAATTATCGGCAGAAGCGGCAAAGGAATTATTGAACGTACTGAAAAAGCGCTTCGAAAAACACATGGACCGCCATGAAGGAATGGATTGGGCGAAAATACAAGCTAAATTGGAAGCGAACCCAAAGAAATTGTGGTCATTGGATGAAATGGAAGCCACGGAAGGTGAACCGGACGTAATAGCTTACGATCAACAAAAAGACGAGTACCTGTTTTGCGATTGTTCACCTGAAAGCCCAAAGGGACGTCGGAGTTTGTGTTATGACCAGGAGGCCTGGAATTCACGAAAAGAACATAAACCGGCGGGCAGTGCACTGGAACGTGCAGCTGAAATGGGAATTGAGCTTCTAACAGAAGAACAATACCGCGAGTTGCAAAAACTTGGAGATTTCGACACCAAAACATCCAGCTGGGTTCAAACACCGGAATCGATCCGTAAACGGGGAGGAGCCATCTTCTGCGACCGGCGTTACGGAACTGTTTTTATGTACCACAATGGTGCCGAATCGTATTACGCGGCACGTGGGTTCAGAGGGATACTAAAAGTTTAAATTTCGATAGCTATCGGAATTTAAAGTTCCATGAGAATTTTAGTTGAACCTTTTGAACAATTTTTAATTAGGAATTAATATGCAAGAACTTCAAACAACAGCAACCTTTCAAATACCGCTTGTTTTAGTATGGGAAGCCTGGACAGATCCGGAAAAGATCATTCACTGGTGGGGACCAAGCGGATTTTCTACGACCATTCATGAAATGGATTTTCGGGAGCAAGGAGCATGGAATCTGACACTTCACGGCCCGGATGGAACCAACTATCCGAACAGGAGTATTTACAAAGAGATTATTCCGCTGAAAAAGATCGTCTTTGAACATTTCAATCCGCATTTTATAACGACCGTTTTATTCGAATCTGTTGAAAACGGCACCGAACTCCAATGGAACATGCTGTTTGATTCCGAAGAACAATACCAGGTAATCGTAAAAGCTCATAAAGCCGATGAAGGACAGAAACAAAATATAGAGCGTTTGAACAATTACCTGCAGCAATTGATAGTTGAGGGAAAGTTTCGGGACTGAAGAAGGGAATAAGGGCCTTTTGCCAGACTTTGGGGCTTTGTCATTATTCCCGAACAGCAATTCCAAATGTAAATTAATGTAAATTACAGTCGGCACGCTTCCTGTTCAGTGCGTATTCACGTAGATTTGTAGTACATGCCCGGAAAATTGAAAATCATCAGTTGTATGCTGCTTCAACTGCTTTTTAGCGGAACAATCAGTTGTGCTCAAACACCGAAAGAAGAAAAACATTTATTGGTTTCCCTGCGAATGGTTGGTCACCAGGTATTGTTAAGCTCCGGAGACAGTACTTCAAGCGTATTTCCCATCGAAAAAGAAGGAGAAAGCTACAAAATCCAATTCGGAGCAGCCTTTGCATTTAATCCCGGAGACCTTGCTTCAACGATTGACCGGGTAATCCGGGAAATGAAAACGGCAAGTAGTTACATAGTTGAAGTAAAACGCTGCGAAAATGACGAAGTAGTTTACAGTTATGAAAAGGGAGATTCAATTAATCCGGAATTAATGCCGTGCGGGCCGCGTTATCAATCGAAAGCGTGCTATGTAATCTTTTTTACAGTCTTGAAAAGACCCGGCATTCAGACCGGATCACTTTACCAGGCACCGCTGATCCAACCCTCATTTTTAGAAAACCGGCCAATGCCATCATCACCTCCTGCAGCCGGGAAATCAGAGAAGGCAGAACAATCTGCTGCAGTTGTTAAGGATAGAACTTCATACTCCCTTATCGCACTGCCCATCGGATCGATTTGTGCTTTTATAGGATTGTTGATTTACTTCAGGAGGAAAAGAGCTGCTCATATTCCGGTAGTTGACGCTATTGATCCGGATAGTGCACTGATAGGAGATACTTTGTTCGATCAGAAGAACATGACGCTCCTGCATTCGGGTAAAAAGACAGAATTATCCAGTAAAGAATCCGATTTGCTTTCCCTGCTCTATGAAAATATGAACCAAACCATCGAACGGGAACATATTCTGAAAATCGTTTGGGGTGACGAAGGGGATTACATCGGAAGAACACTTGACGTATTTGTTTCCAAACTGCGCAAGAAACTGGAACCCGACCAGCGTGTCAAAATCGTAAACATCCGTGGAATAGGATACAGGTTCATTGTGAATTAGATGTCGGGATATTATTTTGCTGTCCTACACAGCGCTGTGACACCAAATCGCACTTTTATTTTTTTCATCCGATTCGCACTGCCATAAGGTTGTCAGTAGCTCCCCGTAAGTTTGTTGAAATAGAATACGAAAGAAAATGATTCAACTTGCTTCATTGATCAATTGGTTTACTGCATTGCTGGCTTTCATGGAGTATGTGCTGTTTGGAACGCTTTGGTTTGCAGTGTTTTTCAAAAACAACTCCCCGCTTAAGAAGAGAGATAGGAGTTTATAATTATTAGTTTAATGGAAATGAATAGAAAAGAGATTCCCGTTTTTTACCCGGAGAACCGCATCGAATGGCGTCTGTGGCTGGAAGAAAACCATGTAAAGGAACAAGCCCTTTGGGTCGTTTTTTATACCAAAGCCTCCGGAAAACCAACCATGACCTGGAGTGAAGCTGTGGATGAAGCCCTTTGTTTCGGTTGGATAGACAGTAAGAAAATTGCGGTCAATTCTGAAAGATCGCACCAATTTTTCACTAAACGCAAAGCCAAAAGTACCTGGTCGAAGATCAACAAAGAAAAGATCGAACGCCTGGTCAAAGAAGGATTGATGACCAAAGCCGGACATGAATGCATTGAACGGGCTAAAGAAAACGGTTCGTGGACCATCCTCGACGAAGTGGAAGACCTGGTTGTTCCGAAAGATTTCGAGGATGCATTGGATCAGTATGAAGGAGCAGCAGACTATTTTTTAGGTTTGAGTAAATCCGTAAAGAAAATGATGCTTTATTGGCTGGTGAGCGCTAAACGACCGGAAACACGCCGAAAACGCATCGATGAACTGGCGGAGCATGCTTCCCGGAAAACCAGGCCTAAGCAGTTTTAATATAAATTGCTGTAATTCAGGGAATACAATTCAAATTCCATTATCTTAGCCTTTAAATAGATCAAGCAATGGAACAATGCCCGATTTGCTATCACGAACTGGAAGTACGCGAGTGTGCTCCGTGCGATGATTGCGGCTGGGACCCGAAAGAACTAAACCATCTGAAACAGGGAATTCATACTTACAGTGTCTATGAGGTCTACCAGGGACTTCGACTGACACTTTGTAACTTTTGCGATGTGGATTTTGGTTCATACCGGCCCGAATATTTCGGTTTTACTGCCGGAAAACGAATCGGTTTTCAGCATTTCGCATTGGTAAAAGAAGTAGAAAATCCGAAGGTGGTAAAAGATAAGTTTTGTCCCAAGTGTTCGCACAGGTTAACGTTTTTGAAGTTTTTAAATGAAATCAGGAGTTTGAATTCCAAAAGAAAAGACTAGTTTTAAGTAACCTGAATTGAAAATGCTATGAGAAAATTAACCTGCCTTCTGAGTGTCATTCTTTTAATTGTTTCCTGTAAGAAGGAAGAAGAACCAACTAAAAACAACTGTCCCGGAAACGTGTATATTACCTCGGCTGATTTGTTGAACTGCCAGTACCGCACGGGAAGTTATTGGGTGACAATTGATTCTGTCAATCTGCAGATCGATAGTACTTACATTCACAACTTTGCCTACGGATTCATAGGTGATTTTTGCACAACTTACGAACATCACCAATTCCTGACTTTATCTTCTTCTCCTTTAGAGCCGACCAGCTACATCGTTGTTGCAGACGGATTTTTTAAAGATTTTGAGGGCACAGTTGGGACAGGTGTGAATATTTACAACGGCTATAACAGTTCATTATCATCAAATGAAACCCGCTATGACTCCCTGTTCGTTTACGATCAGTATTATTACCATGTTTTGCGGACAGAGATTACGAATGATCCAACAGAAGGAGGTAAACGCAGTTTTTATTACGTGAACTCGGATGACGGTTTTCTGAAACACGAGATTTACGATGGAAGTGTTTTGATTTCGAAGAAAATTCTAAGGAGTAAACAGATTGTTCGGTAGATGGAAAAGAAAGAAATGCTCTTAACGCTATCGGTTTTATTACCTGTTTCGGTTTTTGCCCATGGAGAAGAAGTGCTCGTTTCTCTTTTTTACGATTTACTGACTGTAATTGCTTTAACCGTTTTTATTGCAGGTATCAAATGGAAATCGAATGGGAAACTTCTTTTAGCGATTGTGCTTGTTGTTTCCACGGTGACAGCATTTGTGAGTACCGGAAATATGCCTTATACTGCAAACAGGACGCTGATTGATACGATTTATGTAGGGGTTCCGATTGTGAGTGTTTTGGGAACATTTTTGTTTTTTCGGCGAAAGTTTTCAGGAAAATAAGAATTAGTTATTTTTTCTTTTTTTGCCGGATAATGAAATAAAGCGAAAGCAGCAAAGCAAATCCGCTGGTTGGTAAAATATACCACAAAATGGAAGTTTCCGTTTCCGGATCGATTACTTCAGTTGCTAAAATCAGAAAACTATATTTCATCGGAATGTCTTTAAATCAGGGGGATAATCAAACTCCTAAAGATGTTTCTTTCCATGAATTTACAAAAAAATCCGGGAAAAATTTGCGAAACCGATCAGTTGCATATATATTTGTGAAACCGATTGGTTTCGGATTTTAAAATTCAATAACATGAGAAGAGATGTTTTTCAAGCAATAGCAGATCCTACCCGCAGAGCAATTATCCTGCTGGTGGCTGTTCAATCCATGACGCCGAATGCCCTGGCCGAGCATTTCGATACCACACGTCAGGCAGTTTCAAAACACCTGCGCATTCTCACCGAATGTGAATTACTGCAGCAGAACCAGTCGGGAAGAGAGATTTATTATCAACTCAACGGCGATAAAATGAAAGAGATCGATCATTGGCTGCAACAGTTCAAAAAGATCTGGGAAAGCCGCTTCAACCAATTAGATGATGTATTAGCAACTTTAAAACAAGAGAACAAATGAATTCAAACCTGCTTTTTGACTTTTCCGTAAACAAGGAAAACAACACGATTCACGTAACACGCGATTTCGCAGCAAACCGCTCATTGGTTTGGGATGCGTGGACCAAACCGGAACTCCTGGACCTTTGGTGGGCACCGAAACCTTTCCGTACTCAGACCAAGTCGATGGATTTCAGAGAAGGCGGTATGTGGCATTATGCGATGATCTCCCCGGAGAATGAAGTTCACTGGTGTAAACTGGATTACCAAACCATCGAAAATCAGCAGTCCTATTCCGGGTTGGATGGTTTTTGCGACGAACATGGAACTCTCAATGAAGCCTTCCCACGTTCGCAATGGAACAATGTGTTTTCCGATAACGGTGAAAATACAACGGTGAATATCACGATCAAATACGAAACCCTGGAAGATTTGGAAAAAATCATTTCGTATGGTTTTAAAGAAGGATTCTCGATGGCAATGGAGAACCTGGATCAGTACATCGAGATGAAATTCAAGCTGCGTAATGAATTAAAGCCAAACCGTTTTCCGCGCGTTTGTACTTATATGAATTTCCCGGGAAATACGGAAGAAGCATTCTTATTCTACCAGTCCGTTTTCAAAACCGAATTTTCGGGAAAAGGAATTCAGCGCTTCGGAGATATCCCGGCAGACGGAAATCACCCGCCGGTTGCAGATTCTGTCAAAAAGATGATTTTGCACGTAGAATTACCGATTACAGGACATCACGTATTGATGGGAACAGATGCTCCGAAAGAGATGGGATTCACCTTAACATCAGGGAACAATATGCATATTTCCATTGAACCGGAAACCCGGGAAGAAGCGAAACGCATTTTCGACGAACTTTCAGCAGGAGGAACCGTTACCATGCCGCTTGAGGATATGTTCTTCGGTGCATACTACGGTTCTTTCACGGATAAGTATGGAATTAACTGGATGATCAACCACGCAAATTGAAAAGAGAAAAGGTAAAAGCGAAAAATGTTTAACTTTTTGGATACCCTTTTCGGAAGCTTTAACTTGTTCGGAATTACGTGTGGAAGTTACGAATCCGTTGAATTGTTAAAGGAGGAAGGAAGTTTTAAACCTAAAAAAATAGAGACGATGAAACATAATTTGGCACTTGATTTTTCTGTAGATAAGGACAACAGAACAATCACCGTAAAAAGAGAATTTGCGGCAGAGAAATCCCTGGTTTGGGATGCATATACCAAAAGCGAGATCCTGGACCTGTGGTGGGGACCAAAACCGTGGAATGCACGGACGAAATCCATGGATTTCAGAGATGGCGGAACCTGGCTGTATGCCATGGTTGGTCCGGATGGGCAGGAACATTGGTCGATCGTGAATTACACGAAAATCCGTCCGGAGGATTCTTTCGCAGGTTTGGACGCATTTGCGGACAGCAACGGGAAAGTTAATGAAGACATGCCACGGTCCAAATGGGAAGTTTCCTTTGAAGATAAAGGGGATTTGACGGAAGTAACGATCCACATTTCTTACGATGACCTGGCTCAACTGGAAGAAACCATCAAAATGGGCTTCAAAGAAGGCTTATCAATGGGAATGGAACAGCTGGACGAATTATTACCAAAACTTAAAAAGTAAAAGATGAAAAATAAGATTTTGTTTGTTGTCAGCCTGCTTTTCGGTTTGATGTTCATTAACTCGGGACTCAATAAGATTTTTCAATACATGCCGATGCCGAAAGACATGCCGGAAAATATGGTAAAATTGGTGGAAGCTTTTGCTGCAATTACCTGGTTGATGCCGTTGATCGCGGTTGTAGAAGTTATCGGAGGTGTTTTGGTCATTATACCTAAATACCGTGCGCTGGGAGCAATTATGATCCTTCCGGTTATGGTGGGTATTTTGCTCACACATATTTTTAATGCGCCGTCCGGTTTGCCGATTGCACTGGTACTAGTTGCAGTTTTAACCTGGATACTAATTGATAACCGGGCAAAATACGCAAGTTTATTCAGATAAATAACTATCTAATTACGAATGCCGAATTACGAATGCCGAATGGTTTTTAGATGAAATCAGGCATTCGTAATTGGATTCTGTTGCATGAAGACTTTTGAGTAGTGTCTCCAAAGCTGCTTCAGCTTAGTGAAATCAACCATTCGTAATTCGTAATTATTCGGTGTTACTTTTTCAACTCCTTGTATTATAGGAGTATGAAATCGATACTTCCACTTTTGTTACTCTTTCTTTGGATAGGAAAGACAACTACTGCACAAGTCTCCATCAGAGAGCATTTCCGTTTTCGCGATACTTTGAAAGTCGCGAAGTACCGTCCGATTGAAAATGGATATAGTGTTGCCAAGATCCGGATGACTCCCGGCGAGCATACCATCCTGAATCCGGAAGATGTAAAAGCTTTGAAAGATCAAACGATCATTCGTGTTGATTTGATCTATTCGGATTACCCTTATGGAATGGATTTCACGGAATTGAATCGGCGGCGCATTCTGGAACTGTATATTCTGCTCCCGGAAGCGTTCAACAGCAGTATCATCGACTGGAATATTGTGAAGCAGACAGGGGTGGAATCACAGCGCGACATGCACACGTATTTCCACGGTTTTGAAATTTATTACCGCAAAATGCCGACTTACCAGGAAGAACACAAAATCATCCAGGATATCGTAGAACAAAAAACACCTCCTCAGGATTCGAGCTTATTGAAAGTTTTCGAGCGCCAGCCGACCTGGAAAAATATGCTGGTTGTAACGGATGTGACCGGAAGTATGGCTCCATACACTTCACAGCTGCTGCTTTGGATCAAAGCAAATCAGAAACTAAAGACTTTCAAACAGATTGTGTTTTTCAATGACGATGAAGAAAACAGCAATACGCAGACCGGGACATTGGATCCTACCGGGCTTTGGACCATCGAATCGTCGAATGCGGATAAAGTCATTGAACTGGCATATACGGCTATGGAAAAAGGGAACCACATAGAAAATGATTTGGAGGCAGTTTGCTACGCCATTAAGAAATACCCGGAAAATAAGAACAATGTGGTTCTGATTGCCGACAACTGGGAAGATCCCTGTGACATGAAACTCGTGGAATTTCTCAAACAGCAAAAAGTACCGCTCAAGATCGTGGTATGCGGAGTAAAAGACCGGATGAATACTTTGTATCTCGATCTTGCATATGCCACTGGCGGGAGCGTACACACCATGGAGGAGGACCTCACGAATATCGCTCAAATGGGAAACGGGAAAACGTTCAAACTGAACGGGATGAAATTCATGATGAGTGCCGGCAGGTTCATACAAATC
Organism: uncultured Fluviicola sp.; assembly: GCA_966248825.1. GTDB lineage: Bacteria > Bacteroidota > Bacteroidia > Flavobacteriales_D > Crocinitomicaceae > Fluviicola. Next base: position 51,762 of record CBINBC010000023.1, read on the forward strand.
GATAATTAGATCAAAAGGAAGCCTGATTCGTCATTAGTTTCGTTAAATTTGGCGGAGACAATTCAAATGATATGAAGAACTATGTGCTTGGTCTTTTATTAGTGGCCGCTTTCAATGTGTTTTCCCAGGATAAATCCTATGTAGAATATTATAAGTTGGTGAAAAAGGCTGAAGAGGAATTTGTATTTAAGATGGATTCGAGCTGTTTTATGTATTACGACCGCGCATTTGCCCTTAATAAACCCTTTTTGAAAGATCCTTACATTGCTGCTCAAATTGCACTTTACCTGAATGACAGTCTGAGGTTCAGAAATTATCTATCCATTGCTTTCAAAAACGGGATGCCTTTGAAATCGGTGACTGCCAGCAGGTTTGTACAGGAGCGGTACTATCCGGAGTTGTATAGAACTGTTGCACGATTGTATAAGCAATACGGACGACAGCCAAACGTAGATAAAGTATTGTTGGAACAGATCTGCGTCATGTGTTACCAGTCTGATAGTTTGAAGCTGAAAACAGGCGGGGATAGCCAGCAGTTCCATCAGAATGAGAATAAAACCCGAATGTTTTTAACGGAATTGCTAAACAAAGGTGTTTTCCCCAACGAGCACCTGCTGGGAATTACAACCACCGAAATGTGGAACGAATTTTACAAAAAAACAGGACGGAAAGATCTGTATGCCGGGATGGGTATGACAGACACCCTGTATTCCGAAGAATGCGAACTGAGGTTGAAATGCCCGATGAATATTGTGCTTCACTCACAATGTTTTTTCCAGCAAAATAAACAGGCACTGTTTAAAGCGGTCGAAATGGGATACCTGCATCCGAAAGATTACGGGATTTTGGAAGAAAAATCAATCCTGTGGTTCAAGGAAAAATCAACCAACCCTGGCGAAACGTGCCAGTTTCCGAAGGAAATAGTTTCCTACAATATTTTTGGGTTTGACCCCAGAAGTAAAATTCAGACGTATGATGTGTCGGCTGAAGGTATCCAGCGGGCAGATGCCAACCGGGCAAAAATCTATATGCAGAAATTCAGCGTCGATAAACGGAAGAAGGAATTGGCAGAAAAATACGGGTTCGCTTTCTTTTTTGATTTTGTGGATCGGCCGTAGCAAATAGGGTAAAGGCAAGCATTGATTGAGCTTTCGATGCTTCTGCTTCACTCGTTAATGCTTCTGATTGACATTCACACGCCTTTGTTTGAGCTTCACATCGTTTTGTAAGCACTTGCGGATGTCTTTGTAACCACCTCTGCATGCTTCTGATTGACTTTCACACGTCTTTGCACAACATTCACACGCCTTTGTTTGAGCTTCACATCGTTTTGTAAGCACTTGCGGATGCCTTTGTAACTACCTCTGCATGCTTCTGATTGACTTTCACACGTCTTTGCACAACATTCACACGCCTTTGTTTGAGCTTCACATCGTTTTGTAAGCACTTGCGGATGCCTTTGTAACAACCTCTGCATGCTTCTGATTGACTTTCATGCGCCTTTGCACAACGATCACACGCCTTTGCATCCATTTTCGATGTCATTGTATCAGAAATCAGGAGCTTTATCCGAACAGCTGAAAACAACTATCCCCGACCGGTTATTACTGATCGGGGATACCTGATTATTAGGATGAACTAATCGACTTTGAAACGTCCCATGAGTGGGGCAGCAGCGCCGGTAACCGCTTTTAGGAGATAAATTCCGCTGCTCAATGCTGGCAGTTGGATTTCGCTTTTTCCATTTGCAAATGAAACTGATTCCGGAAGTATGTTTTTCCCATCCAATGTTTGAATGATATAGCTGTCTGCGGTCGTATTCACGGTGAGTTTTTCCCCGGTTTTTAAAGGGTTTGGATAGATCTCCAGATTATTCTTATTGAATTCGGATACTCCCAATTGATCAATAATCACACAGTCGCTGGTATCCGAACAACCATTATGGCTTGCAATTACGGCATACGTTCCGTTTGATACGGGCGTGAATGTAAATCCACCGGTACCGTCAGCCAGAGTTCCGTCCAAACAATTAATCCATACCAGACTGGTTGCCGTAGGAGCATCAACAGTAATGGAGGTCACGTTGTCGGTGATGGAGTTAATGATCGGATCCAGGATTGTTACCACTGTTACTACCGTACTGTCATCTCCGTTGATATCCTGGAATACATCGAAATACGTTCCGTTTGCGGAGTAAGTGTTTGTTCCGACCGTAATCGAATCACCGTGGCATAGAATAGCAGTTTGCTGGGTTACATTGCTGGTAAATCCGATAGTGATAGGACCGTTTGCAGGCAAACTCCCGAAACTTGAGAGTTCTCCGCTGGCTGCCCCGTTGCACAACCCGGAAGTTCCGGAAGCCGCAAATGCCCATTTTGTTCCGTCCCAAACTGTCAGTGAGATATCCGCACAATTTGTCAGTCCGCTTTGTGAAGCATTGTTCCAGCCAACTGTTACGGCAAGCAGGTCATTTGGATTCGAATTGGTGAAATCCCAGTATTCCAGGGCACTAACGCTTTGCATGGGAGCTTCAACAGGTGTTAGAGAGCTGTATGGGGTATTTTTGTAACCTACCTTTACGATTGAATTTACGGAAACAGGAGGAGTAATTGTTAACGGACGGTAACGATCAGGAACCATTCCAACCGGAAAAGTAAACGGATCGTCTCCGGTTTTTTCCACATAACCGTCAATAAAAGTAGAATCCGTTGATCCCGTTAAAGGATAGAAATTATCCGGAAATTTCACCAGTTTCCCTGGAGCACAGACAATAATTCCGTCATGCAGATCCATGTAGTTATTGATAGTCATGTTCGTATTTAAAGAAATTCCGTAGCCACCGTCAGCAGGACCGTTTGCCTGGTTTCTGACCTCAAACCCATGAAATATAAGGTTGTTGGAAGCATGATTGATACTTTGGTTTTTTGTTCCGTTTAAGATTAATCGATTGCTGTTGTGATTGAAAGAACCAAGGATATCCATGTTTCCGCTGATTTGTAAGATAACGGGAGATACATGAGTAAGTGTTTTTCCACTGGGAACCGTTAAATTCCCCAGCTGATACGCTGGATCTGACAGACTGTTTGTATTTCCTGTAAAAATGGTATTCCCGGATTGGAAAAAGGAATTGCTTGTTCCGTAAACGGCACCGTCATTGATCCAGTTTGGTGCATTCAGATCCTTCCAAACTGCACTATCGGCCAATACGATGGAATCTCCGTTTAACAGCTGCACACTTGTTCCCGAGTTTTCCAATAGGGCAGAAGAGCCATTCAATTCCAGGTGCATTCCCATAGTGCTTGTCGGATCATTCCCGATTGTCCCGGTGACTTTCACAGTTCCCCCGTTTGAGCGGAAATAACCTTTTCCTGCGCCCGGGGCAGCTCCCAGCCAAAGCAATGAGCCATTAATGTTCAGTATTCCTCCGTTTTGTTCAAAGGAAGGGTAGTAAAACCCGGCTTCGTTCTCAAAACCAAATTCAGCATTGGTGGTGATTGTTCCGCCGTTTTGTACCAGTTTACTGGAGCCCAAGGCACTTCCGTCTACGAGTGCAATGGTTTCTCCAACGGTTACCGTTCCTGCATGAATGGTTCCTGTTGCTCCCAATTCGAAAAGCAGGCGTTGTCCGCTGGATAAACTTCCGCCGTTCATTTCCAGGTGGGCATCATCCACGAAAATCAAGCGTGCATTGTTTCCTCCTCCGATTAGTGAAAAAGCACCGGAATTGGTAATAATAAGCTGTGTTCCGTTTCCGATAATTTCCACACGGTCTGTGGTATTCAGGGTTGCAGAAATGGTCAATTGTGCACCGTTTTGTACCAGCATTTCTGCCGGAGTAAAATTCGAGTTTGCTGATATAACCGGTTGTGCCATTGCTCCGGTATAATTTGCCGGATCGATCACAATGTCGTCTCCGTTTGAAGGCGCTGCAGACCAATTGGAAGCATTATTCCAGTCGGAATTGACTGCCCCGGTCCAGTTTTGAGCTAAAAGTGAGCCTGCAAAAAGGCAAAACCCACCTAGTAAAAAATATGTTTTCATGTAAAATGTCATTTTTAATGGATGATGGTACGCGATTTCAGTTAATTCTCTTCCGGAACGCTAAGAAGCCGGAAAACGTTGGCGAGCGAGGAGAGAATTGTGCATAGGATCTGGTTAAAAATGACTGAAAATGGGAGGCTTGAATACCGATTTTAAGGAAGGATCCTGGAATTTGTCATTTTTGAACAGCACAAACAGGTAAGCATCAATTGTTTCGAATTTTGAAGTGCTAATCAACCCGGAAAGAGGAAAAAATACTACCTGGAAGGAAAAAGGATCTTCCATCTTTTTGAAAGGCAGCTCCATGTCTTTGTCCTGATCAGCAGTATTCTGGTCATCGCCCAAATAATGCATGTAAATAAAGTCAAGCACATCCAGGCTTTTATCGGCGGCATAATGTTCCGAAAAATGTGCGATAAATTTAGGCAGTTTAAAGACTTCCCCCAACGAGCTGTTGAATATAAAAACGGGTAAGAGTATGTAAATGAATGCCTTTTTCACCTGACAAAGGTAGTGAATTGTTACGAGAAATTTGAGTTCACGGATTAAGATAGAATCAGGTTTTACCTCGAACAGAACCTGGTTTTTTATTTACTCGGTGTTTCTGGATAATTTAATTCGTAATTCGTAATTCGAACATCGGAATTAGTCAGTACCTTTACCCAACGTTCTTTAACTGATCAATGCCCGGAAAAAGGTTCCAGTCTGCTGTGGCGGGCGGAATAATCGGGAATCGTGTGAAAATCACGAACTGTCGCGCAACTGTAATTCCACTCCTTTCAGGGTTTCGGAAAAGTCAGATACCGGCCTTTTTCTAACTTGTCTGTCAGCTGACAGACAGAATTGACCATGCTTTCGCGGTTTGAAGCTATATGTCAAGGTTGTTTATAATTCTCTTCCAAAGGGATAAACTGCCTGTACATTTTCTTTTTTCCGAAAGCACAGAACATAAATTGAAAAGCTTATGAGTGATCATGAACAAGTCTTTTGTCCGCGTTGTAATTCCTGTTTCGAGTGTAAGGCCGGATCCATCTCGCTTTGTCAGTGTACCAGTGTGAATTTAACTGTTGATGAAAGCCAGTATATCTGTGACCATTACGAAGAATGTTTGTGTGCTGCCTGCATGCTGGAGATGAAGAAAGAATATAACACCAAGATATTAGAGCAGAAATTTAGCCAAATTTCCACACTTTTTAAGAAGACTAAAAATGAATGATCAATTAGGAATTCTTTAATTATGAAGCCGTTTTTTAGTCTTGATAATTAATAATTGATCATTCCGAATTATAGAATATGACAATAGAACAGCGCATTGAACAAGCGGAAACGCGCATTTTTAAAGCAGTTTTCCCCAGTACGACCAATCATTACGACACCTTATTCGGAGGAACGGCTATGCAGTTGATGGATGAAGTGGCATTTATTGCCGCAACCCGTTTCAGCCGCCAGCGAATGGTAACTGTGAGCAGTGACAAGATCGATTTTAAAAAGCCAATTCCGGCAGGAACCATCGTAGAGCTTATCGGAAAGGTTACTTACCTGGGAAGTACCAGTTTGAAAATACGGGTAGATATTTTTGTGGAGCAAATGTATTCGGATGTTCGGGAAAAAGCAGTAACGGGTGATTTTACCTTTGTGGCAATTGATGAGAATAAGCAACCCGTAAAGATCCTGAGAGATTAGAAGCATCATTGTTTTCCGTTATCTCTTTTAACTTTTATATTATTTTTAGGGAGATGAAGAAAATGTTCCGCATTATTTCAGTGATTGTCTATAGTGTTTTGCTGGTTTTTGCTTTTTCCTGTGAAAGCAGCAGCAACAGGCAGATCTTTGCGGGTGAAAACCAGGATGAGGTAATTATGGACTCTTCCCACAATCTACCCTTTACATGCATTATTGACACCCCTTTTTGTACCGATTCTGCCTGCAGTGGTATGTATCGGGGAGTTGAGTTTGTTTCGGAGCGGTATATTGACAGGCTGGATTTGAATGGTACCGATGTGGCACACCAATATTCGAACAAAATGTGTGAATATGTGGGGAAGAAATTGAAACAATTGTACCGTGACAGTTTGTACAGTAAAGTGGACCTTAACCGGATACGTATTTCTACCCGCGGAATGAACGGTGATTCGAATTACGTAGAGTACAAAGTATACATCCCATTTAAACGGGTTCCCAAAAGTCAGGCAATGACCGCTTTTGATCATTGCGGGGGTTGGGGACACAAGCCAGCACTGAAAAAAAGGAAGTATGACCTGTTGTCAAGTCCCAGCAAGATTGTAAAGAACAAAAGGCTTTGGATCAGCCGTTTATTTCGAACCAAAGAAGGGTTGCAGGAGTATTGGATCCAGTGGCAGCATTCGGATTATTCCCGGTGAAATTTGCCGGTTCAATTATTGATAGATCAAGAAACAGAAACTTAACTCTTTGATTAAAAAAAGTTAATTTTTTATCCATTATTGGAATCCAAGTTTTCTTCAAAATTGAACCTGAAATAGGGTGTTAAATGAGTTATAATTGTGTTTGTATTTAAACATACCAAAAACTTATGAAGAAAATTTACCTATTGCTGGGCTGTTCGTTATTACTCCAACTAACGAATAAAGTTTCAGCCCAGGTTCTTGTTTCAGAGGATTTTAGTTCTGCAACAGGAATAACACCGCCGACTGACTGGACCAACAATGACATCGAAGGTGGCGGGAATGTGTGGAGATTCAACAACCCCGGGGGACGCACTCTTACACTACCTATTTCAGATCCTGCAGCTATTTTTGATAGTGATGAATATGGAAGTGATGATATTCCGGAAGATGCGGCATTGGAAACTCCGCTGTTTGATGCGAGTGTGATTACAAATCCGATCTTCCTTTCTTTTGATCAATATTTTGATGCAGACTACGGAGGTGCGATTTTCGTAGAAGTTTGGGACGGAAGTTCATGGATAGAAGTTTATTCTTCTTTTTCGACATCCAATAATGATCCGGAACACATACAACTTGATATTACGGCAGACTTGAACGGTGCTTCCGATGCCCAGGTACGTTTTCGATGGATGGGAGATTATTCCATGTATTGGATTGTGGATAACGTACAGATTGAAGCAGTTACATGTATTCCGATTTCTGATTTGATGATAGATGCAACAGGGACGAATTCATTTGATCTTTCATGGACAATCAATGGATCTGAAACTGCCTGGGATATCGAGTATGGAGCGCCTGGTTTTATGCCTGGTACCGGAGCAGAACTCGGAACAGAATCTGCGGGAAGCAACGCATTCACCCTGAACGGATTAGATCCGGGAACGCCTTATGATATTTATGTTCGTGCAAATTGCGGGGGCGGAGATGAGTCTTTCTGGACTTTGGTTTCAGGAGTAACAGATTGTGCTCCGATTACCTCTCTTCCATGGACCGAAGATTTTGAATCGATGACAGACCTGGGTTACGGGTATTTCCAAACTTGCTGGTCTTCGAGCGAAAATATCTGGTTCTCAGACTACGACGGATCGTTTGAAATCGGTGTTCCTGCATATTCAGGAGAAAATTACATGGCTATGTATTCCTGGAACGGTGCAGATACTTTGTGGACACCTGAATTTCAGTTAACGGCAGGAAGAAAATACGAGTTCAAGTTCTATTTTGCTACAGAAGGAGATTACGACGGATGGAATGCAGAAGTGGTTTCATTGAATACACAAACAGGTGTGGTCGGAACACTTCCAACCGGAGTATTCATAACCCCTTCGGAAGTTCCTGACGATAATTTTACAAGCCACATCACTTGTTTTACACCAACCGTTTCCGGGGTCTATAAATTCGGAGTAAGCGCTGATTCTGACGGTAATCCATATTACCTTCAGTTGGATGACTTCAGTTTGATAGAAAGAGGAGTGAGTGCAGGAACAAACGGTTCTTTAAATGTCTGCCAGATCGAAGGATTGGTTGACCTGAATGAGATTATTGTAAAAGACGATGAGATGGGGGCATGGACCTTTGCACCAAATCCGTCTGCTATTGTAAATGATTCTATGTTCAATCCTGAATTTGTGCCTGCCGGAGTTATGACGGTGAATTACGTTACCGAAGGATGTCTTCAGGATACCGCTTCAGCAGTTATTACGATTTATCCGGCTTCAAATGCTGGGCTCGACGGAAACATTTCTGCCTGCAAAAACAACCCGATCGATTTATATTCAGGATTGGGAGGAACAGTTGATTTCGGTGGGAATTGGTATGATCCGATGCATAATTTAATACCTGGGTCACAAATCATGACCGGAAATTTCCCGGGACAATTCAACTATGAATATATTACCGGAAACGGCGTGTGCCCGGATGATACGGCAGGTATTGTAGTAACTGTCTCTAATTGTAACTGGTTGTCTGTAGAAGAAACGGCATTCCAGGAAATGAATCTGTATCCGAATCCTTCAACGGGTATTGTGTTTATTGAATCTGCTTTCTCGGAAGGAACTTTCAACCTGGAGATTACGGATCTAAACGGAAGAATGATTGAAAGCGGGAATAATAACATCTCAGCCGGAACAAATAGCGTGGATTTAAGTCGTGTTGAAAAAGGTACTTACTTCTTCAAGCTGTCTACTGAGAACGCTGAAAAAATATACCGCGTAGTTATTCAATAAGAGAAAGTAAAACTTTCGAAAGAAATTGCTTCCGGCTTTCTCCATCGGTAGAAGGCCGGAAGCTTATAAAAAGATTTAAAGGTTGAGAAACCTTGAAAATAATGGATAAAAAACATACCAATACTATGAAGAAAATTTATTTATTGTTAGGTGTCATGCTATTGCTGCCGTGGTCTAACAATCTATTCGGTCAGTGTACTGATGTGAGCAATTTAACGATTGACAATGTGAGTCTCACTTCGGTTGATATTTCCTGGACAGCCGGCGGAACTGAAACCGATTGGAATATCGAATACGGAGTAAGCGGATTTACTCCCGGTACAGGAACTATGGGAACCGCAAACGGAACACCGGATTTTACAGCTTCGGTAACTTCAAATACCGAATATGAATTTTACGTTCAGGCAGATTGCGGCGGTGGAGATCTCAGCGGATGGTTTGGACCAATAAGCGTTTATACAGGTTATTGTGAATTTGAAGGATTTGATTCTGATTACTATATCAATAACTTCTCAACTACCGGTGGAATTTCGAACATATCCAATTTAGCTTCCGGATTTTCACCAACCGGTTATGAAGATGCAACTTCCATGATCGTTTCAAATTTTGCCGGTGCACCGAATATCAACTTTACGGTTGATTTTGGATTTGAAACCTGGTATACCTATGGATTTAGTATTTGGGTAGATTGGAACAATGACCTGGTATTCGATTCCGGTGAACAAATGTTCCAATCGTCACAATATGAAAGTAATTTTTCGGGATCATTCGGAATTCCATTGGGCACGCCTGTAGGAAACTACAGAATGCGTATTATGGCTGATTATAATTCTTCACAACCAACCGATCCGTGCGGATTAGCTTTCGGACAAGGTGAGGCGGAAGATTATACGCTTGAGGTAACAACTCCGCCATCGTGTTTACCGGTAACAGGTATTACGTTAGATGGAATTACAGCTACTTCAGTTGATATTTCCTGGACAGCACAAGGTTCCGAGACAAATTGGAATATTGAATATGGTCCTGAAGGATTTACTCCCGGATCAGGAACAATGGGAACGGCAAGCGGAACAGCAGCATTTACTGCAACGCCGTTAACTGCGGAAACGTACTATGATTTTTACGTGCAGGCAGATTGCGGAGGCGGTGACCAAAGTATGTGGATCGGACCGTTTACGGCATATACAGGATACTGTGAATTCGAAGGAGTTAGTTCCGATTATTTCATTGAAAACTTTTCGACTACCGGAGGGACAACTTCCAACATCTCTAATCTGGGATCAGGTTATGGTACAAATGGTTATGAAGACGCCACGGCAATGGTTGTTTCAAGTTTTGCAGGCGGTCCGGATGTCAACTTTACCGTTGATAACGGCTTCGGCTACTACCTTGGATTTAGTATTTGGGTGGATTGGAATAACAACCTGATTTTTGAGCCATCAGAGCAGATGTACACATCCGGATCGTATAATGAGACTTTCTCTGGTTCATTTGGCGTACCTTCAGGAACTCCGGCAGGTACTTATAGAATGCGTTTGCAGGTAGATAATGATAATAGTTCTCCGAATGATCCGTGTGCTGCTGCAAATGGATACGGTGAAGTGGAAGATTACACGTTTGAGGTGACACCTACACCAAGCTGCTTACCAATAGATGACCTGACTTTTGAGGGAGCTTCATCAAGCACTGTTGATATTTCGTGGACAGTATTGGGGACAGAAACAGACTGGAACATTGAATACGGACCAGTTGGATTTACTCCGGGAACAGGAACCATGGGAACAGCAAGCGGAACACCGAACTTTACGGCAACCTTACTATCAGCAGATACGGAATATGAGTTTTACGTGCAGGCAGATTGCGGCGGCGGAGATGAAAGTACATGGACCGGTCCGATTACAGGATACACCGGATTCTGTGAGTTCGGTACGTCTAACCCGGATTATTACATCAATAATTTTAAAACAACCGGAGGAGCAACATCCAATATTTCGAACCTGAATTCGGGAATCGGACCAAATGGTTATACAGATGCTACTGCAATGACTGTTTCTCAGTTTGAAGGTGGACCGAATGTGAATTTCACTGCAGATTTTGGAATGGAGGACTGGTATACTTTCGGATTGGGAATCTGGGTAGACTGGAATAACAACATGATTTTCGAATCAGGTGAACAGGTATTCCAATCTTTCGGATACCAGGATTTCTTCTCTGGATCTTTCAACGTTCCAACGGGAACAGCTGTAGGATCTTACAGAATGCGCGTTCTTGCAGATTACTATAACTCTTCACCAACAGATGCATGTACCTTAAATTCAGGCGAAGGTGAAGCAGAAGATTACACGTTTGTGGTTGTTCCGATTCCAAGTTGTTTACCTGTATCGGATCTCGAAGCAGATAATGAAACAACAAACTCGATTGATATTTCCTGGATTCCCGGAGATACCGAAACAGACTGGAATATCGAGTGGGGAACTCCTGGTTTTGTACCTGGAACCGGAAACGGAATAGATTCGGCCCAACAAACTTCATCAGCATCATTTACAGTTGGAGGCTTAAATTCCGCTACAACGTATGACATTTATGTTCAGGCAGTTTGTAGTGCAAGCGATTCTTCTTACTGGACACTTGTAAGTGCAACAACACTTTGTGCACCGATTACAGCTATTCCATGGTCGGAAGACTTTGAATCTATGCCGGCAGTTGATTATGCTTTATACCCGATTTGCTGGGCAAGTGAATACGATGAATGGTTCTCTGATGATTCCGGAAATTCAGGTGCGCCTGCTAATTCAGGGACAAACTTTGTGGGAATTTACGGTGGATCGGACGATGCATTGTGGACCCCGGAATTCCAATTGATCGCAGGAAAAAATTATGAATTCAGCTTTATGTGGGCCGGAGATGGTAACAGCGGATGGAACGGAGAAGTATTCGTAAATGATGTGCAATCCTCCAGTGGAGCAACTTCATTGGGTGATTTTGTGACTTCTGTAGATGTAACTGACGAAACTTATAAAAGAGCATTCTTCTGTTTTACTCCGACTACCTCCGGTATTTATGTATTCGGAACACAGGTATCCAGCTTCTTTTTCAATAACGTTATTGCAGTGGATGATTTCAGTGTGATTGAGCGCGGAACCACAGCAGGATCAAATGGAACAATGGATGTGTGCCAGACAACCGGCTTGGTAGACTTGAATAACGGCGCTACGATTACAGACTCATTCGGTAATTGGACTTTTGCTCCGAACCAGGCAACCATTGTAAATGATTCCATGTTCAATCCGCAGTTTGTACCTGCAGGAGTGGTAACGGTAAACTATATCACAGAAGGATGCTTAGAGGATACGATATCAGCAGTACTTACGATTTATCCTGCTCCAAATGCAGGAACAGGAAGCGCTGTTACGGCATGTATGAATGAACCGATTGATTTATATTCGGGATTGACAGGAACAGTTGATATGGGGGGAGACTGGTATAATCCGGCTAACAGCCTTATGCCGAATTCCCAGATAATGACAGGGAATACTGCAGGAAGTTTTAACTACCAATACATCAGTGAAAATGGTGTTTGTCCGAATGATACCGCAACTGTGGTCATTACTGTTGTAACTACTTGTGACTGGTTATCAGTAGATGAAAATGCACTTGAAGCGGTTAATTTGTATCCGAACCCGTCAACAGGATTGGTATACATTGAAACTGATCTGAGTGCCGGACCATTCAATTTGGAGGTAACGGATGTGAACGGACGCCTGGTTGAAACAGGAACTAACGCCATTACTAATGGAGTGAATGCAATCAACCTGGGGAATGTTCAAAGAGGAACTTACTTCTTTAAATTATCGAGCGAAAATGCTGAAAAAGTATATCGTGTGGTAATTCAGTAAAAGAAAAGGAATAAATAGGGAGCCCCGGTCCGGTAATGCGTGATCGGGGCTTTTCTTTTTTACTAACTTTGGCGCATGAATTTTGAAAAGCAGTTAAATCTTCGCAGCGGAGAAAAATGTGAGTTAAGTGGAGTAACTCATGATTTGCAGGTCTACCAGGTACAACCTTCAGAAGGTAACTCGGCAGACGATTTCATCCTGATCAGTCAGAACCTCAAAGATCAATTGGAAGGGAAGAAAGAATTGGTTCCCAACGATTGGAGATGTCTGAATGATTCCATGTGGAGTGAAGTTCCGGCAGTGAAAGTGGCTGCTTATCGTATGCTCGACCAATTAAAAGCAGAAGGCTGGCCGAATGATCTGCTTGAAATGATCTATTTGACTGACGAAGAACTTAGCTGGGCGAAAGCAGGAATGGAAGATGAAGACGCTGTAAAGCATATCGATTCCAACGGAGCAGTTTTACAGGCAGGAGATACGGTTGTTTTGATCAAAGACCTGGATGTGAAAGGCTCTACCATTACAGCGAAACGCGGAACTGCCGTGCGGAATATTCGTTTGGTCCACAACGATCCTACATTAATTGAAGGAAAAGTAGACGGGCAAACGATCTATATCCTGACACAATTCGTTAAGAAATAGAAAGAGTTCAAAAGTTCAATTTTGAACCCTTTTAACTTTTTAAACGTTTTGAACTTTTAGAGTACGTCGTGGTATTCCGGAGTCTTGTCAAAGACACTTTTTGCGAATGGACATAAGGGAATAATTTTGATCCCTGCTTTGCGTGCAAATTCTACTGCTGCCTGTACCATTAAATTCCCCACACTTCTTCCTCGGAATTCTCCATTTACTTCGGTATGGTCAATAATGATGCGGTCGTCATTTACCCACGCATAAGTCATTCTTCCGGCTTCCTTGCCATCTTCAGTTGCTTTGAAAAAGCCTTTGTTTTCTCTGTCGAATTGGTTTACTTCTATCATAATTTTATTTAGAAATGTTCAAATGTTTCTGTCCGCCGCGGCGGAGCAGATTCAAATGTTCAAATGTTCAAATGCCTTTTTTAAACTTTTCAACTGTTGAACATTTTTGAACTTTTGTTAAAACTTGGGTTCCGGTAGAGGAACAAACCCGTTCTCTCCTTCAATTTTGGGAAAAGTCTGCGCAATCCATGCTTGTTTGGCTTCTTCAATACGTTCTTTCCGGGAAGAAACAAAATTCCAGAATATGAAACGTTCTTCCGGAAATGCTTCCCCTCCGAAAATATAAACTGTTGTGTTGGCCGACATTTCGAAGGTGCACAATTCGGTGTTCTTGGCGATTAATATTTGTTTAGGACCAAATTCATCTTCGCCGTCTTTGATACTGCCTTCCAGGATATATAAAGCACTTTCTCCGAATAATTGATCTCCAATGCTGATCGTTGCAGCTTCTTTGGTTTTGATTTCCAGGAAATAAAGCGGGCTGTAAACAGGGACAGGAGATTTTTTTCCAAATGCTTCACCGGCAACCAGTTTATAATGAACCCCGTTTTCTGTCCATTCCGGGATTTCATTCGCCTCAATATGCGTAAATGAAGGTTCCATTTCTTCCAATTCTTTCGGAAGAGCAACCCAAATCTGCAATCCATGGAGACTTTTTTCCGAATGGCGCAGGTATTCCGGTGTTCTTTCCGAATGAACCACTCCTTTTCCGGATGTCATCCAATTGACTGCTCCCGGCTGAATTTCTACCACTGACCCAATGCTGTCGCGATGCATGATTGCACCTTCAAACAAATAGGTGAGGGTCGATAACCCGATATGCGGATGCGGTCCGACATCCAAATTCTCATGGTCACTCAATTTCGCGGGACCCATATGGTCAATAAATACAAATGGTCCGACAGCCCGTTTCTGGCGAAAAGGCAATAAGCGGCCAACCAGGAAGTTGCCGATATCTGCGGCACGTTCTTCGATTATAAGCTGAATGTTTGACATGAGAAATCCATTTCTAAGGAAATAAATGTAAGAACTTATTACCTGGTTTTTATAACAAGAATTGACTTTTCTTCGGATTGCTATTCTTTTCCAGGATCATGAGTTCTTAATAAAATTGGGATTAATTGGCAATTAAATTTCGGTTTCCCGAAATCTCTATTCGGTTTCTTTTCGTACCTTGAAAAGGCTGAGTTTTTAACTGTGGCCTGAATACCCAATGAAAACGACTAAAATACAGAACGAATGAAAAGAGCAATATGGAACAATACCGTCATTGCAGAAAGCGAGAAAACGGTAGTTATAGAGGGGAATCATTACTTCCCGGAGGAAACGATCAAAAAGGAATTTTTTAAAGATTCGGATACGCACACAACTTGTCCGTGGAAAGGAATTGCATCTTATTATTCGCTGGAAGTGGATGGTCAAACGAACAAAGATGCTGCCTGGTATTATCCGGAAACTTCAGAGCTGGCAAAGAGCATTGAAGGGAAAGTGGCCTTTTGGAAAGGTGTTCAGGTTGTTGAGGATTAATTGGTTTTTATGCATTTGAAAGAAAAATACTTAGAAGTAAGAAATAGAACAGAGGCATTGTGCAAGCCTTTACAGATTGAAGATTATGTGCCGCAGCCGGTTGCATTTGCAAGTCCGCCGAAATGGCATTTAGCTCATTCTACCTGGTTTTTTGAAGAGATGATCCTGAAGAGAAACCTGGATTCATACCGGGAATTCCACCCGGATTTCGGGTTTTTATTCAATTCTTATTACAATACGATCGGTGAGCGTACTTTTCGTGCGGATCGGGGAAATATTACACGTCCGGGAGTTTCCGAAGTCTATGCTTACCGTGCTTATGTGGACCGTGGAATGATGGAATTACTCTCAAAAGAGATTTCCAACGAATTAAGAGCATTGATCGAATTGGGGTTGAACCACGAACAACAGCACCAGGAATTATTGATCACGGATTTCAAATACACACTGGGTCATAATCCGATTTTCCCGGTTTACGATGAATCATTCAATCTATTGGCAGATTCCAACTCTTCCTATGGATGGCTCGCAATGGAGGAAGGAATTTACGAGATAGGACATGACGGGGGCGCTTTTTGCTTCGATAATGAACTGAATAAACACCGGGTTTATTTACATGAATTCGAGATCTCGCATGCACTTGTTACCAATGGCGAATACATGGAGTTTATGGAGGCAGGCGGTTATTCCCGTTTTGAATGCTGGCTGGATGAAGGCTGGTCGTGGTTAAACGAGAATCAGATTACAAGTCCGCTTTATTGGCATAAGATCAATGGAAAGTGGCATTATTTTACGCTTGCAGGCTTAAAAGAAGTGGACCCGGACGCCATTTTGGGACACGTTTCTTACTACGAAGCTCAAGCCTACGCAAGTTGGCGGGGATTACGCTTACCAACAGAATTTGAATGGGAAGCTGCTTCCGAAAACCTGGATTGGGGGAAACGCTGGGAATGGACCAACAGTGCTTATTTACCATACCCCGGATTCAAAACCGCTGAAGGCGCCGTTGGCGAATATAACGGAAAATTCATGATCAATCAAATGGTATTGCGCGGAGCTTCCGTTGCAACAGCACCTAATCACAGCAGAAAAACCTACCGGAACTTTTTCCACCCACATTTTCAATGGCAATATTCAGGAATCAGATTAGCAAAGTAAGATGATATTAGAACAATTTAAACAAGACGTCAAGTTGGGACTTTCTCAAAATCCCAAACAAATTCCCTCCAAGTATTTTTACGATAAACGCGGTGACGAATTATTCGTGCAGATCATGAACATGCCCGAGTATTACCTGACGCGATCAGAAATGGAGATTTTCCAACAGCAATCAGCAGCTATCATTTCAAGTTTTGATATTCAAAAAGGAGAAGAGATAGAGGTGGTAGAATTGGGTGCAGGTGACGGAACAAAAACCATTCACCTCTTATTCGAATTGATTCGTAGACGCGTTACTTTCAAGTACATTCCAATTGATATTTCTTCCAATGCATTGAACGGATTGGAAAACCGGATGAAAGAAGAAATCCCGGAACTGGCTATCAACAGTCTGCATGGTGATTATTTCCAAATGTTGAGTGACCTGAAAAAATCTCCCAACAGGAAGATTATTTTGTTCCTTGGATCGAATATCGGGAATATGCCGGATGAACAGGCGCAAGCATTTATCGCTTCGCTCAGTCAGAACCTGAACAAAGGAGATAAAATTGTTTTGGGAGTTGATCTGATCAAGGAAAAAGAAGTGGTTCTTCCAGCATACGATGACCCAGCGGGCATTACGCGGGATTTTAACCTGAACTTACTGGAGCGTATGAATCGGGAATTGCATGCGAATTTTGACCTGGATGGTTTTGTGCATGATCCGGAATACCACGAGTCTGAAGGAATTGCCAAGAGTTTCCTGAAAAGTACCAAAAAACAGGTGGTGGAAGTGAAAGCGATCAATCAATCTTTTTCGTTTGAAGAGAATGAGCGGATTCATACGGAAATCTCCCGGAAATACAACGATGAAATTCTAAATCAGATTATTGATCAATCCCCGTTATCCGTACAGCAGCGTTTCACGGACCAGAAATCCTGGTTCGGGGATTACATCATTAACAGAGTATAGATAACTTATAATTTCAGTGCCTGCTAACAGGTAATTTTTCTTTACCACAAATGCACAGGTTTTATGGCGCTTACCAGTTGCCATTCGAGCGAGACCGCTAGACTCCCTCTAATCCGTGCATCTCTGGTAAAGGGGAGTATGAGAACTTTTAGGAGTTATTTGTTAAGCTTTTACTAAAAAGGGAAATATGAACGGTTGTTTCTATTATTTTAGGGGCATAAAATCGCGTTATGACAACTACCGGCATAGAGAAACAAGGATTTGTGAATAAACAGCTCCCAATGATCATCAAAGGATTAATGGCATTTATGTTCCTGCTTTCGGCAGTAGCAAAATTGTATCCGTCTCCCAATCTGGCTTTGCCGACGTTTGAAGTGAAACAGTTGATCCCTATGGGATTCAGTGAAACGAGCGCGGCCTATTTCTCGCGTATTTTGATCGGATGTGAATTGGCACTGGGGATTCTCCTGCTCCAGAAGAATTACTTCAAAAGATTGGTCATTCCGATGTCGTTTTTAATGCTGCTGATCTTTAGCATTCATTTGAGCTACGAAATTGCATCAACCGGAAACAGCGGGAACTGCGGATGTTTTGGTTCTTTGCTTCCCATGACACCCGTTCAGGCTTTGATCAAGAATATTATCGGTATGGGATTGCTGGTTATTCTTTACCAAAAAACATCTAAGCAAAATGACCGGTTAAATTTCTCCTTTCTGGCGGCCATTACCTTTGCTTCTATTCTTGCAGTTTTTATGGTTGGACCGATCCAGCGTAAATCCAATGATGAACTTGCAGCTGAGATGATGGCGGAGATGAACATAGACCAGGAGGAAGAAACTGTTTCCGAAACCGTTGGGACAGATACGCCAAAAACTGAAAAAACCGAAACTGAACAAACTGTTCCGGCAGGTCAGAAAGAAGTAAAAACAGGTGAAAAGGAGACGAAAACCGAAGAAAAACCGGTTGCAGACGAACCAAAAGCAAAAAGATCCGGATTCGCTTCTCAATATGCAGACATCGATAAAGGAAGAAAAATTCTGTGTTTTTTCGCACCGGGATGTGATCACTGTAAAGAAACGGCAAAAGCATTGACTGAAATGGCAGCCAAAGATCCTGATTTCCCGGAAATGAAAATTGTATTCATGGATGAAGAAGCCGAATTAATTCCCGACTTTTTTGCCTTTGCAGGGAAAAAGTATCCGTTCAAAATTTTAGATGTAGCTTCTTTCTGGACAGTGCTTGGAGGAACAAAAGATACTCCGGGAGTGTTTTACCTGTGGAATGGGAATATCGTAAAAGAATACGACGGAATCAACGAACGTGCCTTCAAAAAGGACGAATTCAAAAAGATCGTTCAGAAGAAATGGTCGGAGTTGAAGTAATCGCAAACAAGATTATAAATCAAGTTCTATTTTAACCTCGAAGAATGAACGCTTACGCCGTAGCTCGTGCCTTTGTGTAGCCACTTTGGTAAAGCAAGGTCAGTAAAGGAGCAAAAAACGCAAATGTTTAATTATCTTCATGATTCATTCTGAGCTTATGAAAAACTTATTTGTCATTCTTTTTTGCCTTTTTAGTTTCTTTTCGGAAGCTCAAAAAAGCCGTCCGTTTAACGAAGAGAAGTTCTATGCGGAATTAGAAGGTTTAGCTAAGAAGAAAAACTTTTTTGAGGTTAAAAACCTGCTTGTCACCAATAAATCCCGAATCGATAAGGAAGTTTATTTTTACTATTGGAGTTTGGTTGAAAATGCATTTTCCCACTTCAGGGAGTCGAACGAAGCTATTGAGGAATTCCTGGAAGGATCGGGGGCTATGAATAACGATTCCTTGTTTAAAGATATCCTGTTGGTGAAGCAGTTAAACCTGGTAAATCTTTTTGAATACAAGGATGCTTATTTGACCAATCAATATATTCTGGAAAATTTCAGTCATGTATGTACGGAAGACGAGATCGCTGACCTTACCAACACCGGAACAATTTGGAAGGGATTGGAAAATTCAGGTAAGCAGGTGATTCACCATGCTTCGGATGTGACTGTCAGGCTAACACGGGACAATGCCAAATTGGCGAACGTTCCGGTAACTGTTTCGGGAAACACTAAAAATTTCATTTTTGATACAGGGGCCAATTTTTCAGTCATTCAACGTTCCGTAGCTCTTGAAATGGGTTGTGAGATTATTCCGATCCAGTTTAACGTTTCTGCAATTACCGGCGCAAAAGTGAAAAGTGATTTGGCAGTTGTCAAAGAGCTGAAGATCGGAGATCCTGAAGGATCCGGACAGGTGATTACCTGTGAAAATGTAGTGTTCCTGGTTTTTGACGATAAAGACCTCACTTTCGCAGAAGCAAATTATACGATACTTGGTATTATCGGGTTTCCGGTGATCCGCAACCTGGATGAAATACACATTACTAAAGATGATCAGCTGATGGTTCCCGGAACTGCCAAAATGTTTCCCGCAAGCAATATGATCCTGAATGGATTTGTTCCGGTGGTACAGGTGGTGAAAAATTCAGATACACTTCAGTTTACTTTTGATACCGGTGCGGTTGAAACTTCGCTGAATAGTAAATATTACCTGAAATATCAAAAAGAGGTCAAAAGAAAAGGAAAGAAAAAGACGCTTCAAACAGGAGGAGCAGGAGGGATGGTAACCTTTGAAGGGTACATGCTTCCAAAACTCACGCTTGCAGTGGATTCTTCCAAAGCCACATTGCAAAACCTCCAGGTCCGCACGGATAATCCGGAAAATGTCAGTGGTGATTTTGAAGGAAATCTCGGTCAGGACTTTATCAAGCAGTTCGATGAAATGATCATCAGCTTTAAATATTCGGCGATTCAATTCAGGTAGAAATTGTTCAAAAAGTTCAATAGTTCAAAGGTTCAAGAAGTTAAACTTTTGAACTATTTCATCCCGATAGCTATCTAGATTTGAACTCTCTTTAGTTGCTTCCGGCGCCTATCGGTTTCTTTTCAGATGTTTTTGCCTGGGCAGGTTCAGTTGCAGCTCCGTTTTCTGTCTTTTTCGGAACCGGAACCATTACTACTTCATTGGCCGCGGTTCTGACTTGTGCAAATAACCAGTCATACATTTCATCGGTGCGGAAAATACGTTCCAATGCTCCATGATTTGCTCCGGCGATTTCAGTATAGATCAGGTTTTTTCCGTTGTTACAATTCTTAATTGCCGCAACCATTTCCCGGGAATAACGCACCGGAACTGCTTCATCCCTGTTTCCGTGCTGAATCCACATTGGGATACTCGCAAGGTTGCAGGCATCTTTCGGGTTTCCTCCGCCACAAAGTGCAACGGCAGCTGTAATTTTGTCAGCGTGTTTTCCCGCAAAATGCATGGTTCCATAACCGCCCAGACTCATTCCGCAAACATATACGCGGTTGGTGTCCGTTTTGTATTGCTTTTGCACGTATTCCAAAACTTCCAGGACTTTGTCCGGGTTCCACGATCCGTTAGAAACCTGAGGAGCAATAACAATTGCAGGAACTTTTCGTCCTTTTTCAATTTCGTGGATAACTCCGTATTTTTTAACGCGATTCAAATCTGTTCCGCTTAAGCTTTTTCCGTGAAGGAAGATCAGGATCGGAGGATTGTTGTTCAGAGTAGCAGAATCCGGAAGGTTCAGCCAAAAATTGTAGTACGTTTTTCCTCTTACAGCACTCAATTGTGCAAAGGATTGAAAACCGACAACCAGACAAATTACGACAAGAATGTTTTTCATATATTTTTCTCTCTTTTGTTCCGTTTATTGCAACTGCACTCATGTCTGTTGCTTATCATCCGCCTTGGCGGATTCTTTTTTGAGTCGGCTAATATAGGGATTTCAGAGGACCGGAGTGTTTAAATTTCCGTTAAATCCTTTTTGTTGACGTTTAGAAGAGAGGGTTTGCCAGGATTAAACGCGATGGAGTTTAATTGGTTACAGTTAAAACCAGTAGGGGCGTCTCGGTTAAAACGAGACGCCCCCACTGGGGTATTTATAAGTTAGTTATTACTGTCTTGCAGCATCAAGCATTTGGTTGTATTTATCTTC
>CBINBC010000024.1:0-71655 GCA_966248825.1 uncultured Fluviicola sp.
CAGATTCATATTAAGATAATATTCCAATATCCATCTGCGTGATTTGTGCGATCAGTGAGCTAAAGAAGAATCTCGCTCTTATAAAGTTCTACCAAAGTGTCGAAAGAAAAGCGGTTGGCAGCGCGTGGAGAGGTCGAGTACAAAACTACCAGTTCGATCATTCTGTCATTGTATTGGAACGCGCTTTTGATCGGTCTTTTACCGGGAGGAAAGCGGTGTCTGATTTCGTGGAAAGCTAAAAAGTTGTTGAACCAGCGGGCTGCACTTTCTTTCCCGGAACTGCTGGTGAAAATGATCTTGCGGATACCCGGGTTTTCGTCCAGGATTTGGAAAATGTTCATGTACTCAACCACGCTCAGGTTTTCATCCAGCGAACTATTCCCGCTGCGCTGAATGTGCCGGCCCATGTCTGTAATAGCCACACCCAGTTTCCGGAGAATCCCTTTTCGTTCTTCGACTGCTAATTCTCCGCTTGGGTATTCTAATTCCACTTCGGCTATCCGGGCCATGACTTTCCAGAAAAGATTGGCTTTGTTGGGATAAAAGAAATCGAAAGACCAGTTGCGCTTGGTGGGAGGAAAGGTGCCGACGATCAGAACACGGCTATCTTCCGGCGCGAACCAGTTCCAGGGATGCAATTCATTTTCCATCGTTCTAAGGTAAGAAATCCGCACGTTTAAACCACAAGGGTCACGAAGCACACAAGGTTTTCTTTGTGGTCTTCGCGTGCGTGGTGGTTACTGTTTACTGAACTTGCCGGAGTGTTCGATGCGGTATTTGAGCGTTTTGATGACCGGTTCTTCACCCATGTAGTTGTAATTTGTCACCGTGATTTCGTTCTTAGTAACTTTCCCCACGGAAGAAAGGGCAGATTCCGCGATTTCGTCGTAGGCAATTATCACCCGGTCGATGAGTTGGTAATCTTCCTTTGAGTAAGCAATCAAAAAAGTCTTCATTTCGTTTTCAGTCGCAGCAGTAACTGCCATCAGATCGACAGCCGTTGTAAAAGAAATGCGGTACCTGGCGTAGAAATTCGGAGCATTCTCGTCGAGGATTTTCAGGTTTAACCGGGAAACCAATTTTTTAGAAAGCGGGTCTTTTCCGTTGAAATTGTCAAAATTGGTGGAATCAATCACCGGCACTCTTTTGAACGGCACTGTCGCCAATAAATCCGGTTTTTGCGGTTGAGCACCTTCCGGGTCTTTTAATAATTCTGCTCTTTTCGCTGAATCGCTGCCACTGTTGCAGGAAAAAAGGAAGCCCGATAGGAGTGCTGCTAGAAGAAGTTTGCCGTACATAATGAGTGATTGTTTATAAGAACTAAGTTAAGAATCCTTCCGGTTTGATGAGTCAGCAATTGGGTTTAATTCTTTTGTTGGTTCTTGTGTTGATTTCTTTTTTCTTTTAGAAGCAAAAAATACAATTAGCCAGCCAAGTAACCCACCAAAGGCAAAAGCTAGCACTAATCCAATTTGTTTTGCAACCGGATGACCATTTTCCGCCGGAGGAAAGTCGAAAAAAAGTTCAACGGTAGATGAAGGTTTATGGGTATGAAAATAACATTCGTCAGGGATGAGACTTGGGTAAAGTACCAATGAATAGAGTAAGGAATAACTGGTAACTGATAAAATGATACACAAGAGAATCCAAAAGGCTTTTTTGCGGATAGACATTTGAGAATGTTATTTGTATTTATGATGAATGCGGTCAAATCTACTTGCTAATTCCAGGTATTCATTGGACCAGCCGTTTCTGATAGACAATTCCTGGAAACTGGAAGTAGGCAAGAAGTACATGTTTAAATCCTCTAAACAGTTCAAATCTCCTGCTTTGACAGCTTCAGAAAGCTTATCTAATTCCTCGTCCAATTTTTCTACGTTTTCAAAATAAGAATAGATTAATTTTGTTTCAGGAGTAACAGTCGATTTTAGACATCCGATAATTCGAAGTAATTCTAGTTGATCTTCCTGATGGAGTTTTTTTTGTTTTTTGAATTTGAAAAACATGGAGGGAAGTTAAGGAAATTTTGATAAGCATGAGCGAGATCCCGAATGCCAGGACAGGTTGCTCATGTTACTTTGGGAATAAAATGAATACTTTTAGTTAGGTATAAAGTGAAACCCATGAGTGCAGACCGATCTATTTCCTTACGAATTGTTACAGACAGAGTCCAATTCTCAGATTTGTTCATAGACTTCGTAGCGAATTTGACAGATGATTCTACTTTTGAAATGACCTCCGTTGCAAAAGACGATAATGATTTAATGGAAGGTATCGTATTCAGTGACTTCGGAAAGTTAAAGGAAGCTTTGGATTACAGGCAGAGTAAGAAGTATTACACCTACGTGACCATTTATTCTGAAAGTATTGCCGAAGCAATTTTCATAGGAGCAGAGAAACTAAATGGAACACACGATACCCCTTCGTATTTTCAGCTGGAAATTAGTCCGGGAATCGGTGAACGGACTCCATACAATGACCGCTCAACTGATTACGGATTTTACCTGAATTGGATTATTCCACGTTTAACGGAGTTGGATTGCTATATCCTGGAGGTGCATTGTGAGGATAAGTGGTAGTTTTGGTTCTCCGTTTTGTTTTTTTGAAGACGTTGAGAAACGAGGAAAGTTAGAGAGTTTCTAACAGGCAAGAGCAAAACACTCGAGCTAACTTTAAGCATTTTGTTATCCGTAAATCGAGAAAAGTCCTCTGCAATGGACCCGGTGATCAGATCACATTTAACCGATATCCCATGCAAATCAATGAAAGTACCGTGCAAAAGACCTTAAGGCTTATACAAATGAGTTAGCCGGGTAGTGCAAATCGAGAGCGTACCCTATACAAAGCACAAAGCAGTATGAACAAAGCACTTTATGCACCTGTACAAATGAGTTGATGAGGCAGTGTGATCCGGAGAATTACCCTCTGAAGGAGGAAGCTTTGATTTGCGCAATGCGCCAACGCTAAAGCTAAGGCGTAAGCGTTTCGCGGGAGACATTTTAAGCACTATATCGGTTTACCAAAATTATTGTTGGTTTGCGCGAGTTTTCCGTTGTAATTTTGCCGGATGAAATACGTTTTATTCGCTCTTTTGATTGCTCTTGGAATCACTGCTTCGGCACAAACCGTTCCGGTGCGCATCGTTTCCTACAACCTGTTGAACTTTCCCAATGGACGCACCGATTGTGGCAGCGGTAACGTCAATCTTCCCAACCGGGCAGATTCCCTGCGTAAGATCATGCAGTACCTGAAGCCGGATATTTTGGCGGGATGCGAGATCCAGACGGCTGCGGGTTGCGACAGCGTTTTGAACCGGGCTTTGAATGTCTTCGGGACCACGCATTACCAGCGTGCGCAATGGGTGACTAATTCTGCAGGGGGCGATTTGCAGAACATGTTGTTTTACAATGCTTCCAAACTGACTCTGAAAGAACAACGCATTATTCAAACTTATCCGCGTGATATCAATCATTACATCTTGTATGTAAACGACGCAACTTTGCCACAGCATCACGATACCTGTTTCATTGAAGTGTTTATGTGCCATTTGAAAGCCGGAAGTGCAAGTGCGGATCAGGCTGATCGTGCGGCTCAAACCCAACTGTTGCGTTCAGTGCTGGACGAAAGACCAGAGGGACGTCACTTATTTGTTTGCGGTGATTTGAATACGTACCGCAGCACGGAAGCATGCTATCAAAACCTGGTAAGCGGCGCAGCGAATTTCCTGAAAGATCCGGTGAACATGCCCGGAAACTGGACAAACAACAGTTCATTTGCAGCAATCCACACACAATCTCCACGTTTAAGCGGTTCCGCAGACTGCGGTGTTACCGGCGGATTGGACGACCGTTTTGACCATATTATAGTTTCACAGAACGTCATGAACGGAGCGAACCTGCTTCAGTACAATACCGGTTCCTACAAAGCGATCGGTAATGATGGGAATCATTACAACCAAAGTATCCTGGCGGGAACGAATTCCCAGTATCCGGATTCGGTAGTGCGCGCCTTGTATTATTCCTCAGACCACTTGCCGGTAAAAATGGACGTAACAGTTACTATTCCTGCGAGTAACGGTCTGAACCTGACATTGACCTATGCGGGCAGCGGGTGTCAAACCGGAGGTACGAGCGTAACCGTTCACCCGAACCTGGGTCAGGGACCTTATTCGTACCAATGGAGCGCAAATGCAGGTTCACAAACCACCTCTACAGCAACGAATCTTCAGGAAGGGAGTTACTGTGTAACCGTAACGGACAATAACGGATTGACAGACCAGGTTTGCTTTGAAATAGCATCTGCAGAACCAATCAATGCCAGTGGTTTTCCCGGAATGGACGAAGGAACCTGTAACGGAGAAACATTTGTCGTTGCTACTGGCGGTAGTGCTCCATACACTTACCAGTGGAATGATCCGCAAAATCAAACTACCGCAACGGCAGTGAATTTGTGTGCGGGAACTTACACGTGTGTGATAACCGACCAGAACGGTTGTTCGGTTACTGTCGAAACAACCATTTTTTCCAACACGACTTCAGTAACGGAACTCTTTGCGGAGAGTCAGTTCACGCTCTTCCCGAATCCGGCAGCAGAACAGGTGACTATTCGAAGTGAAAATGCTTTTGAATTAGGAGCCGTTGAATTGAGAGTTCTAAGTGTTTCCGGAGAAGTGGTGAAAAAGCAGGTCGTTGATTTTTCAGGTAGCAAGGAAGTTAGCATTCCATTGTCGAATCTAAAAAACGGGGTTTATTTCGTGGAATTGCAGAAAGATGGGGTTTCCACGCAGAGAATGCTTGTCAAGCAGTAGTTAGAAATAAGATATTTAGAGTCAGGAGTCAAGACTTGAATAAGTTTTCAGATCAAGTCTTGACTCTTAAAGTCTATTCGGCTTCTACCATTCGTTTCATATTCCCTAGTCCTTCATCAAAATCTTTTCCGATGGCATTTTCCATGTTGAAGAAAAGCATAAAGGCGTTGAAAGGCCATGGCGTTCTGCTGGTGAATCCCCAGGCAACGCGTGTATGTTCGTCTCCTTCTGCGGCAACAGTGAAATAAGCGTTTGCAATACTTTTCATAGGTTTTAGGAAACGCAATTGAGTTTCGATACGCTGATTGGGGATCAGTTTCACAATCTCCTGTTCACCTTCACCTACTTGTTTGTGATCACTTTCCCATTTGGAAGTGAATCCGACGGTTTTATCTTCCCCGATGTAAGTCTTTTTCATGTTCGGGTCCAATTGAGTCCATTTGCTCCATTGGTCCTGCTTTTTCAAAGAGGTGAGGAAGTCATACGTTTCAGGTAGTGGTTTGTTGACTGTAATGCTGCGCTCTACGGCAAAATCTTTCTTGCTGAAAGCAGCAATAATTAACACCAGGGCAATCAATCCACCGATCGCGCCCAGAATAATCCAAACAATCATCATAAGCTTTAAATTTTTTGTAAATAAACGAAAAATGATTTTAGGATGTTAAGACATTAGGATTTTAGGACTCAAAAATGAGTGAAAAGACAAAGCTTAGTCCTAATATCTTGATATCCTGAGGTCTTAAAATCTTAATTTCTCGTAGTAATTTCCCAATTCTCTGTTTGGTTCGGGTTTTTGGTTTGATCGATAATCAGTCTGAAGGTTGTTTTTTCTTTTTCCTGATTGGTAATTAACCGGAATGTGAAGCCATCCAGATCAATCGCTTCTTCGGATGGATCTGTGTCCTTGAAATAGCTTTGAATTGCTGTAATTTCTTTCGTAAGCGAAGTATTATTCTTCAAATATTCCAGGAAACGCTCTCTTTTCTGCCGGATGAATTCCTTGTTTTTTCCGTTGTAGGCAAATGTTGCATCCAAAACAAGGTTCAGGTTATCACACCCTGAAAAATCCGCCGAAAATGCAAAATCTTTGGTGCTGAATTTCTCGTGTACCGATTCCGTGTAATTGTGCATGTCGATAGTCCGGGTTACTTTCGAATCGTGGAAAAGCTGTTTGTTTTTCCATTTTGCCAGTTCACATTCGTCGAGGTAACTTTCTTCGTATACGTTTCCGCTTTTGTAAATGAAGGTCAGATCGGTAGCACCTAAAATTTCATCGTCTTCCGGCATATAGGTCCTGTAATTCTGAGTTGCCTCGACTTTTAATTTCCCCCTCTGATAGCTGGTAATTTCCAGGATGTTGTAAGAAAATGCCGCATAGGTCAGAATTTCGTGTCTTTGCGCAATTCGGTCATCCGGTCCCATGATGAGGTACAAAATTTCAGAATTCGTATTCGCATTCCCTCCGAGCATTCCTTCCGAAGTGCGTGTCAGGATGTAATCCGTCAATCCATCGTGATTCAGATCTTCAGCCACAATTTGGTTATAACTGACTTCGTAAGGATCACCGTCGTTTTTAAATGAAACCGAATGATTTTTATAGTCCACCTTTGCTTTCCGGTCGTCTTTTGCTTCTTCATCTACAAGGAACTTCAGGATATCGAATACTTCTTTGGCTTGCAATGCAACTGTTGGTTCATCCTTTACCGGAGTGTCTGCCTTCTTTTTTTTGGGGAGATCTTTGTTCCCGGAATTACTGCAGGCAGATAGAAGTAGTATTCCAGAGAGCAAAAAGCCCTTGGTAATTAGAAGTTTCAATGGCATTTTAGTATTCATACTAGCTTGGTTCGATTTTTTGGGGTTTTAAGGCTAAAGGATATTAAGATGTTAGGACTGAATGTTTTGTTTCATAAAAATTAAAGTCCTAAAATCCTGAAGTCTTAAAGTCTTAATGTCTGATGACCGGGTAACACAAACAATATTTCTCTACCGGCTGCGCTAATGCGGAAATGTTCAGATTGTCCGAAGCTTTGGAAACATCAATCGTTTGTCCGTCTTTTTTCAGCAAATTAATGGTCTGTTTCACCTGGCTGTAAGCATTGTTCGAAAGCAGTTCGGAATAAACGAAGTAGTTGATTTCTTCGTCATTCAACTGAAATTGCGTACGCACCAATTCTTTCTCCATCAAAATGCGGTCGGGACTGAACGGTTCTTTGGCTATTTCTACTTTATGCAGGTTGCGGTCGACCAGGTTTTTGGAAAGTATCGACAATACCTTGTCAGGATGGTTCTGCCACACTTTTACAGCTCCCATCACATCGAAATCGTCGAGTTGAGCGAAAGTATTCAGGATCTCCGGGTTTGCTTCAAAATCTGATTTTTGGATATCCCGGCTCATAAAGAACAATAAAGCCGGACTTCCGAACAACGTTTCACCGTCGCGGATAAGTTTCTTAGCCCTGCGTAAAATATTGATCAGCATAAATTCGCCCGAAACAACTGTTTTATGCAGGTAAACCTGCCAGTACATCACGCGTCTGGCTACCAGGAACTTCTCAATGCTGTAAATTCCCTTTTCATCGATTACCAGCTGGTCGTTGTGTACGTTCAGCATTTCGATAATCCGTTCCGTACCCACAATTCCTTCGGAAACTCCGGTAAAAAAACTGTCCCGGGTTAAATAATCCAGGCGGTCCATATCCAGCTGACTGGAAACCAATTGGTAAAGGAATGTTTTGTGGTATTTATTGGCGAAGATCATCAGTGCTCGTTCCAAATCGTCCGAATGGTCGGGGAAATCTCGTTTCAATGCCTGGATGAAGTAATAGGAAATCTGTTCATGGCTGACATTCTTCACAATGTCGTATTCCAATGCATGACTGAAAGGTCCGTGCCCGATATCGTGTAATAGAATCGCAACCAGAACAGCGCGCTCTTCTTCGGTTGTAATTTCATGGCCTTTCCGGCGGATTACTGCTACAGCCTGAGACATGAGGTGCATTGCTCCGATAGCGTGGTGAAAGCGGGTATGTAAGGCCCCGGGATAAACAAGGTGCGTCATTCCCAATTGCTTGATTCTTCTCAGTCTTTGGAAAAAAGGATGTTCCACCAGGTCGAAAATAAATTCGTCGGGAATTGAAATAAAACCATAAACCGGGTCGTTGATGATTTTCTTTTTATTATTTCGATGTGTGTTTGTACGCAATTGAATACCTTTATAAATCAAATTCAAAGCTAATTAATCTTTAGGATATGCAAGCAAAGATTCTGTGGGCAGACGACGAAATGGAGTTCCTGAAACCTCACGTACTCTTTTTGGAAGCAAAAGGATACCAGGTAGAACTCATCAACAACGGTAGTGAAGCGGTGGAGAAATGCCAGGAAAACAATTATGACATTGTCTTTTTGGACGAGAATATGCCTGGTATTTCCGGTTTGGAAACGTTGGCGCGGATCAAGGAAATTACTCCGATGACCCCGGTTGTGATGATTACCAAAAGTGAGGAAGAATCCATTATGGAAGAAGCGATCGGTAGTAAAATTGCGGACTACCTGATCAAGCCCGTTAACCCGAACCAGTTATTGCTTTGCCTGAAGAAGAATCTGGACCACCGGAAATTGGTTTCGCAAAAAACAAATTCCAATTACCAGCAGGAATTCCGCCAGTTGGGAATGCAGCTCAACGGTCGTTTGGATGCGGAAGAATGGAAAGATGTCTTTAAGAAGCTGACTTACTGGGATCTTGAATTCAAAGGAATTGAAGACCAGGGAATGCGCGAGATACTGGATGCGCAACGAAAAGAAGCAAATGATTTGTTCTGTCGGTTTATCGAAAACAATTACGAAGATTGGTTCAACGGTCGGGAAGAAGCCCCCGATATGGTACATCACCTGTTGAAAGAGCAGGTTTTTCCATTGCTGAATGAGCGTGTTTTCCTCATGGTTATCGATAATTTGCGTTACGATCAGTGGCAGATCCTGAAACCGATTATTTCGAACTACTTCAATATCGAGAAGGAAGAAATCGTGTATTCCATTCTCCCAACAGCAACACATTACGCCAGAAACGCCCTTTTTGCGGGCTTGATGCCTTCGGAAATAGAAAAACGCTTTCCAAATCTTTGGTTGAACGAGGAGGATGAAGGTGGAAAGAATATGCAGGAAGCTGCCTTCCTGGAAGGAAACCTGAAACGTAACGGTAAAAATATCAAATGGTCGTATCACAAGATTACGAACCTCGATGCCGGTAAGAAATTGGTAGATCAGTTCCATACACTTTGGGATAACCAGTTGAACGCTATTGTTTACAATTTTGTCGATATGCTTTCTCATGCCCGCACCGAAATGGATATGATCAAAGAATTGGCAGCCGATGAAGCTGCTTACCGCTCATTGACGCTTTCCTGGTTCGAGCATTCTCCGCTGCAGGAAATGTTTAAGAAAATCGCCGAAAAAGGCGGGAAGGTGGTAATTACTACGGACCATGGAACTGTTCGTGTGACGAATCCTGTGAAGATTGTCGGAGATCGAAGTACAAATACCAATCTGCGTTACAAAACAGGCCGGAACTTAAGTTATAAAGACAAGGAAGTTTTTACGATTAAACATCCGGATAAAGTAGGTCTGCCCAAATCCAGTTTGTCTGCCGAGTTCGTATTTACACGTGAACAGGACTATTTCGTCTATCCGAATAATTACAATCATTTCGTAAACTATTACAACGACACATTCCAGCACGGAGGAATTTCAATGGAGGAATTATTGATCCCATTCGTAATTTTGCAGTCTAAGTGAAAGAATTGATAGCACATAATTTGGAAGATGTTCCGTTTGTTGCCAGGGAATTATTGGAGGTACTCGGGAACAGAAAAGTTGTAGCTTTTTATGCGGAAATGGGTTCGGGAAAAACAACCCTTATCACAGCTATGCTGCGTGCCATGGGCATAGAATCCCCGGAAGGTTCCCCGACTTATTCGCTGGTGAATACGTACGATTCTCCTTACTTCGGAGAAATCATGCATTTTGATGTCTACCGTTTGAATTCGGTGGAAGAGGCTTTGGATGCAGGAGTGGAGGAAATGCTTTATTCCGGAGCGGTTTGTTTTGTGGAATGGGCAGAGATTATTGAACCATTACTACCGGAGGATACAATGAAAGTAACTATAACACTTAATCCTGCCGGTGAACGCATCATTCATATTGATTGAATTTCCCTATTTGTAAATTTCAAGCGTTTAGAATTTGTGAATTCGCTTCTTCGCAAAAAGATGAACATTTTTTTTGTTTAATAGGCTGATTTATAGTGTTTTAATGTTTTTTAATACGATTTAATGCTTCGTTTTTCTCCTAAAAGTCTGTTTATTGCACACAAAAACCGATAACACAGACATCATCAACTTGCTCCAATTCGCCCTTCCATTGTTCAAAATGAACTTCAATTTCTTCACCTTGAGCTTTTAAAGATTTTGAACTGATTTGAAGCAGCAGCTCTTTCATCTGGCTGTTTTTAAACTTTTTACCTTTCGGTCCGCCGAATTGATCAGCAAATCCGTCCGTGAAGAGGTAAAAAATCGTCTCTCCTTTCAAATCAATCGAATGGGTTGTGAATGGCTTTTCATGTTCGGTTTTCCCAACTGGCTGCTTATCTGGTTTAATTTCAAAGAATGTGTTATCGTGTATGTACCATAACGGATTGTTTGCCCCGCTCCAGGTTATACTTTGGTTTTTGCGGTCGAGGCAAATCAGTGAAATGTCCATTCCGTCTTTTACTTCCGAATTGTTTTTAGCGAATGTTTCAATAACCAGTTCACGGGTTTTGTCCAGAATTTTTCCGGGTTCTATCAAACCGAACTCTTTTACGGATCGATTCAGAGCATTGGAGCAAACCACCGAAACCATTGCTCCGGGAACACCATGTCCGGTACTGTCTGCGGCTGCAATGAAGAAAAGATCATTCATGGATTCCGACCAGTAAAAATCACCTGCAACAATATCTTTCGGGAGATAGAGTACAAAGTTTTTCGGAATATGTGAATGGATAAACGATAAGGGGGGAAGGATAGCGTCCTGCAAACGTTTGGCATAAGAGATACTGTCGAGTATTTCCTGTTGTTTTTCTTCGATGAGGTGTTTTTGTAACTTGGTTTCTTTCTCTTGTGTTTCAATGACTTGCTTTTGCCTGCTGGTAACCCGGAAACGGTTGAACATAAATCCACCGAAAAGTGTTACAAGAGCCAAACCTCCGTACAAGGCATAGCGTTGTGTCTGTTCCTGTTTGAACCTGGCTGAAATGACTTTTTTCTCTTCCGCATCACGCACGAGGTCTTCCGCTGTTTTCTTCTCGTATTCATAGCGGTACTTCAATTCTGTGGCAACTTGCTGATTCTCTTCATTATTGACGCTATCGCGCATTTGAATATACAACTCAAAGTTTTCGAGGGCGTCTTCGGTTTTTCCTAGTTGCTTGCAGGTTTGGTACAGAGAATTGGCCGCGTCCCTGATGGGTTCGAAATGCCCGATTTCTTTTGCAATAGCCAGACTTCGTTCGCTGTATTTCAAAGCCAGATCGAATTTTCGTTGCTCCCGGTATATCTCTCCGAGGTTGATCAGCGAAGCTGCAATTCCTTCTTTCTCGTTGATTCGTTCCTGGATGGCCAATGCCTTGTTGTGTTGATCCAATGCCAGATCAACCTTTCCCATTTTTTTGTAAATATCCCCGAGGTTGTTTAATGAAGCTGCAATTCCGGCTTGATCACCGATCTCTTCATCCATTTTAAGTGCTCTGCGAAAATATTCCAGTGCCTTGGGGATGTTGTCCTGCTCGTGATAAATAACACCTATGTTTCCCAAAGAAGCTGCAATTCCTTCTTTATTATTCATTTCCTCCCGAATCTTTAGAGCTCTTTTAAAAAAGTCCAGTGCATTTATCCAATCGTGTTGATCGAAATAAACGACCCCGATACTATTCAGAGAAGATGCAATACCGTTTTTATTGCCGATTTTCTCTTTGATTTTAAGTGATCTCTGATAGTAATCCAGTGCTTTTGGAATATTTCCCTGGTTGTGGTAAATCAATCCGATATTATTCAAACATTGTGCGGTTCCAAGCTTATTTCCGACCTCTTCCTGCAATTTGAGCGATTTGCGGTAGTATTTTAGGGCCTTGTCGTTGTCTCCCAATTCATTGTAGATAATACCAACACGGCTTAAAGCTATGGCTATTCCTTCTTTGTTTTTTGATCTGCGGTGTATTCTTAATGCTTTCAGATACTGGTTCATGGCTTTTTCCAAATCTCCTTCAAAGTACCGGATGTTTCCAAAACCAATATGTGAATCGCCGACTCCCGCTTGATCATTGACCTTCAGAGCAATCTTTTGAGCCTGAAGATGCAGTTCATAAGCTTTATCGAAATTTCCTTGATTGAGACTGATATTTCCGGAGCGATTAAAGGTAAAGGCAAGTTGTTTATGGTAGAAAGCAGATTCTTTTCGGTTAGACGGGTTTTTTAAATGCCTCAGACTTAGTTGTTTTAGCTGGGTGTTGTATTTTTCCCATTCACCATCCGGAGCAATTGTTGCCAACTTGTGAAGAATAGTTGCTTTTACGGTGTCGCTTTCTGCTTTTTTTAAATCAGATTTAAGTGTTTGAATATCTTGGGAGAAACCAGTGAAACCCAATAAAGTGGTTAATAGAATGGAGTACACTTGTTTCATTTTCATAGTTTTGAGCAAATAGCCTTGTGTTTTGGATTGTAAATTTAGGAAAGTAAATGAATAATAGGTGATTCCTTTTTGTCCGGAATTCAGATAGATTAAAACCTGCGAAATGATTCCAATAATTGGCTTCTAATTTTAAATTTTCGATCCATATTTTTCGTAACTTCGTTTGGCTAAAATTGGAGACACATCATGGTAAAGGACCCGGAATTACTCAAACAACTTTTGAAAGAGGGCAATATTCTTCCAATGGAAGAAATGCTCGAAATTGCTAAGAAAAAAGGAAGATTGGTAATCGGGATTCCAAAAGAGCAGAGTTTCCAGGAAAGACGTGTAGCCTTAGTTCCGGAAGCAGTTTCACTTTTGGTTGCTAACGGACATGACGTACGAGTCGAGAGAGGTGCAGGGGAGTCCTGCAAATTCAGCGACCGTGAATATTCCGAAGCAGGAGCAGAACTTTGTTCTACCAATAAAGAGATTTTTGAGTGTGATATTATCCTGAAAGTTACACCGGCATCGGAAGAAGAGGTCGATCTGATGAAAGGAAATCAAACCCTGATCTCAGCCTTACAATTAAGTATTCAGCCGAAGAGTATTCTTCAGAAATTAATCGACAAGAAAGTAACAGCTGTTGCATGGGATTATATCCGTGATGAGCAGGGAGTGTTTCCTGTTGTTCGTACTATGGGAGAAATTGCCGGAACAACATCCATTTTGATTGCCGGAGAATTACTTTCTTCCTTCAACGAAGGAAAAGGGATTATGCTGGGCGGAATTGCAGGTGTACAACCCACGGAAGTAGTTGTACTTGGTGCAGGAACAGTGGGTGAATTTGCTACACGAGCTGCAATAGGTTTGGGAGCTTCCGTGAAAGTATTCGATAACAGCTTATCCCGTTTGCGTCGTTTGCAGAACGATTTGGGTTCACGTATTTATACCTCGGTTTTACAACCGAAGGTTTTGGCAAAATCGATCATGCGTGCGGATGTGGTAATCGGTGCAATCCGCTCTCCATTGGGAAGAACACCTTGTGTGGTTTCCGAAGAAATGGTAGAAAACATGAAAGAAGGCTCAGTGATCGTAGATGTGAGTATCGACCAGGGAGGGTGTTTTGAAACCTCACGGGTAACCAATCACAACAATCCAACGTTTGTAAAACATGGAGTGGTCCATTACTGTGTGCCGAATATTGCTTCGAGAGTTCCGAGAACGGCATCATTTGCACTCTCCAATATCTTTTCTCCGATCCTGATGGATATGGGGGGATCAGGGGGATGTTTGGACCTCATTCGAAATGACCACGGTTTCCGCTCCGGAGTTTATATCTACAAAGGAATCCTGGTAAGTGAAGTATTGGGCCGCGTTTTCGACCTGAAATACAAGGATATCGATTTATTGATGATGGGCTTGAAAGGGTAATTATCAATGAAGAAATTATCAAGAGGAGTAAAACTCAACTTGATAATTAATAATTCTGACATTGATAATTCTGTTTATCCGCCGCGTTTGTTCCCTTTGTACTTCTGCTTCTTGTTAGTCCACTTGTAACGCTTCTTGTTGAAATTTTCTTTTCCGCGTGCGCCTGAGTTGAACTTATATACAAGACCTACATTGTGCTGCAGGAAGTTTCCTCCGGCTAAATTACCTCCCGTGAAGGCAAATTTCCCGGAAGACTGGATCTGGAAGCCTAAACCTCTGAAGAAGAATAAATTGACCCCGATACCGAAATTTCCCGTTAAAGCAGTTACACCCGGCATAGGTGTGCGTTGTGTCATCCCGATTCCCAAAGAAACATAAGGATCCAGCCAGCGTGGAGTGATTAAGGGATAAAAACTGTATTTGCAGTTCAGGTCAAGTGACAGGAAAACTCCGGAACGACCAATCGTGTCATTAATTAGTTTGGCAGGTTTATAAGTAACAAAAGCCCCCGAAAATTCTGCGCTCAATCCGTACTTAAAGTATTTGTCGACCATGATTCGGGTAGGGAAATATTCGTAATTCCAGGATTGCGCAACGTCAAACGGCTGACATAATCCCCGGCCGTCATCTTCCACTGCTGTCCAGCTTAAACCGATCATCCAGGAATAAGGTTTACGATTTCCCAGCACGTATGGCTGAGCATCAGCACTAGTGGTGATAAACAAAAAAGTGAAAAGTAAGACAGCATGTAAAAAGGTCTTCTGCATAGGCATGGATCGAGTCTATTAATTTTGCTTCAAATGTATACAGCATATCTGACATAATCCGCATTTTTTTTTAAAAATGTTGGTATATTAGCCAAAACTGAAACGCGTGAGAAGCAATAAATTAGGACTAAAATGGCCTGAATCAACCCCTGAATGGGAGAAGAATTTAGTTCGTAAGGTCAATTTTTTGAGTCTGATAGGTTCCTTCAATGTTGTAGCATGTTTAATCGTCTTTAACATTATCGGTTTTAGCTTCCTGAATTTTCATCTTTTTGTTGTTTTAGGTTTGGCAGTGACAATCCTTTTCCTGAATTACAAGGGGAAATTTATTCCGGCTTCTTACCTGTTTTTTTCAATCGGTGTTTACTTATTGGGGGTGGCAACTGTTTATATGCAGCTGGAAAGTAATGTGTTAATGTATTTTTTTCCATTGACACTCTCGATTGTTCAGATTTATGGGCGAAGGGAAACCTTCTTGCATTTAATCACCTGGTGCACGATTTATTTCCTGACCATTGGTTTTCTGGTAATCTTCGGATCGAACTATTATCCCATAAAGGTTCCGGATACCACTATGAATGCTTTGAAGGTCTTTAACGGGCTTTTCGCGTTCTTTTGCGGCTTAATGCAGATTACTGTCATTACCTGGCTAAATATCCGGCAGGAAGAGCAAGTCCGCAGTGTTATTGATGAAAAGCGTCTGCTTTTGGCCGAATTGTATCATCGGGTGAAAAACAACCTGAATATTGTAACAAGCCTGATCAATATCAAAAAGAATAGTTCAGACTCACAGGAGGTGATAGATGCTCTGGAAGATTGCCGTGGACGAGTATACTCCATGGCTTTGGTTCATCAACAAATGTATTCCGGTTCGAAAGTAGGGAATTTGAATATGATGAGTTATCTGGTCGAACTGATCCGAAATGTAGAACATGCCTTAGGTGGTGATGCGGATGTGATACTGGAAGTAGATTCTGAAGAACTGATTCTGCCTATTTCAAAAGCAGTTCCTATCGGATTGATCATGAATGAATTGATAACCAATTCATATAAACATGCCACGCTGCCCGACAAAAAACTGATTGTGAAGATTCACGTTTCTCAAATTGGCAATTCCCTTCAGGTAACCGTCACCGATAATGGTCCGGGAATTACAGCCGGTAAAGAAGAGAAACAAGCCACACTTGGGTTCGAACTGATCCGGTCTCTTTGTGAACAGATCGATGCGAGTTTTATGATTGGTAAGAAGACAACTGAAAATCCGGGTACAAACATTCAGATCAAGATCATTGATTATACGGAGAAGGCGCAGCTGGTTGTATAGTTAAACTGTAAAATGGATAATTGAATTGAAAAGAGCTTCGTAAATTTCTTCGGAAGAACTTCTGATTTAAGGAACTTCAGTCCCACTTTTCAATTTTACAGTGTCAATTTTCAACTAGTTGTCAAATTCCCACGCACTTCTGTAAACCCCGAATTGTTCAATTTCATTCAACAGCTCCGAGTAGAACGGATCATTTCCCAGCGTAGCGCTGTCACCGATTAAATAACAGGCTCTTTTAGCTCGTGAGATCGCTACATTTGTTCTTCGGTAGTCACTGAGAAAACCAATAACTCCATCGGGGTTGGAACGTGTGAAACTCACAATGATGTTTTCTTGTTCCTGACCCTGGATAGAATCAATAGTAGAAACTTTCCATTCGCTACCCAGTTCTTTTTGTAACAAGGCGATCTGCGCAGAATAAGGTGCGAGGATAACCGTGCGTTTCGGATCCAGGGTTTCAGTCTCCAATAATTTTTGAAGGATAGCCAGTTCGTCGCGATTTTCAAAACTTCCGGTGGTTTCGTTTTGTGTTTCTCCTTCTCCAAACCCTGCCATATCGATAAACTGGATCTGTCCTGCCGGAATGTTCGCAGCGGTTTCCAGACGTCCCTGGTAGAAATACGGATTGATCACGGAAACAATTTCCGGCGACATGCGGTATTGCTCATTCAATAAGATCGGTTTTTGAAATTCACTGACACTTTCCAGTAAACTCTTATTCAAGCCTAATTGAACCGCTTTTGTGCTCAAAACAACCGGAGGTAATTGCTGTGGATCTCCACACAGCACCAGTTTCTTCCCGAAACTTGCAACCAGCCAGGTTAATGGAGCCAAAGCCTGTCCTGCTTCATCCATAATCACGACATCAAACGAATGGTTTTTGGAAAGCTCGTTGAATAGACCAACAGGAGTTCCGGCAACAACAGAACTTGATTCGATCAGTTGTTCTTCCGAATCATGTGCCAGTTTCCGCAATTCTTTTTGCAATTCACGGAGTTCTTTTCGCGCTGCGCGTTTTTCATCTGCGGCTTCTTTGGTGTAATTCCGGATATGTCGGTTGGCGATTTGTTCAGCCTTCTGAATTTGTTTTTTCAGACTTTGACCATATTGGGCGGCTTTTCCGGAATCCAAATAAGCATCAATGGTGTAAGGCATGATCTCTGAAGCTACTTTTTCTTCGTTTCCAACACGTAGAAGTGAAATTTTAGCAGCTGCGATTTTTTGGCATAAATTGTCAACCGCCGTATTGCTAGGTGCTGTAACCAATACTCTCTTTCCGCGCCTGACCAATTCTTCGATGGCAATGGAAAGTGTATGGGTTTTACCGGTTCCCGGTGGACCCTGGATCACAACTGTTGGATCGGAGCTCAAAATAGCACCGACAGCACGTTGCTGGGAAAGGTTGAGTGTCGGATGTTCGAAAGGAGTTGTTTCTTTTTCTGTTTGAAAACTGTGTTCAAATTCCTGCAGGTGTTTGTGCTCTTTCAGGAAACGCAATCCCAGCTGCATGCATTCCAAAGTCCGGTCATCCGGAGTGAAATCCACCCGCACCGGGTTTTCACGTACATTTCCCTCCAATTCTTCTTTGCAGAAAAGGAGCAGGGAATAGGCATTCAGTTCCACAATCCGCGCTTTGTAAGCTTTGTTTTCCAGGTAAAGCAGAACACTGGCACCTCTTCTGAAGAAGGTGTTGTTGATCACAAAGGAAGTTTCCAGCTGGTAAAAGTCGCCGTCGATTCCACTGCGAATTTCTGCAATCTCACAAGGAAATAAACTCAATCCCTGCTTGCGCAATTCGTTGGGGGAAGCTTTTAGGTTCTCAGCAGCAAGTACCCGGGAATACGAAATTTCTTCCTGAACAGCTTGTTCCAAATGCGGGTGTATCGACATGACTTGTTTTTAAGGCGAAGATAAATGCAATGCATGAATAGTTGCCCGCAGATCACGCTGATTTCGCAGATAATTTTGTGTTGTTTTAATACCAAAAACATTTAATCTGCGTTCTTCTGCGTCTTCTGCGGGAGAAATAAACTACTCGGATTTTATGAGATCACATTGTTTTCGTTCTCAAATTTACGGTAGGAAAGCAGGATGGCAATGACAGCCAGCAATACCATCACCCCGAAAGCCATGGCGACCAAATGCCATTCAAGCGTGCCGGCGATCAATTCTTTGGTTGCCAAAACAATGTTTACAACCGGGATCAATGCCGTAACCTCATTCAATTCTACACCCGGGAAAAACCCGACCATTGCAGGCAAAATAATCAATAAATTGAGTGGGGAAATAATACTTTGTGCTTCCTTGAAACTCTTTGCACGAACAGCAATAGGGATCATAATTCCGGCAAAGAAAGTAATCAGCGGAATCAGCAAAGCGTAAAGCATGATAATAAATGTGGGTGAAAGAATGTCTTTAATTGCCTGAAGAAGCACCGGGTCTTT
The DNA here is from genome assembly GCA_966248825.1 of uncultured Fluviicola sp. Classification (GTDB taxonomy): domain Bacteria; phylum Bacteroidota; class Bacteroidia; order Flavobacteriales_D; family Crocinitomicaceae; genus Fluviicola. The sequence continues at coordinate 18,475 of CBINBC010000024.1, forward strand.
TACCAGGTTCAGTACTTCAATGGACAGGTAAATTCCCAATAAATTGAAAGTCGCAGCCAGTAAGCCGGATAGTACCACAACACCCATTTTTCCGAAAAGGATTTTCCAGCGGGGAACAGGGGTGGTCAGTAATGTCTCGATGGTTGCACGTTCTTTTTCGCCGGTAAACAGGTCGATTGCAGGGAACATACAGCCCATAAAACCGAAAGCAATGAACAAATAGGGAAGGAATCCGCCGGCAAGTTTGCCGATCATTTCTTTACTGGAAGCCACATTGGAGTGCTCCAGGACAAACGGAGTGATCTTTGCTTCGTCAATTTTTAGTTCGGCATATCGCTGCTTTTTCCAGTTTTCCTGTACGTACGTCACATAGGCGTCTGCCCGTTCTTTCATTCCAAGGTCCGTTCCATCATGGAAAACCGTTACCAAAATCGGTTTCATGGCGCTTTTTAACTGCTCGGCATTATTCGGGATGTAAATTCCCACCTGGATAGAATCCGTGCGGATTGCCCGGATAAGGGAAGCAGTGTCTGTAAACGGAATGAATTCTTTCTTCCCAAGTGATTCGGGAACTTTCAATAAGTCGGCTTCCAGGCTTCCAACCTGGTTACTCACCAAACCGATCTTCACTTTTTTCTCAGCGGCTTTTTTCTGGAAACTTTCGGATACAGACATGAATATACTCATGATCATCGGGAAAACCAGTGTTGGGATGACAATCATCATCATCACCGTTCGGCGGTCGCGCAATGTGTCGCGCAGTTCCTTTTTAAATACTGTAAAGATCATCGTGTTTCAGTTTTTTGGTCGTGAACAATTCGAATAAATTCTGCTGTCAGGTTTGGAGCCTGCTGCTGCGCCCGGAATGCTTCCATGGTATCATTAAATAAAACTTTTCCTTTGTGGATGATGGTAATGTCATCACACAGCAAGTCAACTTCTCCCATAATGTGACTGGAAAAGATCACTGTCTTTCCCTGGTTTTTACAATCTCGAATAAGCTGGATGATATTTTCAGCCGTAATCACATCCAAACCGCTGGTGGGCTCGTCAAAAATGACAACCTGCGGATCGTGGATCATGGTTCGGCAGATAGAAACCTTTTGTTTCATCCCCGTGCTCAGCTTCCCGATGCGCTTGTTCTGAAAATCGTGCATGTCAAGCAGATCGTACAATTTCTTCTTACGCATCTCAATATCGTTCTTTGAAACACCGTATAACTCGCCGAAGTAGGAAATGAGTTCGTTGGGAGTTAAACGGGCATAAAGTCCTGCAGAACCTGTTAAAAAACCAATGTGTTTGCGTGCTTCCTGCGGATTTTTTACAGCATCTATATTATCGATGACAATAGTACCTTTTGACGGTTTGAAAATCGTCGATAACATGCGGAGTGTAGTTGTTTTCCCTGCTCCATTTGGACCCAGGAGTGCATGTACACGACCCGGAAGGCATTCGAAACTAATATCGTCCACAGCGAGGACGGAATTCTGGTTAGTTCCCAGCTCCTTCTTCTGCTGTCTGTTTAAAGTAAAAGATTTACTGAGATGCGAAATTTGAATCATAGATGAGAGATTATTTTACTAAATTAATAAGTTGTTCCAAGGAATACCAGTAAATGCGGGATGAAAGTGATTTTTAAGGATGAGTGGCTCTAATTAATTACGAATTCCCAATTAGGAATTATGAATTGCCAGTTTCTCCAACGCATTTTGTATTACGGGACTTACCTCTTTGTGCTGTGAAACTGTCATGAAGTGTGTTCCTCCGGGAATCACATAATCCGGATGTACATGCTCTATTTTGAAAATGCGGTCTGCGTCTCCGTGAATGTGAAGCACTTTTGCAGGAACGGGTTCGTTCCGTTGCCATTTAGTGATATTCCGGATGGCCCATTTGGTGAAAACCGGGTCGGAATCAGCGAGGATTTGATCCAGCAGTTTCTTTTCACTTGCTGTTTTGGTCCCAAACAACCAGTAATTGATTTTTTTGCTCCTCAGTATCTGTTTTACGGGAATAAGTTTGTGTAAACCACTTTTGCCAAAGAAACGCATCAGTAGCGGAAGTTCTGAACGTGTCCTGACACTTGAAAGAATGAGCACCGGGCAGTTTCCAAATAAAATGCTCATTTCCTGTGCGACTATTCCTCCGAAAGAAATCCCGATCAGAATCGGATTATCTGCTTTTACACGAGAGCTCAGCAGTTTTACATAAGACTCAAAAGATTGTTCCGGTTCAACGGATTCCCACGGAATGAAAACAGGAGAGAAATCACCGAAATCAATGTGATCGAAAACGCGTTCGTCCGCTCCCAGACCTGATAAAATATAACAACTTGCGCCACTATTTCGGGAATTCTGTTCTTTCATACCGAAAAGTTACACAATTTATTTATTCACGGAAACCCAAACGATAAGCTATCCCGATGTTCAGATCGGTTGTGTTCGTATACCGTTCAGTGTTTGCGTAATTGGGAATTCGCGTATTCAGGATCCCATAATAATTGCGGACTTCCAGCGAAATCAGCCAGGATTTGACGGGAACAGCTATCCCGATTCCCGTGACAGCACCCAGGTCCCAATCTTTTACGCCGTTGTATGATTTATTGTTATGTGCGTCTACATCCATGCTGACAACTTTGGATGTATTCTTTTGATCGATCAGATAACTGATGTATGGACCCGCATTCAGGAATACCTTTACTTTTTTTCCAAAAGTTGCCCGTGCTGCTAATGGTAATGTCAGGTAATGGTATTCGGATGACATAAGAAAAGAGGAATATACCTTCCCGGAAGTGCTGATGTCCTTAATTTCCTGCTGATACCCTTTCTTCTGGTAATACAAACCTGTTCTGAGGGAAAAGATTTTGCGGGTATTGTATTGGAAAGATATTCCGCCTGAAAAGAACACTTTGAGATCTGCATCAAAGCCAGGCTGGTCTTTAAAGGTACTCAGGTTCGGTCCGCCTTCAATTCCCAGGTCGCAGCGGTTTGTCTGCGCTTGAACTGAAGCGATTCCTGCCGTAAGGAATGAACAGATGATTAAGGTGTTTTTCATGTAGATGTATTTGAAATACAAAGGTGACTTCTCCTAACGGGAAACGGCCACCTTTTATTTTGAAAAGTGCATGTATTTTATTCGCGGAAACCTAAACGGTATACAACGCCCAGGCGCAAGTCTGTTGTGTTGGTATATAAGTCGGAGAACGCTGATGCATCAACATTCATCAAACCAAAATAGTTGCGCACTTCTGCATGGACCATCCAGGATTCTTTAATAGGAACGGCAATACCGATTCCCCCTGTAACTCCAAAGTCAAAGCTACTTGCGTCACCAGTAAAATTATCTTCATCAATGACTTTACCATCATATATAGTTCTGCTTTTTGCATTTAGCAAGAATCCCGCATAAGGACCGGCATTGATAAAGAATTGTGTTTTCTTTCCAAAGGAAGCTTTCACTAAAAGCGGGAGAGTAATGTAATCCAGACTAGCTGTGATTTTTCCATTTCCCAAATAATTCCCATTTGCATCTGTGAAAATAAGATCTTTGACTTGATACCCTTTTCGTTGGAAAGAAAAACCGGTTTTAAATGAAAGAATTTTTTTCGTGTTGTACTGAAAAATAAATCCACCGGATCCGTAGACAGCCGGTTCAATACTAAAGAATGGGTTTCCGGACATCCGGAAAGTGTTCAGGTTCGGTCCGCCTTCAATTCCCCAATCGTAGCGATTGGATGTTTGTGCTTGGAGCGAAGTGGCTGCGATTGCAATAAATGCAAATGCGATCAAGGTGTTTTTCATGATAATTTAAATTGGTTCAAAAGGTTCAAAAGGTTCAAAAGGTTCAAAAGTTTAAACTCTTTGAACCCTTTTAACTATAGTTTAATGGTGATGTCCGTGTGCTCCGTGTGAATGTCCGTGGTCCAATTCTTCGTTGGTTGCAGGTCTTACTGTTAAAATGGTACCAGAGAAAAACAAATCTGTTCCTGCAAGCGGGTGATTAAAATCCATGGTTACTGTTTCATCCGTAATCTCAAGGATCGTTCCTCTCAAATGGTTTCCTTCGTTGTCTGTCATTGGAAGTACCGCACCCACTTTGATCTGTGTTTCATCGATCTTTCCGGATTCGTCAAAAAATACGGAGATAGGAATAAGCGCAACATGGTCGTCGTTCTTTTCACCGTAAGCCTCTGCAGATGGAATATCAAATTCAAAAGTATCACCAGGCTTTAATCCATGGATGTTTACTTCGAATGTAGGGATGATGCGCTCAACTCCATACAAAAATTCCATTGGCTGACTTTCCGATGTTTCCTCAATAAGTTCACCTGTTTTGTGATTGGTTAACTTGTAACTCAAGGAAACCACCATGTTTGTGTCTACTGTCATAATGTTTATTATATAGTGAATAAAGGTACAATTATTCAGGGAAATCAGTATGCGTTTTTCACGTAAATAATTACAGATTTCCTACTTGTCATAAAGGCCGGAATCAATCACAAATGGTCCCTTTATGGTCCGAATGCTGGTATAAATTGTCCAGTTCTTCCAGCTCTTTGAGCAATTCTGCGGATGGGGGCTTGTTGGTTAGTTTTGTCAAATCAGGCTGACCGGCATCTACCCAGGCTGTATACCAGATGGAGCCTACAGCAATAATTGCCTGGCGCATACGCCGTTCTACCATACCGTCCATGCGTTTTTGGTATTCATCGCAAAAAGCCTTGGAATAGGTTTGGATCACCACATTTCCGCGTGTTTCGTAGGTGTATTTCTGGTCACTGGGAAACTCTGAGGTTAGTTCTTTTTCTATGCTCAACACCGAATCTACGGCTGCATTGGAAGCTTTCACTGCATCCCAGGCAAATTCCAGTACGTCCGGAATGTATTTTCCTTTCCCTACAAAATAATCATAGTCTTCCGCATTCAGTTCAACAATACGGCTTTCCCATAAACCATGAATACCGCGCTGACCGGTTAATTGTCCGTTGTAGTTCTCAGTCGTATGCAGAGGGACATGCGCGTCCCCGATGTAATGACCAATTTCCGTTGCGTTTTTCAGGATCAGGTCGATGTTCTTCGATTCGAAAGCTTTCTGAAGCCGGTTTTTCATCACCAAAATGTGCCAGGGAACAATTCCGTATGCCTGAAGGGTGTCTTCGGTAAATTTGGCAACTGCGTCCTTCCAGCGCTTTGGCACTACTTCAAAAGGATTTTGGCCGTTTACCGCATAATGATCAATATCGATGTAATGCCGCTGAGCTTCACCGTCTACACCGTAACGGCGTTTGTCAGGATCTACGGCATGCTCCGTAATAAACTCAATATTTTCCTTAAAAAAGCCGAACATTTCCGGTGGAAGCGTAAAAGTAGCCACGCGGTTAATACGTTTGTGCCCGAAGAATCCCCACAATGCAGGATTTGGCTTCTGATAAATAGGTAGGGGAGCAGCGTTCCCGATGCCTGTCAAAAACAGGCTCAGTAGTAAAGTAGTGCTAGTTCTCCGAAATGTTGACGAGTTTACCATTTCTTAAAATTGGAATCACGTTTGTTTGATTTGGTGTCAAACAATACTTGATGTCTTCATTCAAATTTAAGTTTTTTAATCGTCTTCTGTGCGAACTGGACTTTAAAAATCCGAGATAATTGTCTTTTGCTGAAAGATATAAGTATTTTGCTGCGATGGATGAATCCTCTACGGAAGTAAAATTCCCGGTATTGATCAGGTGGTCGCAGATTGCTCCTGCACAGATTGTATCCTCCAGGTTGAATTTATCCTGCCAGCCGGAACATAAGCATAAAATATTTTTATCCTGTTTTTCCAGCCATTCATTCAGGTGATTTAAATTCAGGAAAGAGCCAACAACTACAATCTCCGCATCTTTTGCAACGTCGAGTGATTTGGTCCCGTTAGTAGTTGTTAATACCACATCCTGACCTTTAAACTCTTCCTTCATGTAAGAAAAAGGCGAATTACCAAAGTCAAAACCCTCTACGATCTGACCTTTACGTTCGGCACCGGCGAGGAATCCTTTTTGTTTGTATTCCCAGGCTTCTTCTACTGTCGGAACCGGGATAATGGATGCAATTCCATTGTCGAATGCCGCGCAGATTGCAGATGTTGCACGCAACACGTCAATCACCACCACGATTTCAAATTCATCTTTAAAATATGCATACTCACCAGGAGTATAGCAGACTTCGATCAGTTTTCTTGTATCCATATTCAATGCGAAGGTACTAAAATCAGATGGATTTCAGGGATTCCTGTGTCGGTTTGAAAATTTTGGCGTCTGCAACAAAGGTCCCGAAAGGCAATAGAGAAGCTACGTATGCCCAAAATTTGGTTTTCATATTCCACTTTGTTTCTGTTGACGCCCAAAATACCAAAAACACATATGCGATGAATAAAACACCGTGTGCCATTCCTACAATTTTATTCGGAGCTGTAATGTCCATCATGTATTTCAAAGGCATGGTCACCAAAAAGGAAAGAAAGGAAATTCCTTCCAATATCCCCACAATGCGAAGCGCACCCAAAGCAGACTTGAAGTTCATAGTTTTTTGTTTGCGAAATTACAAATTGAATGAATAGGACTGGTACTATTCGCCGAAAAATGGTTGGATGTAACAGTAGTTTTACGATAAATCTCGAGCCTGCGTCTACTGTTTTTTATAGGTCTTCCCGTCCACTTCCATAAACCAAAAACCACTTTGTTCATAAGGTTCTGCGTCCAGCTGGAATGTTCGCGGAGTTTGGGAATTCAATCGGATAATTGTATGCTGTTTATTGATTTCCGGTGTTCCGGTGATTTTTGCCGTGCAATCACATAAGTTGGTCACACAGGTATCTTTGCAATCAACCTGATAACTGCCTTCTTTTCCTGAAAAGACGAGTTCATCGCTTACAAAAACACCTAAATCGGGGTTGTACTGGGGATCGCTGTACCAGGTTCCCTCGAAATCGGAATTGTATTTCAACAGCGGCTTGTTGCAGGCAGCCACTACCACTAGGAGTGTTGCAAGGAAGATTGTTTTTTTCATTTTGCAGAGTTTATTACTGTTTAAACTTAAGATGAAAGACTACAGACTTTAGACAGATTCCTGTCTTATGTCTCAAGTCTCTATTTTTTCTTAGCCTGTAATTCAAATAATTCATCGCGCAGACGTGCAGCTTCGATAAAGTCAAGCTCTTTTGCAGCTTTTTCCATCTGTTTGCGTTTCGCAACGATCGCTTTTTCCAGTTCTTCGGGATCAGTGTAATTCACAGCCGGTTCTGCAGCCATGGAGCCGGATTCTTCCGGAGCATAGTATGCTTTCTGTGAACGTGTTTCCGGATCTCCGTCCGCCACTTTCGTTGATTTCAGAATAACTTCCTTGGATTTGTTTAATGCTGTCGGGACAATGCCGTTCGCTTCGTTGTAAGCCATCTGCATAGCTCTTCTGCGCTCTGTTTCGGTAATGGTACGTTGCATCGAATCGGTCATTTTGTCTGCATACATAATCACGCGGCCATTTACGTTCCTTGCGGCACGACCTACTGTTTGGACCAGCGAGCGCTCATTTCTCAAAAATCCTTCTTTGTCCGCATCAATGATAGCAACCAAACTTACTTCCGGTAAATCGAGTCCCTCACGAAGCAGGTTCACCCCGATCAGAACGTCAAATTCGCCCAAACGCAGCTGACGCAGGATTTCCACGCGTTCAATGGTGTCAATATCCGAATGGATGTAACGGCAGGCAATGCCCAGTTTATCCAGGTATTTCTGCAATTCTTCCGCCATGCGCTTAGTCAGTGTTGTAACCAATGTACGTTCATCTTTTTCGATACGTAATTGCATTTCTTCGATCAAATCATCGATCTGGTTCAGGCTCGGACGCACTTCAATCACAGGATCCAATAATCCGGTAGGGCGAATCAGCTGTTCCACTACAACTCCTTCGGATTGTTCCAGTTCAAAATCAGCCGGAGTAGCGGAAACATAAACAATCTGGTTTATCAGTGACTGGAATTCGTCAAACATCAGCGGACGGTTGTCCATTGCTGCCTGGATCCGGAAGCCGTAATCCACGAGATTGATCTTTCGTGCGCGGTCACCGCCATACATGGCACGAATCTGTGGCATCGTTACGTGGCTTTCGTCTACGATCATCAAATAATCGTCCGGGAAATAATCCAATAAACAGAAAGGCCGTGTTCCCGGTGCACGCTGATCGAAATAGCGCGAATAGTTCTCAATTCCGGAGCAATAGCCCAATTCCCGCATCATTTCCATGTCGTAGGAAGTGCGTTCTTCCAAACGTTTTGCTTCCAGAAGTTTCCCCTCACGTTTGAAGTTCTCAACCTGGATGACCATATCCTCCCCGATTTGATCGATTGCCCTGCGGGTAGTTTCGGGACTGGAAACGAAAATGTTTGCCGGATAAATGTTGATTTCGGAAAAAACTTCAATCTCTGAATTATTCTCCGGATCAATGGTCCGGATGCGTTCGATTTCATCTCCCCAAAATTCCACGCGTAATGCATAATCCGCATAGGCAAGGTAAATATCGACCGTATCTCCCTTTACACGGAAAGTCCCGCGTTTGAATTCGGCTTCTGTCCTTGAATATAAATTTTCGACCAATCGCAACAGGAACTTATTTCTGGGAAAAGACTGCCCGATGCGGATCGGTATGATGGAGTTTGCAAATTCATTCGGGTTCCCAATACCGTAAATACAACTCACGGATGCGATTACGATCACATCTCTTCGTCCTGAAAGCAGGGCAGAGGTAGCTGAAAGACGCAGTTTCTCAATTTCGTCATTGATCTGCAGATCTTTCTCGATATAGGTATCTGTTACCGGCAAATAAGCTTCCGGCTGATAATAGTCGTAATAACTTACGAAGTATTCCACGGCATTATTCGGGAAAAATTGTTTGAATTCCCCGTAAAGCTGTGCCGCAAGTGTTTTATTGTGTGAAAGGATCAATGTTGGTTTCTCTACCTGCTGAATGACGTTTGCCATGGTAAAAGTCTTACCGCTTCCCGTAACACCGAGCAAGGTTTGAGCGAAATGTCCGTCGCGGATTCCGCTGACTAATTGTTCGATAGCAACAGGCTGATCACCTGTCGGTTTAAATTCAGAAGTGAGTTGGAAATCCATAGTAACAAATATAGCTAATTACGAATTCAGAATTCCTAATTAAGAATGATGAAATCAGTTTTTAAACCGGGAAATTTTTCTTCTTAATACTACACGTTTTTGATCCATTTCACTTTTGATATTTTGCTTTTTGAATTATAGCGTATCTTTACAGCTCTTTAAAAACACAGACACGGTCCTATGATGAATCAATTCCAGGAATTTGCGGCTCTCATGACAGAGAATCCCCTCAATGCTATTTTACTGATACTTGGAATTTTACTACTCGAAATCATTTTGTCATTCGACAATGCCGCTGTACTGGCAACGATGGTGAAAGACCTTCCCAAAGAACAGCAGGCAAAAGCATTGAAATACGGCATTCTGGGAGCTTATATTTTTCGAGGGCTTGCATTGATACTGGTGGAATCAATCCTGAGCATCTGGTGGTTCAAACCGATTGGAGGTGCTTACCTGATCTATATGGCAGTCAAGCATTTCGCTGCGAAGAGTGTTCATGAAGAGATCGAATCGGAGGTACAGGAAACCAAGAAAAGCTTTATTTACCGCGGAACGGTAGGGGTGATCGGTATTTTCTGGTCGACTGTATTGGCGGTTGAGTTCATGGACATCGTTTTCTCCATTGATAATATTTTTGCAGTAGTTGCTTATTCGGATAATGTAGTCCTGATCTGCATTGGTGTGTTTATCGGGATTTTGGCGATGCGTTATGTCGCCAAGTATTTTGTGGTATTGATGGAAAAATATCCGTTCCTGGAAAACTCTGCTTTCCTGGTAATCGGAATTTTGGGTGTTAAATTGTGTTTAGCTTTACTGGTACATTATATGCCTTCCGCAAAATGGATCGAATCGGAGCAATTTGATCTGTTCATTTCCGGTTTGACATTGGCTATCTTCGTTGTTCCTTTGTTGATCTTCCGGGCTAAGAAAGACAAATAGTATTAGCTACATAGGTTTATTTCCCGCAGACGAGCGCGGAGGAACGCAGAAGAAAGTGTGATCTATATCTGTGATAGAGCCGGATCTTTTCTACTTATTTAAATCACCAATGTAATTCATCTAAGAACTAAAACACATCTCTTCTGCTATGTGCTCTATGTTCCTATGTAGTTTTAGTCCTGTACTACCACTTTTGTTTCTTCCGGAAGGTTCCTCCTCTTCTTGTTGTGAATTTGCGTCTTGCAAAGGGCAGTTCTTCAATTGTGCGTGCAAAGTTCAGTGTGATCTCATGCGTATGCTCGAAGGTTGTTTTGTGGGGTGAAAAAGTACTCGTCTGGTAAGTGTAAACGATGCGTAATCCTTTTTCTAAAAAGAACCCCAAACTTGCAGTTACCGAATTATCAGACTGGTAACCACCGCCAACCCAAACCAGCTGGCCAAAGAGGAAGTGACCGTCAAAAGACATGTTCAGGCGTGAACCTTTTACAGCACGTGCCATCGCAGACGGATACAAAATGATATTGTCGTTGAAGCGGATCTTGTAGCCGATGTGCGAATAAAAATGATTGTAGGTTGTGGTATAAAAATTCGAAGGATCAGCTAAAGCATTGTCAAAAATGCTAGGCATGGAAATTCCGAAATCGAAATTTTGTGACTGAATGGATAAACCAACTCCCAGGTTTAACCCACGGGAAACACGGTTGTCCAGAGTCGGTTCTTTTTCACTGAAATAGATGTAATCTGTCTGCAGGGATCGTTGCTGGTAGCCTAATTTTACACCTAAACCAAGTGCCGTTCTTTCGCCCAGCCAAACGTGATAATTATAAATACCACCGATTTCCAGGGAATTTACTCCGTTTGTAAAATCACTGACTGCTATAGCGCCAACTCCATGGTTCTGGGTAATGTGATAATGACCGTTTGCCGTAAAAGTCAAAGGAGTTTCCGGAGTGGTCATCCATTGTTTCCTGAAATGCAGCGTAGCACTGTATCGTGTGGAAATATCCATGTACCCGGGATTGAATACTCCCTGGTTTAACATGTATTGATTGTACAAAGTACGCAATTGCGCTGAAGATGTGAAGGTGATAGTCAATAACACCAAAAGGGAGTAAATTTTTCTCATCGTTTCAATGTTATTTTACCGGATGCAATGTTTCCGTATCCGTCGTTGAATTCAAAATAATAAACACCAGGTGAGCATTCTTCACCAAGCATGGAATTAGCCTGGTTTGATCTTCCGTCCCAAAGGTTCAGGTAGGGTGATGCGTAATAAACGGTTTCTCCCCAACGATTGAATACTTTTAGATAATTGGAAGGATAGTTCAATACATTCAGGATCATGAAATGATCGTTGTATCCGTCTCCGTTCGGAGAAAAGAAGTCAGCAAATACAAGGTCATTGATTTTTAGCGTATCATCCGATTCGTGATTGACGAAAGGGACATTCTGAACAGTGAATTTAGTTCTTGTTTCCTGCTTCTCAGCGAAGCCGAAAGCAAGAGTGATCAGGGGGATTAAAAAGATGAATCGAATCATTCTAAAAATATTTTCTTTCGCAAAGGTCAGCATTTTAACCCATTAAGTGCAAAAAAAGAACAATAATATTTTTCATTTTATCGGTCAAACAATTTATGCGGCATGCATTTGCTAAGCTTGTTCGGTCGTTTGAAGTTATTACAACTGGTTATTATTCAATGCCATCCTAAACCCGGAAAACACTAAGAGCAGCAGTATTGTATTTTTTTATGGATTATTTATTCGAGTTTCCGCTTAAAACAATGGGAACAAAAGATTTTTGATCAAGATGTTTAACTTTGCTCTGTCCGTTCCAACTAAATGATCAAAATCAACGTTGTATGAACAGATTGCTTAATTAATACATCTAAACTATGAAAAAAACAATCCTTTACGGACTTGGATTTATAATTTTGGTTCTGGGAACGGCATCCTGCGGCAAATCAACCACTGGGAAAATCGCAAACAACTGGACGATCGTTTCTCAAACCGACGAGCAAACTGTCGTGAATTCAGGAGGTGATAAAAATTATTCCAAAAATACTTATACTGAAACCACATTCTCCAATTATTCCGAACAAACGCCGTTTTCCGGGAACACAATCACGACGGAAACTTCAGGTACAGTGACAACCAATACAATCGAAATTAAAAAAGACGGGACCTGGACCTGGAACCAGGAATTGACCTATAACCAGGATCTGGGCGGTGGAAATACAAGCAATTATGTTGTAAAGAACATTCAAAGCGGAAACTGGAATTTTGTGAAGAAATCAAAAGGAGAAGATTTTGAAAAGAATGAGCGGATTTCCCTGGAAGCTCTGGAGCGTACCAGCTCGACCGTTCAGACTGTTAATAATGTTTTAGCGAACTCTAACTCAAGTAAAACAACCTATTCCCCGGGGGAAAGCATCGTGGTTTACACCATTGTTAAATCCAAAAACAAGGAACTTGAACTGAAATTGGATGTCGACTCACAGGAAGTATTAAACGGAAATGCAAGCACTAAGAAAATGATGCGGTCCATTGTTTTGGAAGAAAAATAGCTTAAAAATGCAAAATGCAAAATGCAAAATGCAAAATGCAAAATGCAAAAATTTGATTAAACCCTGAATTTTAACTGAATACCACATAAAATGAAAAGCATGAAAAATACCTTACTATATATTGGGATGTTTGCTATGACAGTAGTTGGAATGACTTCTTGCGGCAAGACAACCAAAAGAAAATTGACGAATGATTGGAAAGTGGTTTCTTATTTCGAGGAACAGGAATTCAACACATCCAACGGTGACCGCAGTGTCAGCACTATTTCAATGACGGAAAGCACAGTTGCCAATACCGTTATTTATGAACCCTCTACCGGACCCGGAACAACAAATTCCAGAACAGGTGAAGTAAAAGCACATGAATTCGCGATCAAAAAAGACGGTACATGGACCTACTTGCAGGAAATCAATTATCCGAATAATGGGTTTGCTTCCTACAGCCGCACTAAGTTAAGTGGTACCTGGAGCTTTTTAAAGAAGAACAAGGGAGACGATTTTGAAAAGAATGAACGGATCCATTTCAATGTTTTAAAGTCTGAGACCCAGGAAAAAAACTATTCGGGCACAATTGTGATGTCCGAAAACTCAACCGAATCAACCTTTTTGACCGGAGAAAATGTACTTGTTTATGTGGTTAAAACATCCAAAAAAGATGCGTTGGAGATTGAACTGGACAAAAACTATGTATTTACCCCGGATTCCGGATCAGGCCACAGTACTAAGATGATTAAAAAAATAACGCTTCAATAAGACTGAGACCGATATTTAATTGTTAAAAGGAAGGATTCGATAAACGGATCCTTTTTCTTTTGATAAAGATCTTAATGCGTTTTACGCAAGTTTGTCAGGCAGCCGATTTGGACTGAAAATACTGTTAAAGATTCTAAAAAAGATCGGTTCGAATAGGGACTGAAGTGCAAGATTTAGTCGTTCAAAAACTCATCCCGAAATTTCTAAGCATTGCCCCGGACAATGAAGATGAAAACAGCATGGAACCTTTGCCAGTGGGAAAAATAGGATAGAAGTATGTTCAGATGAGAAAGGGGAGAGTCATGTTGTTCTTCCTTTTTTAACCGCAAATTCATCCAATGGATATATCAAGCAAATCCAGTTATCTTTTTGTTAAAAGTTTGGCTTTTACCCGAATAGTGGTACATTTGCTCAACTAATTTATAACTTACAATAATGAAAAAGATTTTTATCTGCACCCTGAGTGTTGCATTTTTAGCTGCCGGATTGGCTTCTTGTGGTAAATCAAGTAAAGGTAAAATGGCTAATGAGTGGAAAGTTACTGAGTTCAATTCTACAGAAACTGAAACTGAGTCAAACGGTGACAAAACAGTTTACACGACTACCATGACTGAAACAAGTGGTACTAATACTACTGCATCAACTTCAGGAGGATCTACAACTACTACTACCAGTACATTTACTGTGAATACAAACGAAATGACTATCGAGAAAGATGGTACATGGACTAGTACACGTGATGTTTCTGCTACTAGCGGCGGAGTGACTACAAAAATGACTATGACTGCAAGCGGAACATGGTCTTTCGTTGGTAAAACAAAAGGAGATGAGTTCAAAAAGAACGAGCGTGTAATGTTCAATACTTTGTCTGAAACAACAACTCAGGTAGTTTCTTTCGCAGGTACATCTCAAACAACTACAGATACTGATAGCTATATGACTGGTGAGAGCGTAATGATCTATACAGTTACTGAGTCTAAAGGTAAAGAGTTGGCTTTGGAGTCTGAAATCGGAAATTCCAGCACTTCAGGAGGTTCCACAAGTTCCACTTCAGGAAAAACAACAATCAAATTGGCTGAGAAATAAGAATCAGTTATTAAAATATAAAAGGGAATCCGAATCGGGTTCCCTTTTTTGTTTTGTCCCGTCCTGAAATAAAAAAACGTAGGGGCGAATCCCGCACATGCGGGAGGCCCCTACGTTTATTAAATAATAGCTCTTAATTCAATCCACCGCGCACATACGAACTGAATTGATCACTAAATGTCGTATTGTTATTCATTTGTGATTTGCTTAGTTTCTTGCTTTCCACCAAGCCCCATAAAACAAATTCTTTCAGGAAATGCTTTTCTGCAGGAGCAACTTTCGGCTGGTATTTTTGGATCAAAGCTTCCAGCGGAGTAATAGAATCCAGTTGGGCGTGATAAGTCTTGTCATCCGCATCTTCGGAAAGAACGAATTCATCCTGTTCGAAGAACCAATTTACGATTTCCTGGTACGGACCGCTTTCTCCCGGTTTCTCTAATTTCTCTACTTTCGGGAAATAGCTTTCGAACAGGGTTTTTACCGCTCTTCCGATCAATTGTTCCGCAACATACGTACTTCCTTCCTGTTCGCCTTCGTACACCAATTCCATTTTTCCCGTTAAGGCCGGAATAATTCCCTGGAAATCGGCGAGTCTGACACTTGTTTTCGGGCTCTTGCTTTTCAATCCGCGTAATTCTGCTGTACTTACCAGGTTCTCAAAGGCAGAAATGCTCATTCGGGCACTTACACCACTTTTCACGTCAATGTATTCGCTTTCGCGTGCTTCAAATCCGATTTGTTCGATCAGGTCCATTGCCAGTCCCGGAACAGTGATGTTCTCTTTCTGATCTCCTTCCAGTTTTGCTTCCTGCTCGGTAATGGTCCTTGCAACCTGGATAGTTTCCGGGTAGTGCGTGAGAATTTGAGAACCGATACGGTCTTTCAGCGGTGTAACAATACTTCCGCGGTTGGTGTAATCCTCCGGGTTTGCGGTGAATACAAACTGGATGTCCAGTGGGAAACGCAATTGGAAACCACGAATCTGGATATCGCCCTCCTGTAAAATATTGAATAAAGCCACCTGGATGCGGGCCTGCAAATCCGGTAATTCATTAATCACGAAAATACAGCGATTTGCTCGCGGGATCATCCCGAAGTGAATGACGCGCTCGTCCGCGTAGGACAACTTCATGTTTGCAGCTTTGATCGGATCTACGTCCCCAATGAGGTCGGCAATCGTTACATCCGGAGTTGCCAGTTTTTCAGCAAAGCGTTCTTCGCGGTGAACCCATGAAATCGGTGTGTTATCTCCTTTTTCCGCAATCAGGTCTTTTGCGTAGCGGGAAAGCGGCGCCAGCGGATCATCGTTTACTTCAGATCCCTGAACGATAGGCATCCATTCGTCAAGCAGGTTTACCATCAGGCGCGCCAGACGTGTTTTTGCCTGTCCGCGAAGTCCCAGTAAATTGATGTTGTGTTTCGCGAGGATAGCACGCTCCAATTCCGGTATAACTGTGTTTTCGTAACCGTGTATTCCTTCAAATGCCTGCTTTCCGGATTTCAATGCTTCCATTAAATTCGCCCGCAGTTCTTCTTTAACGCTTTTGGTCTGGTATCCCGATGCTTTTAATTCGCCTAATGTTTTAATTGATTTCATACGTTTTGTTATTGATAGAGTCAAGACTAATTGAGTCAAGAGTCAAGACCATGGTTGTTGTATTTATAAGATATTGAGTCCTGACTCATGAAGTCTTGTTTCTTGACTCTTTTAATTAGCCTCTGATTCGTTTAATGCGATTTGTTTGATAATCTTCAAAGATCATTTGTCCCAGTCCCTGAATACCGGTATAGAATGCCTTTCCCTGGTTTGCAGCTGTAAAGTTCTGTATGAATTGCTGTAAATACGGGTCTTGTGCAATCATGAACGTGGTGATTGGAATGTGCAGTTTACGCGCCTGTTGAGCCGTTGTGTAGCATTTGTCTACTATGTACTTGTCCAGGCCAACAGAGTTCATATAATAGGAGCCATCCGGCTCGATCACACAACTCGGTTTTCCGTCGGTAATCATAAAGATTTGCTTGTTGGTATTGCGCTTTCTGCGAAGCAGGTCCATTGCCAATTCGAGCCCTGCAACGGTATTGGTGTGGTACGGTCCGACTTCCAGGTAAGGAAGGTCTTTCGCCTCAATAGCCCAGGCATCATCTCCGAAAACCAGGATGTCGAGTGTGTCTTTCGGATAGCGTGTTTTGATGAGTTCGGCCAAAGCCATGGCTACTTTTTTAGCCGGTGTAATGCGGTCTTCGCCGTAAAGGATCATGCTGTGGCTGATATCTATCATCAGAACAGTACTCATTTGTGCTTTGTAGAAGCTCTCTTCAACCACTAAATCGCGTTCGTGGAGCTGGAATTCACCCATTCCGTTATTGATCTGAGCGTTTCGCAGACTCTCTGTCATGGAGATTTTTTCCAGCCCGTCGCCGAAATTGAATTGTCGGTAATCACCGGTTTGTTCATCGCCGGTCCCGCTGTGTTTGGTACGGTGATTTCCAAGACCGCTTTTTTTCAGGTTCCCGAAAATTTGTTCCAGGGCATGCTGGCGAATGGCTCGTTCCATTTTAGCAGTAATTTCTGCTCCGCCGGTTCCGTCTTTCCCGTTTTTATCACGGATAAAGTTCTTTTTCCGAAGATCTTCCACGAAATCATCAATGGTGTAATCCGGCGTAGTAAGCTCGTATTCTTGGTCGAGTACACGGAGCCAGTCAATTGCCTCGTCAAAATCTCCCGATGTGTGCGTAATGAGTTCTTTAAAGATCTCAAATAACCTGTCGAAGGGAGACAACTCGGGAGCAGAATAGGGTGTAAATACAAATCCTTTGCGCATATTATTGTTTGTTTTAAGTTGTGACTGACCGGGAGTTTGGAATGAAAATTTTTCGGTCAGTGAAATTGGATAAAGCTTGTACTTTCGAATGAATAAAGGTAAGTGATTAAATCGATTTTCTAAGTGGGTGAAAACCTTAAAATTCGTTAAAATAAGGTGGCGGAATCAGAAATTTAAACTGAAATAAAAAACCCCAGCAAACATAGTTTACTGAGGTTAGAGATCTATTGACAATTTATGAAATGTCGATCGGGAAATTTGGTTTTATCAATTCTTTATCACTTTTAGCAAACCCGCCTGTCCGCTGCGGTAAACACGCAGGAAAAAAGTATTGGACTCATAAGCTGAAAGATCCAGTTCCGCCTGAAGCGTATTCGGTTCTGAAGTTTCCAGTACTTTTCCAAGTATGTCGATCAACTCGATGCGATCAATTACTGCTCCTGTTGAAGCAACGGTCACTTTTCCATTTGTTGGAACCGGGTAAACGCTCAACTCAGCACCCGACATTTCGTCGATCCCTGCAAATTGAATATCTACGCAATTTGAAGTATCAATGCATCCGTAAACATTGTCCTGAATAACAATGGCGTAAGTTCCGCCGTGTGTTGGTTCAAAAATGACGTCTGTTGCTCCCGGAATGATAGACATATCAGCACAATTTACCCACTGAGCAGTCATGTCGACCAATACTCCGGCAGTGAGTATTCCACCGGATGAAAAAATCGAGGACATCACGTTGTGGATAGTAACTGACATTTGATCACTTGAAGAACATCCGTTTGAATCTGTTCCGGTTACTGTATATGTTGTGTTCATAGGAATAGCGGGAGTGTCATTGGTTACTCCGTTAGTCCAAACATAAGTTTGTGCACCTGTTCCTGAAAATGTATGAGGTACTCCCTGGCAAAGATCTAAGTCCGGTCCTGCAGAAACAACCGGTAAAGGATTAACGGTTACTTTTATGGTATCGTTTTTAATGCAGCCGTTGGCGTCTGTTCCTGTTACAATATAGGAAGCCGTTGTTGCGGGCTCGAACGGAACATTATCCATTACTCCGTTATTCCAGGTGTAAGCATCTGCACCTTGTCCGGCTAAAGTGATATCATTCCCTTCACAAACCCCGAAATCTGCACCGGCATTTACCATAGGAAGCTGATTTACGGTCATCGTTATCGTGTCAGTATCGGTACAACCGATTGAATCAGTACCGGTCACGACATAAGTTGTAGTAGTCATCGCATCAAAGGCTACGCTGTCAGTGACACCGTTATTCCAACTGTAGGTTTCCGCACCAATACCGTAAAGTACTACTTCATCTTCTGCACAAACTACTGCAGGCGCATTCGCTGTTACTACAGGAATTGACACTACTACATCAACTGTATCCGCCAACGTGGAAGGACACCCGGGAACTGTTGCTGATACTGTATAAGTTGTTGAAGCTGCAGGTGCCGCTGGAATAGACGCTGTTGTTTCTCCGGTTCCCCAGGTAAGTGTTGATCCCGGTTGATTCGCTATTGCATAGTGGATTCTTCCGTTCCATACACGCGGTTGGTAAACCGCACCTGTATTTTGCGTAAACGGATATTCCAATCCACCCCCCTCCAGGAAAGTGATGTTTGCATCAGAGGAGTAAACATTTCCTACTGCTGTACCATTTGAGTAGTTCAGACTGACTGCGGATGTATTCGAAGTTACGTAAAATGCATACGTTTGACCCGCCGGGATAGTCACATTTACCGGGACTGCAACAGCTGAGAATCCTCCGGTGTATGGAGTAGCGGCCGAACCGATATACGTCCATGCAGCAGGTGTATTGGCGAATCCGTTCCAGGTACCAACTTTGTAATAGATTTCGATGGTTGTATTTCCCATAGGGGAAGCATCGAAAGAGAGAATAGTTACGGCGTTTGTAGCAACAATATCGAACATGTTACCGCGGTGATTGTTTCCGGCAGTGTTCGAGGCATCCAGTTGGTTATCCGGACCATTTGCAATAGCATGAAGGGTAATGCTGTCACCGGAACAAATCAGGGCATCTGAGGCAGTGATGACAGCAGCACATGGCTGTGCATAGGCTTTAAAACCAAAAAAAGTAAACGCAAGAAAAATTAAGTGTAGTTTTTTCATCATAAATAGTGATTTAAAAATTCGGTGCGAATCTAGGGTTTTAATTTTGATTTTTCCTTCTTTGTTAAGAAAGAAACACAAACCGGGGGTTTCCCCTTAACCAGGTAAGTATTTGGTTTTCAGTGTTTTTTATCAAACAAAGAGCCAGTATTAAAAATGGAACCATTCCCGCAAAGATTAATCCGTAGCTATAGATGAATTTGTAAGCCAGAAAAGTGATTGCAAAGAATACCGCTACATAGATGATCGCAATGTGTATTTGGCCCCGTTTGTGATAGTCCAGGAACATCAGGAACGGACAGCAAAGTGAAATCAGGGCGATTAATAGGGAGATGATCGTCATAGGAGCTAATTTACGGTTTATGGTGGCTATACTGATCGAAATTCCTGATATTTGAGATACTAATTTTCAACAGATGCCGAAAAAAACGAAGACCTCAATTTTAAATTGGCTGCGATCCGGGAGTTGATGTAATCTGCAAACCAACAAAAAAATCACTTGTCCATTTCTTCAATCAATGACTGCATCAATTCACTTGCTTTCCGGTGTTTTAAGATCGGTGCGATCTGTCCGCTCCAGAACAATACCAGGTCGTGTTTGCCTTGCGTCAAAGCGGCTTTCCGGAGTGAGGACATGAATGCCGTTTGAAGTGGGAAGGGGAGAATGTAGTCATCTTTACCTCTGACTTCTTTGGCCAGTTGAGTAATGATTCCTCGTCCCAACCTTCCGGTATATGCTTTTGTTAGGATGGTTTGTTTTGCAGCATCTGAAAACAATGCCTCGCGGTGTTCTGGTAATGCCCCGGATTCTTCCGTAGCCAAAAATGCTGTTCCTATCTGAACAGCGTCGGCGCCCAAAGCAAAAGCTGCAGTAATTCCTTTTCCATTGGCAATACCACCTGCAGTTATAACCGGAACTTTTACCTGTTCACGGATGAGTTGTGTGAGTACAAAGCTTCCGGTCGTCGATAATTCTGCGGATTCCAAAAAAGAAGGCCGGTGTCCGCCGGCTTCAAAACCTGATGCAACTATCGCATCAACACCGGCCAGTTCCAAAGCAATTGCTTCATCCAGGGTAGTGGCATTGCCGACAAGCAGGATACCGCGTTTTCGAGCTTCTTCCAGCATATCGGGTGAAGGAATTCCAAAAACAAAACTGAAAACTTTCGGCTTTACATCCAAAATGACCTGGAATTGGTTCTCAAAACGTGTTTTGAAATCAGGTTTTAGAGGAAGCTCAATACCCGTCCGATCAAAATATGGTTTGAACAGGGCTTTTGTTTGTTCGAATTGTTCGTCACTGACAGTTTCGTTGGGAGCATCCGTGTCTGAAACCCATAAGTTCAGGTTGTAAGGTTTGCTAGTGAGTGATTTGATCCGTTTGTCGACTTGATAAATCTCCTCCGGAGAAATACTGTAAGCTCCGTATCCGCCCAAACCGCCCATGTTCGAAACCGTTGCTACCAATTTGGGCGTGGATAATCCACCGCCGAACGGCCCTTGTAAAATGGGATATTCAATGCCCATTAATTTCGATGCTTTTGTCTTGTTCCACATAATGAATTGAATTTAAGGAATTAATCTATGACGTTTGTTAGTGTTTTGTTGACAATCAGCCAGTTATTGTTCGTTTTGTGAAGTGTCAGGAAATTGTAGTAATTGAAGGCATACATTCTGACATGCAGTTTCACAATTGCGATGGAATTGATCACTTCAATGAAAAGGATCTCGGATTCAAACGGCTGGCCTGATTTTTCAGGGCTGATACGCGTGGCAACTCCGCTCAGGTAGTCATTCCGTGTTTTGGCATACGGAGTTCCGTTTATGTCTCCGAAAAGCAGTGCGTCTTTATGAAAGGTGTTTCCCAAAAGAGTAGTGTCGCCGGTTTCAATTCCTTTGAAATACTGATGAATTACTGCTGTAATTGACTCTTTGCTGGTTGTTTTCATGATTTCAAGTTTTATGTTTTGATCGGGCATTGTGGGCAAGTGATTAATCAAATGCCCTCCAATTTGCCCTATACAAATCGTATATGCGATTATTAGTAATTTCATACGACTTATTTTTTGTCGGCTGTGATTCCCTGTTCCCGCAATATGGAAGCTTGTTCCCCTCCATATCCCCAATTGTCAGTATCGACTTCCTGGATAATGATATGCGTCAAGTTAGGATCTTTGTTCAGGACGTTTGTAACCACGTCGGTGAATTGCTGAATGAGTGCTCTTTTTTGCTCACCTGTAACGCCTTCCCGCGTTAATTGTATATTAATAACCGGCATGACTGTAAATTTTAAGCCTCTGCTGTGAGGGTGAAGTTTAAATCGAAATTGTTGTAAATAAGATTGTCTCCCAGGTTCGTAAAGAAATTCCCGGAACGGAAGCGGATATTGTATTTGGTGCGGTCTATCGTCATTTTCCCGGTTACAGTCACACTGTTTTCCGCTTGATTTACCTGCATATCAAACCCAATCGGGTGAGTGATTCCTTTAATTGTCAGGTCTCCGTTCACATAGTACGAGCCCTTTTCACGCGGTTCGACCTGGACAACTTCCATACGTGCTTCCGGGAATTGTTCGGAGCTGAAAAAATCATCCGAAGCCAGGTGGCCAGCGAATTGGGCATTGGTTTCCGGATCTGTAATGTCCAGGATTTTGATTGAAGTGGTATCGATCACGAAGTTTCCACCGCTTAGAAATTGATCGTTGAATTGTAAGTGGCCTGCTTTGAAGTCGATTGTTCCGTTGTGAGCACCTGTAACTTTTCGGCCTATCCATTCTACTTTGCTTTTTGCGTTGTTGATTTCAAATTGTGTTTTCATGTTTTAATCTTTTAATGAATAACACAAAGTTGAGGCGGAAAAAGCACGTGATTGTGTGACATACATCACAATCGGAAAAGTGTTGAGGAAATGTGATCTATATCACATGGAGAATGAGAAATAGAATGGAAATGGGTGGATAAGTTTAAAACTAAACCTACTGCAACCGACTTAGAGTTTCTCTCGAAACGCCCAAATATGCAGCAATAAGGTGTTTTGGGACGAGGTTGTAAAGCTGTGGGTAAAGTGCAAGCAGTTCTTCGTAGCGGTGTTTGGTATCGTTGTTCATGAAGGAAAGCAGCCGCTTTTGAGTGGCGACATATCCTTTGTTGGTGCGCCAGCGAAAGAAATGCTCTACGGCATGGATCTCACGGCACAATTTCTCCCGGTCTTCGTTCGAAAGTGCCAAAACGGTTGCGTCTGTAATACAGTCGACATTGATCTTTGCCTTTTCACCGCTATATAAAGCTTCAAAGTCAGAGGCCCACCAATTCGGCATGGAAAATTGCAGGATAAACATCTTCACTTCTTCGTTGATGTAGAAGGACTTGAGACATCCTTCCGCCACAAAATATTCGTGATTTACTTTGTCGCCGGCTGAAATAATGGTTTGCCCTTTGGTGAAATAGTGCTCTTTAAAATGCGAAAAGACATATTCGAATTCTTCTTCGGAAAGCGAAATCGTTTTCGAAATATGGTCTTTGAGTAATTCTTTGGCATTCATGAAGACTAAAATAATGAGAAAGCGCTTGAGTAGAAACAAATATTCATGGGTAAGTATACTTAAAAATGACAAACTGATTAACGATTCTTCTCACAAACAATCCAGTAAAAAGGAAAGTTCTCTTCAACTTCCCGGATCTCGGTCAAACCAAATTCCCCGAATTCTTCCCGGATCGAATCTTCGTCGTAGAAGAACATGTTAACTCCGCCGAACTGTTCAAAGCGGTCTTTCCCGATGGGGGTTCCGGTTCCGTAAGTTGGAGCTTTTTTGGAAATGACGGTAAAGACCATGGTTCCGCCGTTTGTAAGCTGACTGTAACAGTCCCTGATGAGTTTTTTGCGTTCTTCAGTGTCCAGTAAATGGATCAATGCGTAGCAGAAAATCCCGTCATACTGGTTTTGGTCGAATGGCATGTTTGTTACGGAGCCGTGGTAGACGGTCATGTCTTCTCCATAGTGTTTCCGCAATAACCGAATGGCTGTTTCTGAAATCTCAATGCCGGTTACTGACATGCCGTTTTCCCGGAAAATCTGCGCGTTTCGCCCGTAACCGATCCCGGGGATAAGTACATTCTTAACGGATTTCTCCCGGAAAAGATCTTTGGTAATTAATGCAGATTTTGCCGGATTGATTCCCCACATTTCCTGCTTGCTGATGAAGTTGGATTCCCAGAATTCCGGCTTTTCGTTTTCGCTCATAATTTCTTAGATCAAACTGCTTCCAAAAAGTTTAATCGAAGCGAAGGATGGCCTCAATGACCTGTTTCTCACGCTCCGCTAATGTTCCGCTAACCGTGATTGTATCCATATCAAAAGCATCTAGCCATTCTTCCAGCAGGTTGTTGACTTGCTTGCGCAATTGGGGGAATTCGGATTCCGGACAGCCGATTTCATCGGGTTTTTCTATGGGAACAAATACCAGCAGGTCTATTTCGTCCATCGCTTCTTTGACTTTCAGGTAGAAACTCCTGGATGTCTCAGCTCCGCCAATTACATGAATATAAGCCAGAAGGTCGAGTGGTGAACGGTCGAACAGAACGTCCAATTCATCTATTTCGACATTTTCCAGTGCGCGCTCAAGCTGCAAAGAGAGATCTTCCTGGCTGGGAGTTTCGGAAAATAAATGTCCTTCTTCCTGTAATTCGAGGTAAGGTTCAGGTATGAACAGGAATTCCGGGACTAGGGCATGGATTTTTTCAGCAAGTGTCGTTTTTCCTACGCGATGAGCTCCTGTAAATGCAATTTTCATGACTTCTTATAATTATCCGGAAAGGTTTATGGATTAAACATGGTTCAATATCAATTCGTTATATAACGATGACATAATATCCTGAAATCAGGATTTTTTAATAGTAGCAAAAGTAATTGAATCACCGGAAAGCAGATCTATAACCAATGAAAATACCGGAATTGAGAAAGGTATTGTTGGCAAACTTTTATTACACTCTCATTTCTTCTCCACCAAATATTTCCAATAACGTTTTGGAACGTGCTGTATGTGTAGTTTGGTGTTTTTTCTTCCTTGTATATTAGTGCTTTTGAAATAATCGCTCCACAATTTTTGAAAAAGATCTTCGCCGTCACCGAAAGCATCCTGTGAAACCCCATTGGGTGAAATCAGTGAATTCGGAACAAAATCGACAAATTGAGCTTCCTTCAGATCGTAATAAATTCCATACTTCCGGCGAGAATCAAAAATAAACCAGCGTTGATCCGCATAGCGATCCCTAAAATGAGGAAGAACCAATGGTAAAACATTAAAATCAGGATCGATCACCGAAAAGTAGATTCCGTCTTTTGTTAGTTGAAACCGAACAAACGCTTCCATGCGGTGCTTTTCTCTCCCGACGGATTTCGCGGTTTGCTGTAATTGCAATACATCCGGGTGGGCGAAATCGCTTAAGACATTTTGCTTGGAATCAATTGCATAACGGATCACCCCAAGAATGGTGTCTTCGATGGTTTCTTTCTCACTGAGCCAGGCTGCCCATACCGTTTGAAGACCTTTTGCACCGATTAGATCGAGCAGTTTTTTCCAGACGCGTTTTGCCTTTTCTTCATCGGTCACCACGATTTTTGTTTCAGTAAACAGGAGTGGAACGGTTGTACCTTCTTTGCGAATGTGTATCTCTTTCCATTTGTATTCGTAGGTTTCAAAAACCACTGTCAGCAGCCCTTCAAAACTTCCGTCGTAGATCAGCCATATCATCCGAAAAGGGAAGTTTGGGTTCCCCATAAATCGCTGAATTTGGAGTTTCCGGTTGACAAAACAAGGTGGCGCAGCGTTTCCGGCGTGTATTGTTTTGTTTCCAGTGCCGGATCCTTACAAAGGATGAAATAACGAGCGCGATTTAGAGAAATTCCCAGCTTGCGGAGATTTTCCCAGCCGAGTGATTTGAACCTGCGTGTAGCGATGATCTTTTGCGCGGATCTGACTCCAATTCCCGGAACACGGAGGATCATTTCGTAATCGGCTTTGTTGATGTCCAACGGGAAAAGATGAAGGTTTCGCAAGGCCCATCCGAATTTCGGATCAATATCCAGGTCGAGATAGGGTTGGTCGGAATCTAAAATTTCATGAGCTCCGAATCCATAGAAACGCATCAGCCAGTCGGCCTGGTATAGCCGGTTTTCTCGCAGAAGCGGGACTTGCGTCGATAGGGAAGGAAGCCTATTATCGGCCAGTACAGGAACGTATCCCGAATAATAAACGCGCTTTAATTGAAATCCCCGGTAAAACCGGTCAGCTGTCTGTATAATCTCATGGTCAGATTCGTCTGTAGCTCCGACAATGACCTGTGTACTTTGTCCGGCAGGGGCAAATTTGGGTGTACTCAACATGAGTTTTCGGGTGTCGTCAAGCGCCGTAATGGTATTCGAGATGAATCCCATGGGTTTCTCCATGGAAGTGAATGTTTTATCCGGCGCCAACAGTTTCAGTCCGCGTTCTGTAGGAAGTTCGATATTCACGCTCAGTCGATCGGCATACAGTCCGGCCTCTCGCATTAATTCGTCACTTGCCCCGGGAATGGTTTTTAAATGAATGTATCCGTTAAACCGGTGTTCTGTCCGCAGTTTTTTTGCTACCCGAACCAAACGTTCCATGGTTGTGTCGGCATCTTTGAAAATTCCTGAACTGAGGAATAATCCTTCGATGTAATTCCGGCGGTAAAACCCAATAGTCAGATCAACAACTTCCTGAACGGTAAAAGCAGCACGTTTTATATCATTGCTCTTGCGTGATACACAATAGGCGCAATCGAAAATGCAGTGGTTTGTCAGCAGGATTTTCAACAAGGAAACACAGCGTCCGTCATCGGTATAAGTATGACAAATCCCGGAAGCAGAAGCATTTCCAAGACCTTTTCCGGTGTTTTTCCGGTCGCTGCCACTGGAGGAACAGGAAACGTCGTATTTGGCAGAGTCTGCCAGGATGTTGAGCTTTTCTTGGAGTCGTTCTTGCATAAATCAAAAATAGGTAAGATTATTTTTTAATCAAAAATTGATTAAAAATATTTCGTTAAAATTACGACTGCCGAAAGCGAAGAGACTTATAATCAGTGAAAACTACACTTCAAATAATAAATTTGCCGTATTTCAGTTTATGTTTTACCTTTTGAAAAATTTTGAAACCATGAAATTATCTGCATCTTTACTACAGGCAATTACGCTCGGAGTCTCCGTAACAGCAGTTGCAGCTTCTACGACTTCCTGTGAGAAACAAGATATCAAAAAAAACAAGACTGAGCGTGCAACGGGGACAGATGATTCTCACCCGACAAATTGCGAACCCTGCCCGGCATGCGGAATGGGATAATAGTACATTTTTAAGTTTTTTTTTCATGAAGCTTCCTGCTAATCTGCTCCAGGCTATAACAGTTGGTGTTGCTGTGAGTACTTTGTCTTCATCTTGTCAGCAAAATGAGGTGAATTCCGGTTTGACCAAAAAAGAGAAGAAGGAAAAAGCCCGACAGGAGAAGAAAAATCCATCGGCTTATAAAAACTGCCCGGCTTGCGGGATGGGATGAACCGGCCTTCCAAAATTTATTCGGCAATTTCCTGCAACCTGGATAATTCCCTTTTGCAGGCTTCACTTCCTTTATTTGCAACAGAAAAAGTAGAAGCCATTGAATGGTCTTTTGATACTTTGTATAAGGTTCGTGATATTCCTGGTTGGTTCGTTGAATTGCTTCAGGCATTCGGAAGCGAAGGACGGCTCATCGGTCATGGAGTTTATTTTTCATTGTTCTCGGGAAAATGGACTGTTGAACAGCAGCGCTGGCTGGATCATCTTCGCAAAATTGCTACCAATTTCAGGTTCGATCACATTACGGAGCATTTTGGTTTCATGACCGGTGAGGACTTTCACAAAGGTGCACCGATCTCAGTTCCTTATACTGCTGAAACTCTGGCGATCGGAATTGATCGTTTAAAGCGCATCGGGGATGCATGTTCCTGCCCGGTTGGATTGGAAAACCTGGCTTTTTCCTATTCCGCGGAAGAAGTGAGAAGACATGGAGAGTTCCTGGAAAAACTGGTTGAACCTGTCAATGGATTCATCATTCTGGATTTGCACAACCTGTATTGTCAGCTGCATAATTTCTCACTTGATTTTGAAGCGCTCATCCGTGCTTATCCGCTAGATCGTGTGCGCGAGATCCATATTTCCGGCGGAAGCTGGGAGCCATCGGGAGTGAACCCCGGACGCAGTATTCGCAGGGATACACATGATGATAGAGTGCCGGAACAGGTATTCGACTTACTGAAAAAAGCCTTGGCTCTGTGTCCGAATCTGAAATTTGTGGTATTGGAACAACTGGGAACGGTGCTTCAATCGGTAGAAAGCCAACACTTTTTTCAACAGGATTTCGACAAGATGCAGGCAATTGTGAATGCATTTAATGAGAAAGAACACTACTTTTCGATGAACGATTTCCTGCCCGAAGAATTGCTTCCGTTACAAGAACCTGTTCCTGAGTCACAAATGCTCCACGCACAGCAGTTGGAGTTGTCTTCCATACTGGAGCGTGCAAAAGATACGCAGGAAGCATCTCAGTTACTCCAAAATTCTTCTTTGGCAAATTCAGAATGGAAAACTGAAACCTGGTCGCCGTATATGGTCGAAACAGCATTGCGTATTGCACAGAAATGGAAAAACGGATGGTGACAGGGATTCAATTTTGGAAGAATAATTAAAACCAAAAAGGAGACAATTTTCATTATCTCCTTTTTAGAATCTTTGGTGTTAATAGGTTATTGCTTCACAAAACGTTCACGATGTGTGTTTCCTTCTTTCGTAGTAATCTCAATGATGTAAGCTCCCTGGTCGAGTTTGCCTACTGAAATACCCATCTCATTCATCGTGCGTTGATTCGCTTTTTGAGAAAGTACCCGATTTCCTTTCATGTCGTAAATAACTACGTCCTGTATCGTTTCTTCATCATCCAGTGTTACGTTCAACAGATCGTTAGCAGGGTTCGGTGACAATGTCGGAGCCGGATAACTTGCTGCAAGTGTAGGAGAAATACTCTGGCACAAAATGATTTCCTGTATTGGTCGGGCAGGGTTATTTGACGGATAACCCGCTGTATACATTGGAAGCGGGTTAAAGTTGCCCGATCCGACAATAATAGGATTGGTTGTAACGGTACTCACCGGCACCAGTTTTTCACATTTAGATGCTTTAAGCAGTGAAGATACGTTCAAATCGAAACCTCCGTTGACCGTATTTTGATTTACCAGGTAAGTACGGTCAGAATGACGGTTGTAAGCAATCATATCAGGGGTGTTGATAAACACGGAATTCCCGTTTTCCTCGTAATAGCTTGGTGATAAAGGCGAATTATTCCCCGATTGATACACTTTCGCTGCGAGGAAGGCCAGGTTGTCTCTCATAGAGATTTGGAAAGGCGTCAGCTGTTGTGGCAAAGCTCCGAACGGGGCACTTAGATATCCTCCAACCACAATCGTGTTGTTTTTGGATTGCTGCAAGCGGAAACCATTCTGGTCCACACCACTTCCGATAGGGTATGGAGTCATCTGATGACGAGTCCATGGAGTTAAGAAAATGCCTGTAAATGGATCACAAATTGCTATCTGGAATTGATGAATGACACTATTGTTTGCTAATAGGAAAACAACACCCAAAGGTGCATTGTACATTACCGATGACCCTGCAAAACGGGAATTCGTATTGTCGACAATATTGGAAAAAGTAACAGTTCCGGCATAGTCCGTTCCTACGGTAATCAGGTTCTGTTCTCCTGAACCGGGTGCATTACAGGATCCCGAGATAAAATAACCGGATCCGGGTACTTCCGTGATGTTTTCCAGCATGTCATAATCCCAGATACTGGCAGCAGGAAGGTCCATTTCAATCGGAGGATAAAGAATCGTATTGAAATTATTGAGATCCACCCCGAGTACGAACCCGTATTTTGGTATCGTAGCATAATTGCCCGATGTAACTGTACCCAGGATTTCCGTACCAACAACTGTTACCTGTGCGGTAGATTCCGAACAAATAACCTGGTGAGGAACCATAGAATTCCCGTTAAATGTGTATTCCAGGGAACTTTGCACAGGTGCTCCGGTTGGGAGATCCACTTCTGCAATAATCATTTTGTAAGGTGTACCACTGGCAAGGGAAGACGTCATTCCTGTAAGAATAATCGTGTTTGTGGCTTCCCGGATGGTAAAATCCATTAAAAAAACGGAATCAGGGTAATCGACGTAATAGGTGTTCAATGGAACTCCTGTAATGGTGCTGATTTTGAAAGTAGGAGTTAGCAAACCACTTGCCGGATTGGTTTCTGTATAACCGCTGACTACAAAGTCCTTGTAAGTTTCTACCGATAAGTTCGGATGGTTCCAGCTTCCGTTTGTGACCTCCAGGATTCGCTGTGAGTTGGAAAAATTGGGCGCAAGAAGAAGCGCAACTGCAAATAGTGTTGTTCTCATATTAAAGTGAATAATAGTTAATGACAGGAAGTTAGTTCATTCTGCTGCCTAAGTCAAATCGAAAAACGTTAAATGTGGTTTTCCGACAAGATAAAGCACAAAAGAGATGAGGATAGTTATATTCCTAAATTTTATGTGATAAAAAGTTACAAATTATAACTAAGATCACTGCAGTTTTCCCCTGATTTTCAATTTGTCCGGGTTTCTGACGAATAAAAGTTTGGTAATTTCCCCTTCGGTCATTTCGACATATTGCATCGAATCCAGTTGCTCGGTAGTGCGATTGAAAAGAAGGGCTGCCGGGCGTCCGTTTACGTATACGGACCTGTATTCGAATTGATTTTCCTGTGCTTCGGGGAGCTGTGTCACTCCAAGCAGGAACTTCACCACTTTTTCCAGTCCGAAAAGTGCTTTGAGAGCCGCAGCACGTTTACCCCCGCCATCGCTGTAAAGTTCGATGTCGTTCCGGAGCAACTGATTGAGTTCCGTGCGGTCCTGACCATGGAGTGCTGTTAAAAATGCGATGGTAAATGCGCGTTGTTTTTCAGGGTCAACCTGGAGTGGTTTGCTTCGTCCGAGCTTTTCATGGGCGCGGTGAAGCAGCTGCCTGCAATTTTCGGCAGAAAGCCCTGTGATAGCGGCTATGGAAGTGTACTCTTCGGAGAAGCTTTCGCGTAGAATAAAAACTGCTCGTTCATTGGGATTCAGACGTTCCAATAAAAATAGCATGCCGTATTCAAGTGTCGGAACAGGTTCCGGTTCCAGGGTAATATAAGGTTCCGGAAGCCACATTCCAACATAATTTTCCCGGATCTTTCGGAGTTCATTCAGCCGATTGATGCTTTGGTTCACGGCAATTCGTGCCAGGTAAGCTTTAGCATCCAGAACTTCCGAAGCTGACATCCACTTTTCAAAAACGTCTTGTACAACATCTTCGGCTTCCTCAACCATTCCAAGCATGTTATAGGAAATACTGAAAAGGTAGGGGCGAAGTGAGAATATTTCGGGCGTTAATTCCATACAATTAAAACTAGTAAAAATCTGCTAACCGGATCATTCGTGATCGGGTTAGTTTGTGCGTTTTTTCGCGATATCGCACAACATATCCGAATGAATATTCAGTCCTATATTCCCGATGTTGTAATAAAACTCGGAAGCAACGATCCATACGATCTCGCAGATCTCGCGTTCACTATAATGTTTTGCTAATTGATCGAAAAGTTCTTTTTCCATTTTGCGGTCCTTAGCAAGCATAGTCACAAAGTCAAGCATCACACGTTCTTTGTCTGAGAACAGTATACTGGATTTATAATCGATCAATGCATCGAATTTTTTTTGGTTCATGGATGACACGATGGTTTTTGCGCGTCCGATATCCATACAGAACTCGCACACATTGATGTGGGCAACCTGTTCGCGTATAAGCATGACGGTTTCTTCAGAAAGTTGCAGTTTTTGGTCCAGTTTCGCAATTTTTCCCGAGAAGCTTCCGAAAGCTAAGGGCATGCGGACAGCCGAAACCTTTAAAGGTGTAATGACCTTGCCGAAGCGTTTGCGGGTCATAAAGTAGATCAATTTCCAAAGAAGGCTTTTCGGCTTCTCGATCGGTAATAAAAAAGGAGTATCCATAATCGTTTTTTATACCAAAGACCGGGATGAGGTTGTTTTGTGACAAAACGGATGATTTTTTTTGCTTTAGAAAAACAAATAAGGAGATTGATCTAAAGTCACCGGTTGTCTTTGATCCGATAAAACGGGGTAAATATATATATATTTCAAGAATCTAAGTTTGCGAGGGAAAAATAAAAGGGAAACAATCCCGCGGATTATTTCCCTTTTAAACCAGATGTTTGATTAGTGTTTCACAACTCTTTGAGTTGCGGTGCTGTGATCAGTTTCCAATCGGAATAAATAAACTCCGGATTCCAATGTCATCAGCGGGATTTGAGTACCGCTCGTTATAATTTGCGAAAATACCTGTTTGCCTTGTGCATCCAGGATAGTTAATCTCGCGGATTCTCCCGTAAATAGGACGTTGACTTGGTCGTTTGCAGGATTTGGAGTTATTTGAAAATCAAGGATGCTTTGTTCATCTATGCCGACGAAACCAACCGTAAAGCAGTTGGATGTGTCTGTGCATTGTGTCATGGTATTCTCCATGATTGCTGCATAGCTTCCATTCTCTGTCGGTGTGAAAGTACTTTGCCCTTGCTGTCCCGGAATGGTTTGACTGGTGGAACAATCAATCCAATCTGTCACTTCCTGGATGGTATTTACGGTAAGTGTTCCTTGTCCGTCATGAACAATTGTTCCTTGCGGTAATTGGTAAATGAGTAACGAAAGAGTTACGATGGAATCGCAGCCGGCAGTATTTAGAATGGTATCCTGGTAGGAACCGCTGAAATTGTATGTCTGTCCGGTTTGCTCCCAATAATATGATCCGCAGGTGCTCATTTGGATCGTAGATGCAGTTGGTTCCAAAATGCTTAGATCAAGTGTAAGGATAGAATCGCAGCCTGAAGCATTCGGAATAGTATCGTAATAAATACCACTTGCAGTATATGTTTGACCTGTTTGTGCCCACTCGTAGGAAGTACAGGTATTCACTATCCAGGTCGCCCCACTTGACTCCAGGATTGTCAGATCGAGTGTAATAACCGAATCACAACCCGCAGCATTCGGAATGGTATCGTAATAAAGACCACTTGCTGTAAATAGCTCCCCGGTCTGTAGCCAGGTGTAAGGCCCGCAGTTTTCTACCTGAATGCTGGAAGCGGTATGCTGATTGATAGTAAGGTTTAACGTAAGAATGGAATCACAGCCATAACTTCCGGTCAAAGTATCCGAATAAGTACCACTTGTAGTATATGTTTGTCCGGTTTGAGGCCAATAATAAGAGGTACATGTCGAGACGATCACAGGAGGCGTGTGAAGAGGATGCACTGTAAGCTGTAGTGTCACAAGACTGTCGCAGCCTTCCATACTGGTAAATGTTTCCTGGTAAATTCCTGTCGTTGTCAGGTTTTGAGTACCGAATATATACGAATCTCCTTCGCAGATTGCAGCTGAGTCGCTCGTTTCATAGGCATTTTGCGGACCTACAGCGGAAAGCGGAGCGGCTGACGATACCCAATTGGATGTTGCGCCGTTCAAAGCAAAGTTCATGAGCGTCCCCGGGTTTACACCAACCAGGTCCGGCAACACAGTAAATGTCGGATTATTTCCGCCTGCGGAACCACGATTGAAGTTGTAGTAATTGATCAGGTCTGGCTCGTTTCCGGCAGGTATGCTGTGCATCATACTGCGGATCTCGCATTCGCTTCGGGTAGTGTTCCAGATGCGCACTTCATCCATTTTCCCATGAAATAACTGTGCTCCGTCTGTACGGCTGCCAAGGCATAATAGGTTATTGGCTCCCGAGCTGGATGCTCCGCTTGGTGCTCCGCCCTGGAACGTTCCGTCCACATAAATGGCAGGCATCAGCACAGAAGCATCCCAGGTTGCTGCGATGTGTGTCCACTGATCAAGCGGTGGAATTGGTACACTGCGGCTGTATGTAGTGTTCGAAACCTTTACATAAAAAAGGATGTAACCATTGTTGAGAAGCATGGTTGCAAAATTACTGGCATCCTGCTGCGCAAAAAACACGCGGCCGGCTGTATAGCTTTCCATGTTGATCCAGGCCTCAAAGGTAAAGCTGTTGTTGGCCAGATCCGTAAAAACAGTGGGCAGTGTGCAGGATACATAATCGTCAACGCCATCCAAAGACAGGCAGTTCTGTTGCTGTGAGAAAGAAAAGAAAGCTGGAAACGCCAGGGCCAGCAAAAGTAAGGTGTGTTTCATGGTGACTGTTTGGAAGCGCAAATATAGAAGAAGTAATGCAAAGCGACAAAATTACAGGTCTGGCTTTTTTAATCTTGAATACCACCGAATCCATTTAAAATCAGACCAGAGTTTCCTTATTCTTAATTGATGTGCAGAAGTATGCAAAAGAAATCGGGTAAATAGCCAAAAACTGATTCTTTCTTCAAAAGGATATTTAGCATAAAAAAAATGACTTCTTTTTAGAGGAAATCCGCACTCAATTCTTACACTTACTCTGTAAAAAAAGCCGATGAAAGATCATCAGCTTTTTTATTGGTACCCCGAAACGGTAACTTTTTCAGAACCACAATTCAAACCTCATTCTCATTCTGTTTCTCCTTCTGAAAATAACGGCTGGAGAAAGAGTGAGAAGGAGAACGGGAATGAAGACAAAAAAATACGGCTGCAAAGTTAAAACTTCACAGCCGTTATTTTTTTGGTACCCAAGACTGGACTCGAACCAGCACACCTTACGGCACCGCCACCTGAAGACGGCGTGTCTACCATTTCACCACTTGGGCATCCGCACAACAAAGATACTTTTCTAAAATTAAAAAGATCATTTTTCGGATAATTTTAATGGATCTAGAAGCAATTTTTTAGAATCAGCTCGCCCGCTGTTTCTGCTCTTTAATCATTTTATTGATCTCATCCGTCATTTCAACCGTAAGTTCTTCCCAATGCATAAAAAATTCATTTACGGTTCCGTTGTCCCGGATTAAACTGCTCCTGGTGATTCCTTCCACATACCGGAAACGGTCAACAGGACTCGGGTGTGTATCTTGTTCGCTTGTTTTGCGGTTGAGGGATTTTTGTACTTCATCTTCAAGATCAGATTCTGTAGAAAGTTCCGACAAGTCGTAGAAGTTATTGTAGCTGCGTTGTTGTTCATCTGCCTGCTTAATTTCAGCATTTGCCAGCATACCGAATTCAATGGAACGACGCACAACGAAGGTAAGTCCGTTTCGAAAAGACTGCGCCCCGTAGGTTTCTGCGGCAACGCGGTCCGCCAGCACTTCCTGCAAACGGGTGGCACCGGCAGAAATGCGTGTAAAGATGAAATGATAGAATTTCAGGAACAAAAAGGCAATACTCCACCAGGTGGCATTCCCGGAATTGTAAAGTGCGATGTAATAGTTGGTCATATCGCGCTGCACACGCATCGCAACCCCGCCGCCCGCGGTATCCCGGTTAGTAAAATGTCCGTACTCATGCGCAAGAATAGCCATGAAGTCGTCTTTTTGGAAATCTTTTAAAACAGCAGTGCCCAAAACGAGTACGCGCTTACCGTTATCACTCATTTTAGCCCTCCAGGAACCGATCTCGTAAACTGCCAAATCTGTTTCCGGGGTAATGCGAATTTCGTCAATCGGACGTGTGTTCAGGTCTTTTGCCACCGAACGGGTTAATGCAAACAATTCGGGTGCTTCCGCTTCATTGAGCAATCTTCCTGGTTCCTGTAAACGTCCTCTTACAAGTAAGGATCTCAGCAACCCGATAATGGTTCCCCCTACAACAATGACCACGATAATAATCAGCTTAAAGGCAATGATACCAGCTGAAAGCATCCCGAAAAGAAGTCCGCCCCCGATGGACAAAACCAAAACCACGATAATAGGGAGTGAAACATAATAATAAACTCCGGCAGTATTGATCAGGACTTTGTAAAATTTTCGAAGCTTTGAACTTGCCTGTAAATCATTGTTTTTGATTTGTTGCTCAATAGAGCGCAAGGTAATCATCGACAAGATTATTCCTACCAGGTAAAGCAAGACAATACCGCTGATCCATGCTATTACAATCACAAAAAGAATGTTTAAGAAATTCCAGATGGAGTTTCCGGCTGATGTAAAACTGTTGTCCGGATCTGTTGTTGTATATTCGGCATTTGCCGCTAAAAAGGCGTTCATATCCTGATCGGGTAATCCCAGCCTGTTTGCCGTTTTGATTTCTTTTACTGCCTTTTTCTGATTACCATCATTAGCCGCAAGGATCGCTGCATAATAATGAGTAGCCATCTCTTTTTGGAAATTTGCCTCCAGGTAATTGGTCGCTTCCCGAAATTGAGCGATATTATCTTGCTGCAATCCGATTTGGGCTTTAATCAAATAAAAACTCACATCATTCTTAGATTCCTCAAATAGTCCCGCCTCCTGAAGAAGTGTGTTTGCACGTGTCAGGTCAACGACATTATAGGTGGTGCCAGTCTGTTGTATTAAATAGTTAACCAGTGTAATGAGATTGGGATAAGAGCGATTCATTTCAACGGCGCGTTCACACAGAGCGATTCCTTCTGTTTGTTGACCAAGGTCAAATTTGATACCTCCCAGGCGTCTGATAACCGCATCAAACGACGGTGCATTTTCATAGACAATTGTGAATAAACTGTCTGCAACTGCCAATTCGCGATTATCCATAGCGATGGTACCTTGTTTAAATTCATCCACATAAGCAGGAGCAATGGATTGAAGTTCTTTCTCGATTTCCTGCTCTTTGATGAGGTCGCGTTCCTGAGCAATACCTGCACTTGAAAACAGCAATAAAAAAGGGAAAATAAAGGCGGTAATGTGTTTCATAAGGTTTAGTAATTGATTACAACGCCGTAAAAATAAGATGTTTCAATGAAATAGGATAGGTGAGGGGGGAATTTAGTTGGGATTTCGTAGAGGATGTGGATTCTGTTTGACCTTGAGACAATCAAAAAATCCCCTAAATTCTCACGGAAGACTTATTTCCAAAGCTGAAAAGTACTATATTCGCAAGCGTAAAAACGCAAACCGCGCATGTGGTGATCCCGATAGCTATCGGGATGGTAGACAACATGCAGGGTAAACAAAATAAATACCGCGCATGTGGTGAAATTGGTAGACACGCCATCTTGAGGGGGTGGTTTCCTATGGATGTGCTGGTTCGAGTCCAGTCATGCGCACAAAAAAATAAGAGCATTACGCGAGTGGTGCTCTTATTTTTTTGCGCGCATCCTCAATACTCGCTCACTCTGTCATGAATGCTCTTATTTTTCAGAACGAGAGTGAAGAGTGAGAGCTGGATTCTCGTAGAAGAATAATTTTCTTTCACTTATTTCAATCTCGGCAAGAATTCGTATCTTAAATAGAAATCTTAATGCTACTATTTATGTTCGATTTCGAAAAATTAGACATTTACCAAAAGGCCAAACAATTCAATAAAGAAGTTTATTCTTTTCTAAGAAATTCAAAAACCATTGATTCTGTTTCTAAAAACCAATTACGAAGAGCTTCCTTAAGTATTATGTTAAACATTGCCGAAGGCTCCAGTAGATGTTATTTCGGATGATTGGGAATTTGACGGGGAATTGACTCCTTTGGCAAATCCGGTCACTCGAACACAGGTAGCAAATATTAAATCTCGGAGAAGTAATTTAGCTCTTGATTTTTCGTTTACAACTCCATGAGAAAACTCATTTATATCATACCGATCTTTTTTATTCATGCGAGTTGCGGTCCAAGAAATATTAACTGGAAGGCAGAATGGAATAAACACCATGTTCAACTCGAAAAGCTTAAAAACGATATTTTAAAACATGGTGACCGAAAATACCATCAAGGTAGCAACGATTTCCCGGATGGATTTGAGTATCCTTTTAATGAAGGATTTTCAATAAACTGTTATAATGGGAATAATGGAATTGATGAAAAGAAAATCACCATTAAATTCTATACGGATCGCGGTCTCTTAGATCATTATTCTGCAATTGTGTTTTCAAATGATTTGATTGTTATAACAGAGATGGATGAAAATGTAAAAAACAAAGGAAATGATTTCAAAATAAAAGAAAACTGGTACGCAATAAACGATTGACGAAAATCAAACGGTTCTTTTTTCTCTCTTCTCTCGCTTTCATGTCACTCCTTGCTTTTTCTTTTTGCAATAGCTAGCTTGAGT
The DNA here is from genome assembly GCA_966248825.1 of uncultured Fluviicola sp. GTDB lineage: Bacteria > Bacteroidota > Bacteroidia > Flavobacteriales_D > Crocinitomicaceae > Fluviicola. The sequence continues at coordinate 56,202 of CBINBC010000024.1, forward strand.
TGAAAACGATCTGACTTAATTTGTTTTAGACAGCCGAATCACCGTAGGCTTTAGGGTGTTTTCTGTAGTAAAAACCAGATTGTATAACCCGCTTGCTACTTGTATCATTTGAATATCGATTGTTTGTGAATCCGGTGAATACTTGTAAATCAGACGTCCGTTGAGATCATAAATTGAGGCAAAATCTACTTTTTCGGAAACTTCCACCCTTACGTACTCATCAAAAGGATTTGTGAAGACCCTGTAAGTCATATCATCGGTTGCAGAAGCTGGAGTGGGGCCTTCTTCTTCCTCTTTCGGGCAAGGGGTTTGATTGGTGTTCAAAAAACAATAGGTCTGTGTTAAGCAGGAATCCCCAAAACCAAAATAGACCAGATCCGGAGAACAATTGTAATCGATATTCATAAATCTTGCTCCGCCTTGTGTCAATCCCTGTGAATAGTGGGTCAGATCCTTGGTGAAAAAACCGTCTTCGTTGTAATAAAGTGCACAAGTATCAACACCTCCTTTGGTCTTACCCATTAAAAAAATGTCATCGTCATTATCCATATCAACATCGGCCAATGCTAATGAACATGATCCAAGAGAATCCAGCCCGCGATTGCCAACATGTGTAAAATTACCCAGTCCATCATTGATGTGAAATTGCGAATAGTGAGTATTTACGCCATTCGTACGGCCATTGATGATAATGTCCAGATCGCTGTCTTTGTCAATGTCAGAAAATAAAGCGCATCCCTGAAACAATCCGGGTAAGGGGTATTGAACTTCGGTAAAAAAAGCATGACCATCATTGTTAAATAATTTGGTGCGATCTGCTAAAGGGGTGTTATTGGTTTCTCCTGAAATCAACAGGTCCAGGTCCCCGTCTTTGTCGTAATCTGCCGCTGCTACAGACCCGGTTTGAAATGCTTCGATGGATATAGGGGAATCGGTAAACTGCCCGTTTCCATTGTTAAGATAAAACTTGGTAATTCCTGAAAACATTCCGTTACGACCGAAATAGAAAAGGTCTTTGTATCCATCTCCATTTGCATCAAAAAAGATACTGGAACCGATACAAACTTTCGTAAATAGGTTAGGAGTCATTTCTGTAAAGAGCCCGTTTCCATCATTCTTAAAGATACCTGAATAATAACCGCTCATGGATGAGCCAGATAGAAATAAATCAATATCACCGTCATTGTCAATATCACCTGTCGCTATGGAGCTAAAAATAAGACCTGGGAGATAATTTTGAGTGTTTGTAAAACTACCGCCTCCCACGTTGTTGTATATAAAGGTAGTTCCACTTCCATTTACTCCCTGCTTTCCCGAAACAATCATATCTTCGTCGCCGTCACCATCCAGGTCGGCTGATTTGATATCACCATACATAATCTCGATTATCGATTCACCGGTTTCTGAGCCGAACTGTTGTCCGTAGCTATTTATCAGGAACAGTAAACTAACTAATAGTAAAGGGGTGGTTAAATAATTTTTCATCGTTGATTATTTTGAGCAAAGGTAAAAAAAATAGATCAAAAGAGTTTGCTTCCACCTGTTCAACTGCTCCAAAGAATTCAATTACATTTTTTATTCTTTTTTGAGAAAGAAATCTCCCGGGAGAGGAGAATAGTTACCAACCGATTATGTTTTAAATCCTTTGCTTTTTACAACAAGAAAAACAAAAAACGCTATCTTCACTCCAACTCAAACACTATTCACATGAAAACAAATCCACTATTTGGCTTGCTTTTGCTTGCAGGCCTTTTGTTTGCACAAACCGCAAACGCTCAAGATCTCCGAACACTTTACCGCAATGCCATGAGCATAGCCGTTTACCCGGATTCTTCGAAGATTGATAATAAGCTGGTACCCATTACGGCCAAGAATCCGGATCTCATTTGGAAGACTTTTAAAGGTGAACCGCACGTGTTGATGGTCAGCTGGAAAGGTTACTGTCCTTATCCCAAAGGAGGCGATTCACTTTACAATACCGGATCTCGTTTGATTTGGGTAACTGCCGCCCCGAAGTTGAAAAATTGGTTCCAGAAACAGCAGGTAACGGATACGAATCTGCGTTTGAAACAGTTATTGGGATTGCCGCCAGCCGGGACAAATTACAGCTATTTCGTAGAGTTTTGGGTCAAGCCTTCAGATATGTATCGTCCTTGTCCCGATAACGAAATTAATGACCGTTCCTGTTCAACGTGTTTTCCGGATGATGCTTCCAAAGAGTATATCAGCTGGTTCAATGAAAACCGGATTAACAGTTATTACGCTTGTCAGCTTTACGATCAGTATCCATGGACACAGCTCGGTTATACCTACGACTGGAATCCGGAAAATAAAACCCATGTTGGAATGAGTGAATTCGTGATCAATAAAAACGCGGCTGTTTATGTGAAACAGGTTTCAACAACCAGGGAATATTTGACTCGATAATGATCCAAAACAGAAGAGGCGCAATTAATCGCGCCTCTGTTTCATTTTTTATCTCATGAGATTAATGTATCCTTTTTTCTCCAGCTCTTTGTCGCGCCAATCGGTTGCCATGACTTTATAGGTATATGTTCCGTTATTCTGAAGCATTCCTTTGTAATAACCGTTCCAGCCTTCTTCTTCATTGGAGGTTTCGAATACCAATTCTCCCCAGCGGTTATAGATCTGGAAGTAGATCAGGTCTTTGATTCCCCATCCTTTTACGGAAATAACATCGTTAACTCCATCGCCGTTTGGAGTAAAGGTCGTCGGAAGCTCGATAAATGTTTCCGGGTGGATCTTGATGATGAAGGTTCCTTCAGCCGTTGAACAGCCCAAAACGTCGGTCATGATGAGTGTATAAGTGATTTCTTCCAGTCCCTGTACTTCCGGGTTGGAACAGGTGAGACATCCCAAACCTGTTTCCGGCGTCCATTGGAACAACACAAAACCGTCCTGGTTCGATACCGGCAGATTGATATAATCCCCGACAACGATGGTAGTATCGAAATAAATGTCCTGCAGCGGCTGGATAACCGTAAACTCGGCATCGGCGGTACTGCTGCACTGCGTAATAGTATTGAGCCCGGTTACTGTGTACGTGGTTGTTTGTCCTACGTTTGATAATGGGTCCGCGATATTCGGATCGTTCAGTCCTGTTGTCGGTGACCAGCTCCAGCTCATTGAAGGATCCGGAGAGAATGCATGCAGTTGTCCCTGGCTGTTGAAACAGATCGTGTCGCCCGTTGCAGTAACTTCCGGCAAAGGATGCACAATGACTTGTTTGGTAATCGTATCCCGGCAGCCGAATGTCGGATTGTAAACTGCGAGTGAGATAGAGAATGTATCCGTGGTTGTATACGTATAGTTGAATGAAGCGGCTCCTGAGGCCGAAGTGGCATTATTCCCGAAATCCCAGTTATAAACCGTCGAGTTCATGGAATTGTTTGTCAAAAGCAACGGTTCTCCCAAACAAAGCACCGTATCCAATTCGTCGTTGCGGTCAAATTCGGCTCTGACTTCTCGGATAAAGACTGTTTTTTCGACCGTTATCGGACATGCACCGGTAGAATCTCCAAAAAGGGTAAGTTTAGCTACAGTTTGCCCGGATGGCGGAATAAAATCATAAGTATGTGAGATCGGGCTCACATTCGCCGTATCCAATCCGTCCCCGAAATCCCATTCGTAACCCACCACATCAGCAGTATCAGACAAGGTGAAGGTAATATCTTCACCGCGGCAGATAGTTTGCGGAGTCAGGGTGAAATCTCCTTCCGGACCGAGAACTCTGAAAGGTTTTGCTAAGGTGTCCTGGCATCCGAAAGTTGTTGAAACAATCAGTTCGGCAGTGTAATTCCCCGTTGTAAATGTAAATGTAGGATTTGCGATCGTTGTGGTTTGTCCCGGTGTAAAAGTCCATTGGCTGGTAATCGGTGAAGTGGAAGTAGAAGTATTGGTGAATGCAATTACGGCAGGAGTACAGAATGCATTGGCATCTACTCCGTTGAAATTCGCAATCGGGTAGTCTTGTACATTTACCACTTTGGTCACTGTCCCCTGGCATCCCGATGAGACTTCCTGGAAATGCAGTTCAACGGTATAGGTTCCTGCACCTGTATAGGTATGTGTCGTCGGATTGGAAGTAATTCCCGATGTTCCGTCATCAAAGTCCCAGGAGAAAGTAAGGTTTGAACCCATCGCGGTGTAATCCGTGGCATTGAAAGTAACCGGAGTACCGGAACAAAAGTTGGCAGGTGTACCCGGAGAAGTAATGCTGCTGATTGGTGTGTAAATGGAAATGTTCTGGGTTAAAGTATCCGAACATCCCAAAATGTCAGTTACGACCAAAGTTACGGGGATTGTACCCGGTCCCGCTCCAAGTCCGTAGGTGTGAGATGGATCTTGCAGTGTTGAGCCTGTTGCGTCCCCGAAATCCCAACTCCAGCTAACAAGCGTGGTGTCAGAAGTACTGGATTCGTTAAAGTTCACGCTTCCCGGAAGACAAATGGAAGTAACGTTCATGGCATAAACCGGATCGATGTTGTAAACACGTATTTCCTGGGTTAAGGTGTCTTTACATCCGTTGATATCGGTCACAACCAGGGAGATATCCTGTGGTCCGGAAGCTGAAAATGTAAGCGGACTGGCAGCACTTGATGTAGTTAACGGTCTGATTGACGGATCTTCGAAGATCCAGGTATAACCGCGGTAACAATTTGCATAGACATCTGTGGAAGCAGCGGCATTAAAAATGTATGGACTTCCGCCGCAATAAGAAGCAAGGGTGTTAAAACTAGCCTGGATGGTTCGTACCGGAAGCAGGAAAGTATCTCTGGAGTCCGGGCATCCCGAAGTAGCATTAGAGGCCGTCAAAATCACCTGGTAATCACCCGAAGCAGCATAAGTATGCGTAAAGTTGCCCGGAGCGGTGTGTGTATTTCCGTCTCCCAAAGCCCAGCTTGTAGAAGTAGCTCCCATACTTTGGTTCTTGAATTGAACATCCAGCGGAGCGGAACAATCGTACAAATAATTGAACTTGGCGATCGGACCTTTTACTTCTACATAATCATTCTTCGTAACCTGGGTAATACAGCCGTTGTAAATAGCTGTCAGTGTTACGTTGAAAAGACCGGTTGTATCATCAAATGCCATAGTTGGGGTCTGGTCCTGGTAACAATGGGACAGGAGTTCTCCGTCGGTAGAGAAGTTCCAGGCATCTACATCTGAATTGGGAATAAGATTCGTAAAGGTGATACTGTCTCCCGGACAGACCGAAAGCGGTGCGGCAGAAAAGTCGATGGAAACCGGTGCACCGACCTCTATAAATATGGTATCTGAAATATCGAAACAGCCGGCATCATTCGTTGCGGTTAGTACAACCGGGTAAACACCTGGTGCGGTGAATGTATGTGTATGCGGAGCGTTAGAGTTCAGTGTAGCCTGTGTGCCGTCTCCATAATCATAATGCCAGGTCACCAGCGGTTCGTTCGATAAGGATGAATCCGAAAAAGTAACCGTTAGCGGACCGCATCCGTCAACAATGTCCGGCATGAATCGCGCAAAAACCGGGTGGATCGTATCAACAATTGTTGCTGTGAATGTACAGCCGGCTGCAGTGGTTACTGTTAAAGAAGTTGTCAGGTACCGCGGTTCGCGACGGTAATAAGTGGTATCCGGAAGTTCGTACAGGTGTGAAGGATTGGCTACGGAATCAATTTCTCCGTCTCCGAAAGTCCACTCCCAGTCTACAATAGTTGCTGTTGTAGTAATGCTGTAATCGATTGTTACCGGACTTTGACAGGAATAGCTTGGGTCTGAATTAATCGTAAAAGAAGGATCTTCAACGAAGACCGGAATGATTGTGTCTTTGCTGCACTGGCCGTTTTGAGAGGTAATTGTCAGCTGGACATTCTTGATTCCCGGGGTACTGTAAGTGACAGCAGGATTCAGCCCCGTAGAAGTTGCAGGTGATGCCCCCGGACCAAAGTTCCATTGGTGAAGGCCCGGAGAGGAAGTTGAAGTGAAGTTTACCAGCGCATTTAAACAAACAGAATCCGGAGCATCGAAATTAGCTGTCGGTTCCCCGATGGATACATTTTTGGTGATTGTTTTTACACAACCATTGGTATCGGTAATTGTTAATGTCACGGGATATAATCCGTCTACGGTGTAAGTTTGCGAAGGCGGATTTTGTGTCGTATAAGTATTTGAATTTCCCATGTCCCATGAATACGTCAGTGGAATGGTAGAAACGGAAGTATTGGTAAAAGCAACCGTTAAAGGACCGTTGCAGGCAAATGCCGGGTTCGGGTTTGTAACAAAATTTGCCGTCGGGTTCGATAAACTGATGTAATCGTCAAAGATCGTTGTGACATTACAGGATGGGAAGTTAGTAATTACACCAAGGGTTACATCGTAAACTCCCGGTGTGGTATAAGTAAATGTTGTGTTTTGGCCGAATGCCCCGGATCCTTGTCCGAATGCCCATTGATAGTTCGTAACATTTACACCTGAAGGAGTGGTTGCACTTCCCTGTAGTGTAACGGTAAGCGGAGAACATCCCTGGAGCGGTGATCCGGGAATGATTTGAGGAACAGGTTTCGGGTAAACCGTAATGGTAACCGTTCCTACGATCGGTCCGGTGGTTGTTTGCCTGAATTCTACGACATAAGTTCCCGGAGTGGTAAATGTATTCGAAGGATTTTGAAGGTTAGAGCTCGCCCCGTCCATGAAGTCCCAATACCAGCTGGAAGCCGATCCGGGTGCTGTAAAATTGACAGTCATTGGAGCACAACCTGCATTGATGTCTGCTGTCTGCGAGATACCATAGATTACCGGCATTAAAAAAAGTACCAATAAAAAGGTTTTTATTCGGGCAGATGTAATTGATAAGTAGCTGCGGATTATCAAGGTCAATCGTATTTAAGTTCTGTAAAACTAATTTTTTTTTTGTAGTTAACAAAATTTTATATTTTTGCAATAACTTCAAAACTTAACATGCACAGATCAATCCCGACTATTTTTTTTCTAGTGTTTTGCGCTACTGCATTCTGTCAAACGATGGATCGTTTACCGTGTGTGGATAAAAAGTTTAGTGTAGTTGCACATATTTTTCTGGACTCACTCGGAGCGCCAGGGGTTACGGAAGCCCAGATTAATCAGGCTTTTGCAGATGCGAGTTCAGATTTTGCACCCATTTGCATTTCTTTCGAGGTATGTGAGTTTATCTATCATCCTGAATTCGAATACAATATTCACAATGATCAATTGCAATGGGACGAACTCCAGGTATTGTATCACCAGCAGAACAGGATCAATGTTTTTTATGTAAATACGATTGTAGAACCTGCCAATGCATGCGGTTATGCAGGATTGGGACAAATCGAAAACCTGGAATCCAGCGGGATAGTTATCCAAAAAACAGCTAATTGCTGCGGAGGACGAACACATTCTCATGAGCTTGGGCATTATTTCAACCTGGAACATACTTTTGCCGGAAGTGGAATCGAATTGGCAGACGGATCCAATTGTGAAACTGCCGGAGATGGAATCTGCGATACTCCTGCAGATCCTTATGTACATCCTTCACCGATGGCCAATTATGTCGATGGCTGTACATTTATTTACATGGGGCTAGATGCAAATGGCGATTACTATGACCCGATTGTAGGAAATATTATGTCCTACTACCCGGATGAATGCGGATGTGGTTTCACGCATGGACAATTGAAGAAAATGGCTTTGTATTACCTCGATAACATCGGAATGTGGTAATGAAAAATGCAATCATTCTACTTGTAAGCTGTTTATCAGCAATGTCATATGTCGACGCCCAGGACATACACCTTTCGCAATTCTATACCCAGGACCATTTGTTGAACCCTGCCCTGGTCGGAGATCATAAAGGAGATTACCGCATTAGTGCAAACTACAGGAATCAGTGGAGACAAATCGAAAGCCAGCCTTTAACAACCTATGTAGCAGCTTTCGATAAGGCATTTCATTATTATTCGCATGAAATTGATGCCGGATTGGTAGTAGTGCGTGATGAGTTCAGTGGATTCCAGTCACAGACTACTAAAATTTTCTTAACCGGAGCTTACACTTACACGCTGAAAGGGAATATCCTCCGCGGCGGGATTCAGACGGGCTTAGTATCCAACAGTACGAATCTTGCTGTTCAAACTTTTCCCGAACAATGGGATTATCCGAACGGAACATTCAACCAGGCATTGCCGAATATGGAAACCAATCTCAGACGATCACAAATGTACTGGGACCTGAATCTGGGAGCTTCCTGGGAACGAAAGATCAAGAAGATCACCTACAAGGGAGGATTGGCGGTAAATCATATCAATCGTCCGAAAGATACTTATTTTTCCCAGCAGGTCGAAAGACGCCGTATGCGAAAAGTGGTTCATGGAAGTGCGGAAATTCCACTGACTAGCGTACTTACCCTGAAGCCGCAGCTGCAGTGGATGTGGACTACGAAAGCACAGGAATTCCTGTTGGGTGCTAACGTGGAAAGTAAATTGAGCAGTCCGGTAATCACAAAAGCATGGGCGGGAGTTTACTACCGTCACGGTATTTCAAGAACGCTCGACGCAGTTTACCCGGTTGTCGGCCTAAGCGTTAACCGGTTTGATATTGGCGTGAGCTATGATTTCAATGTTTCTTCTTTAAGTAAATATGTGAAGCGCGTTAAATCGATCGAAATCTCGATTATTTACACCGCTCCGAGTTCGAAACCCAAATACAGGATCGTTCCTTGTTCCCGTTTATAAATCAGCTATGACAAAAAAACTGTTTTTCCTGTTTTTGGCATTTCACTGCATGTACTTTGTTTCTGCGCAGGAGACGCATCCGGGCGATCTGTATGAAAAGAACGATCTGAGAACACGGAACCTGGCACGCGAAGCAAAGCGCCAGGGCGATATTTATGTGGCTTTGGAGCATTATCACCAGCTTTTTTTGCGTGACTCGAATGATTTCGGTGTTTTGCTAGAAATGGCAGACCTTTCCAGACTGACACACGATTATGTGAAAGCGGAATCCTATTATACACGCATTACCAAGTCTTCCAAAGGAAGCAAACATCCGGAGGCATGGTTTTACCTGGCCCGGATGCAGAAATCCAACGGAAAATACAAAGAAGCAACGCAGTCGCTGGCAAACTTCAAGAAGCAGGGCGGGAAAGTGGATCCGGATCTGAAAAAACTGGCAAAAGCCGAACTGGAAGGTTGTACTCTTGCCGTTTCATTGGCTGATTCTGCAGCGAAAGCTTCCGTTTTTCCTATGATGGGAAAAGTAAACGGAAAGCATGCCGAATTCTCACCGATACCGGTTTCTGAGAACAAAATCATTTTTGGTTCGCTGCGCGCTTCCGAGGAAAAAATCTACACCATCGGGGAATTTGATACCCTGGCACCGAAACGAAAATTGTACCTGGCAGAAAAAGAAGGTGATACCTGGAAAAACCTGGGAGAATTCGAGGAATTCAATGATGACGCATTCGATATTGCAAACGGAACATTCTCTTTGGACAGCACACGTTTCTACTTTACCAAATGCGCTCAAAATTGGCAGTATAAAACCATCTGTGAAATTTACGTTTCCAAAAAACGAAACGGGAAGTGGTCAAAGCCGGAAGCACTGAACGAACTGGTAAATATGAAAGATTTCACTTCGTCACATCCTGCAATGGGAAGAGAATCGAAGAAAAATAAGGAAGTACTTTACTTTGTTTCGGACCGGGAAGGGACCAAAGGCGGAATGGATATCTGGATGGCTGAATATGACGACCGTAAAAAGACTTTCCGGAAACCACGAAACGTTGGTTCCAAAATCAACACTCCGGGAGATGAGATGACTCCGTACTACGACATAAAGTCCAAAACCCTTTATTTCAGCTCGAACGGCCGTCCCGGAATTGGAGGACTCGATATTTTCAGTGCTGTGGGAGACGCATCTACCTGGCAGGAACCAAAGAACCTGGGACTTCCGATCAATTCTCCGGCAGATGACCTGGATTTTGCATTGCGCCCTTCGGGAAAAGGAGGTTACCTGGTTTCGAACAGAAAAGGCGGGAATTCCCTGTACCATGAAACCTGCTGCGACGATATCTATGAGTTCAATTACCTGAAGTTCATTACAGCGACCTGTGACCTGGAAGTACAGGACAGCAAAACAAAAGATTGCCTGAAGAACGGTGAACAGATCAATGTCTACATTGTGGATGAAGATGGGAAACTGCTTGTACAGCAGACTAAAAGCATTAACTGTATCAATGAAGTGGAATTGCGCCCCGGATTTGAATATGTGATCGAAGTGAAAAAAGACGGTTATTTCAACGAAATGGTTCCGGTTTCAACCAAAAACGTGACTACTTCCAGTAAAATCCCGGCTAAAATACTTTTACGCAAGAAACCGGTTGAACCAATGGTACTGAAAAATGTGCAGTTTGAGTTTAACAGCGCCACACTGAGCGCCGCTTCGAAGAAAACACTGGATACCACATTGGTGGAGTTCTTCCGCAAAAATCCGGAGTTAATTATTGAATTGAGTGCACATACGGACGATAAAGGATCTGATGATTTCAATATGAAATTGTCTCAAAGACGTGCAGAAAGCGTAGTAACTTACCTGATCTCGAAAGGAGTTCCGAAAGAACAGCTCATTGCAAAAGGATACGGTGAAACAAGACCGATCGCTCCGAACAGCAAACCGGATGGAACCGATAACCCCGAGGGGCGTGAACTAAACCGCCGCACGGAATTCAAAATCGTCGGAGAAGTAAACCCGGACGACTACGGAACGGAAGAGGAAGTCATCGAAGAGAGTGGGGAGTAACCGTGAGGACATACCACGGACAAGTTAGGATTAACGTGTGTTCTTACGAATTCTGCTAAGCGATGATTGCGTAATTCCTAAATAAGAAGCTAATTGTGACAAGGGAATTCGGTTAGCCAGCCCCGGGAAGTTCTCCAGGAAGTTTAAATAGCGTTCGGTGCCGTCTTCAACCATCATGATACTGATCCGCGTTAGTTTATCCGCCAAACCTTTAGCGGTGATCTTGGAAACAATAGCATCCCACCCGATTATGGTCAGGGATAATTCGTCCATAGCGCTTTTTGAAAAGGCCAGGTATTCGCAATCCGTAATTGCCTGGATGTATTCCGTAGAGGGAATTCCCTGGTTGTAACAATTGATGTCTGCAACAAACCGGTTCTCATCCATGAAATACTTCGTAATATCGTTCCCCTTGTTGTCGTAGTAACAGATACGGAAGATGCCTTTGGTCAGGAAAATAATTTCCCGGGGGATTTTACCCGCTTCCTGGTAATATTCGTCCTTCTTAAGCGTCTTCAAAATCGCTTTGCTTTTCACCAGGTCAGTTTGCTGCCGGTTCAATTGTCCGAACTGCAGGATGTAATCTATCAATGATTCCATTTCTCAATTGTATTTACTTCATACTTCTCATCAACATTTTGTCAAACAGTTTATCTGACAGGATTTTCCTCATGAACAACATCGGTTTCGCCATTTTTCCTCCAATATAACGCGTTTTTGGATTTTTCGCTTCGATTCCTCTTAGGATCAGTTTTGCAATCTCAATAGGGTCTGAATCGCTTTTCTCCATTTCTCCGTAAAGTTTCGCCAGGCTTGAAGCCAGTTCTTTGTAAGCCGTATTACCTGAAACACGCATCAAATCAACAGCCCCCAGGTTTTTCATTTCCGATTTGGTGCCCCCGGGTTCGATTACAATAACATCGATACCGAATGGCCGTACTTCATTACGCAGACTGTCACTCAACCCTTCGATTGCAAATTTGCTGGCATGGTACCAGCTTCCCATTGGAAGTCCGACCTTTCCGCCTATGGATGAGATATTGACAATCTTCCCGAACTTATTTTTACGCATGCCCGGTAGCGCCAATTGAATGAGTCGGGCTGTTGCAAAAAGGTTTATTTCCAACTGGTTTCTGGCTTCATTCATCGGAACGTCTTCCAAAGCGCCATAGGAGCCCAATCCGGCAGAATTTACTAAAATATCGATACTTCCGGATGCATCCAAAATCCGGTCTGTACACGCAACAATACTTGCATCACTTGTTACGTCCAAAGTAATCGGAATAACTCCATGTCCTTTTAATTCCGCTAATTTATCTGTTCTTCTGGCTGCTCCATATACCTTGTAGCCGTTTTGAGCAAGATAAATCGCTGTTGCTTTACCGATTCCTGCCGAAGCACCAGTTACCAATACTGTTTTTTTCATCATTCTGAATTTAAATTGAACAAGGCAAAGGTATTCCGGGAAAAAGGGAAGAAATTTGCCATTTGGCAAAAAGTGGAATTAAGAAATTAACAGGAGCAAACGCAAACGGAGTTTGAAGGGGGGAATCCGCGCAAATAATTCGTACAGATATCATATATTACTGTTGGTTTCCTTTGGTAAACTACTTTCTTCAACAAATTCTCCGCAATGAAAAATCAATCAGTCGGTTGAAGGTTTCTAAGCTTCAAACTCAGATTCACCAATTCGTAATTCGTAATTGGGAATTTGTAATTTTATAAAATGTTGGAAAGACGATTAGGACTTGGACAAGCTACTGCGATTAATATGATCGACATGGTCGGTATCGGACCGTTTATCACCCTGCCGATGATCATAACTATGATGAACGGGCCTTATTTCCTGTATGCCTGGCTGGCCGGAGCGCTGTTATCGTTTGTCGATGCAACAGTTTGGAGCGAACTTGGAGCAGCCTTCCCGAAAGCAGGCGGGTCTTATAACTTCCTGAAAGAATCCTACGGACCAACAAAAGCGGGTAAGCTCATGAGTTTCCTGTTTGTCTGGCAGACCATGATCCAGGCACCGCTCGTAATTGCTTCCGCAGCCATCGGATTTGCGTCCTATTTTTCTTATCTCGTTCCTTTAAACTGGTACACTTCCAAGTTGGTCAGCGGGGGAGTAGTGGTTCTAATTGTTTTGCTGCTTTACCGGAAGATCGAAACAATCGGTAAGATCAGTGTTTTCCTGTGGTTCGGAGTCATCTTCACCATCCTGTGGATTGTTGCAGGTGGAATTTCTCACGGGAATTTTTTAGGACCTATCAAGCACATGAACGACGGATTGACGGTCAACTATGCATTTATTTCAGCAATGGGCTTTGCCAGCGTGAAAACCGTTTACAGTTATTTGGGATACTACAATGCCTGCCACCTGGGAAGTGAGATCAAAAATCCGACCCGTAACATTCCCCGAAGCATGTTCCTTTCCATTGCAGGAATTTCGGTACTTTATTTAGCTATGAATATCAGTGTTACGAGTGTTGTTCCCTGGAATGAGGCCAAAGACAGCGAATTTGTTATCAGCTTGTTCATGGAACGATTGATGGGAAGTACAGCTGCAATTGTGGTGACCTGTCTGATCCTTTGGGTCGCTTTTGCTTCCTTATTCTCTGCAACACTGGGATATAGCCGTATTCCTTATGCCGCCGCAGAAGACGGTTCGTTCTTCAAGGTCTTTTCAAAATTGCACCCCACGAAACAGTTTCCACACATTTCCCTACTTTTCCTGGGTGGATTGGGTTTTGTCTTCAGCTTGCTTTTTAAGCTCAGTGATGTAATCAGCGCCATTCTGGCCATGCGTATCCTCATTCAATTCATTGGACAATCCGTAGGACTAATCTTGCTTCACAGAAAGCACGGGAAATTGTTCTTTCCCTGGAAAATGCCGTTATTCCCAATTCCTGCTATCCTGGCAATCATCCTTTGGATAGGAATCCTGCTTTCTACCGGTTGGCAGATGATCCTTGCAGGATTAGGTGTGATCAGCCTCGGAACTATTGTTTACTTCGTAAAAGCGAAAAGGAATGCAGAATGGCCTTTTCAGAATTCCGAATTCCGAATTCCAAGTTCCGAATTATTGGATCAGCCTGAAAAGAATACGGATTAATCTAAATTGAAACCCGATTTCCAATTCGTAATTCGGCATTCGTAATTCGTAATTGAAGAAAATTATTTAATCTTCAGATCTAATAATTTTTCTTCCCCGATAAATCCTTCCAAATGATCTCCGATCGCCACCGGACCAACTCCTGCAGGTGTTCCTGTAAAGATCAGATCTCCGGTTTTAAGTGTTACGTATTGCGAAACAAAAGCAATAATCTTGTCAATCGAGAAGATCATATCTGCAGTGTGTCCTTTTTGCACGGTTTCCCCGTTTTTTTTCAGGGTAAAGTGCAGGTCGTTTAAGTTTAAAGAACTTACAGGAACGAAATGTGTTCCCATCGGGGCACTGTTGTCGAATGCTTTCGCTTTTTCCCACGGAAGGCTTTTTGCTTTGCATTGTTCCTGCAGATCACGTGCTGTAAAGTCAATCCCCAATGAGATTTCATCGTAATAAGTTGAAGCAAATTTCTCCTGGATGTTCTTTCCCACTTTTTTGATTTTCACCACAATTTCACATTCGTAATGCAGGTCTTTGGTAAAATCCGGAATGTAAAAGTCATTCCCGGCCGGTAAATAAGCCGTATCCGGTTTTAGAAAGAAAACAGGCTCTGTGGGAAGCGGATTGTTTAATTCTTTTGCGTGGTCGGCGTAATTACGCCCTATGCAGATGATTTTCATTATTCTCTAAAGTTCAATAGTTCAATAGTTCAAAATGTTCAAACAGTTCAAAGGATTAGAAATAATAACTCAAAAGCTCATCACAGATTGAACTTTTGAACCTTTTCTACTTTTTGAACTTATTTTGCAGTGCCGCCAATTTATCTTCCATACTCATATTGGAATTCTCTCCTTCGCGTTTCTCACGACGTTTCTGTTTGATGCGTTCCATTTCTTCGCGCAGCAATTGCTTGGTGAATAGGGGGAAGTCGGCATCCATCATCCAGCCAAAATAGCCCGGTTCGGATTCTGCCACTTCTGCCACGGTTTTTCCTTTGTGTTTTCCAAAATTGTAGCAAACCTGACCGTCTTTTGTTTTTGCCAGTCTTCCGGCAAAGTCGTACCATTCCTGATTTCCCTGGCGCGAAAAATCAGACAGTTCGGGAATCGTATTTGCAAGGTCCGGATAGCGCTCCAATTGCGCTTTAAATACATCCAGTGTTACTTGGGTATCATACAAAGCATTGTGCGCATTTTCCATGGATTCTTTGCAATAAAACTGGTATGCGGCGGCTAGTGTGCGCTGTTCCATTTTGTGGAAGATGTTCTGAACGTCTATGAACCTGCGGTCATTCACTTTGAAAGAATGGTTGATGCGCAGAAATTCTTCAGCCAGCACAGGAATATCAAATTTGTTTGAATTATAGCCGCCCAAATCAGCGTCACCGATGAAAGCGGCAATCTCATCGGCAAGTTGTGCGAAAGTGGGTTCATCTTTCACCATTTCGTCTGTAATACCTGTGATTTCAGCAGATTCTTTCGTGATGGGAATAGTGGGGTTAATCCGTTTATAATACTCACTCTGCTCTCCGTTGGGAGT
>CBINBC010000025.1:0-71141 GCA_966248825.1 uncultured Fluviicola sp.
CAGATAAAAAAAGTATTGAGTTGTCCATTTCTGATTTCACGAAAGCCATTGAAATTCACCCAACAGCAGATGCGTATAAAAGACGTGGAATATCTTATTATGCAATCAATAATATAGATGCTGGAAAAAAAGATTTCAAGCGAGCTATTGAATTAGATCCCAATGAAGCTCAATGCTATTTTTTTTTAGGAGCTTATGAAGATAATTTTAAGAAAAGTATTTTGCTATTAACTAAAAGTATTGAATTAACCCAAATTGATAGTGCCCCTACAAATCTAAGAAAAGATGCGATCGCCTTGCGTGGAATCACATACTACAACAACGGGAAAAAGAAATTAGCATGTGAAGATTTTCAAAAAGCAATGGAATTAGGAAATGAAAATGCTTCAAAGAACTACAATAAGTATTGCCGCAAGCGTAAGTAAAATCAGGATGAATATTAAACAGCTCTTTTTTACCGGTTTGTTAGTTGTACTCTGCGGATTTTCCCATGCACAAAATAAGATTTCTGTCAATAAATCCATTCTTGCGTTGCCTTACACCATCCAACGGGCAGAAAGCTACCTGGACAGCAACAAAGTAAGCGAAGCAACCTGGATTTTAATCAATGCGCTGGAAGATAATCCGGCTCAGGCGGAAGCACTAACCAGTCGTATTAAGGGAAATAAATCGGATAAAGAATTTATTCAAGGTGTAGAAGACATCTTTTGGGCTTATATTCTGCACGTTGACCTGGTTTCAAATAATGAAAAAAACCGGGTGTTTGAAGACTATTTCTTTTTGGAAAGCCAATTGATCGCTTTTGCCACGCAGCATGGAATGGAGGCACTGAAACTGGATGAACAGGCACAACAGCAAATGGTACAGGGTAAACAAACAGAAGCAGTCCAAAGTTACACAGCTGCTATCCAGTTGATTCCAACCGCTCGAAGGTATTTCCGCCGGGCGCAACTCTATGAATCATTGAATGAAACCAAAAAAGCGCTCCAGGATTATGATTCTACTATCTTGCTAAGCCCGTTTCCGGCTCATTATTTAAGCCGGGGAGAACTCTATATGGGATTAGGGTCCCTGGATAATGCTATCCGTGATTTTAGTGTGGTTATTGACTCCAAATTTGAGTATCTGCTTCACGGAGTATATTTGAATAGAGCAAATTGTTATGCACTAAAAGGAGAACTTAATTCAGATCAAAAAAGCATTGAATTATCTATTCCTGATTTTACCAAAGCTATAGAAATCTATCCGACAGCAGATGCTTATAAACGAAGAGGGGTAGCTTATTATGGAATCAAAAAAATAGAAGCTGGTAAAAATGATTTTAGGCAGGCTATTCAATTGACTCCTAATGATGCTCAGAGCTACTTTTTTTTGGGATTTTATGAAGATGATTTTAAAAAAAGTATTGTTTTATTGGATAAGTGTATTGAATTGATTCGTGATGACAAAGATCCGGCTAGTCTAAGAAAAAATGTGATAGCTTTGAGGGGTATTACCTACTACAACAATGGTAAAAAGAAACAAGCATGTGCAGACTTCCAGCAAGCCATGGAATTGGGAGATGCTGAATCAGAAGAATACTACAACAAGTATTGCCGTAAACGGAAGTGAGCAATTAAATAGGGTTGTTTCATTCGAGGTTATTTAATTACCATTCTGTATAAAGCATCATAGTGCTAAACGGGATCCGGGCAATGGAAAGTGTCCAGGGGATCTTGTCCAATAGAATATCAATCGTTTGTCTTTCAATATGTAAGCTCCATGCCCCATCATCTCTTTGAATGAGGTATCCCGGACGTTGTAAAAACGCGGATTGAAGTGTTGTTGGCGAACTGCTTTTAAGAGCTTTCCAGTGTTCAATAACGGATGTTAGAAGATCCTCCACTTCATCTAAATGACTTTGCCGGAATTCAAAAAAGGGCATTAATACTTCTTCGGTTTCTATTCCGCAGATAAGTTTTTCAAAAAACAACTCATGTTCCTCAGGGAAATCGATGCTTCCCGTTGCAATGTAATATAGAAGGTATACTGCAGCGTGTTGTTCAGCTGATGAATTGAATTGATTGTTCGCGGCAATTCCGATGTTTTCGAAAAAATGCGGCAAAAAGGATAAGATCAATGTCAAACCCGCATTGCCAATCTCTATGCTGTTTTCGATTTCGTCTTCTGTGTTTGGCTGGATAGATTTGTTTCTTTCCGATCGTTTTCTTTTCCTTTCGATTTTCTCTGCTGAATCTATCGGTTTACGTTTGAGAATTTTTGATTTTCCAATGGCTGATTGCAATGGTTTTAGTCGTGTCAGAATCTCTTTGGGAATCGCTAAAGCTTCAAGGTTGACTAATTTCGGCGAGATTTCATGATCCAAAAGCAGTTCTATGACAGCTTCAACAAGATCTTCCAGATCATTGTTGTTATTCTGATTCGGGATTTCGAATAATAACTCAAAAAATTGGACTTTAAAAAGCGGAGACTTTTTGCATGTTTCAATTAGTTCCTTCTTACTGTTAATCAATGAAGGAATCAAAACCTGAACACATTCAGTAAGTTGAACTTCCGGTAAATAATGAATCAGTCTTTTTCTGAAAACAGGATTTACTAATTGATCCTTCAAACGGACGATTTGTTTGGCTGTCGATTTTTGAATGAAGCGCTTAAAAACAGCTGCGACATTTACTTTCTGATCGAATTCGGCCCACCAGGGCAGGTGACCATTGCGAAGAATATAGAAAACAAGCTCTAGCTCCGAGGTGTCTTTTGCTTTTGATGCAATAGTAGTATACCCTTTCTGATTTTCAATGGTTTTAGAAATCTTATGGATTTCTTCCTCGACCTTTTCTGAGATGACTTTAAAAAGTTTTTTCTTATCGGTCTTAAGATCAAAAGAGCCGATATCGATTTCCAATTTATCAATTACGAAGTTTGCATTTTTATCAGAGAATTGACTCAATGGCTGATCAAGAGCTTCTGAAATACGGGTTGAAATAATTTGTTCAATTTCTAATTGCAATTTTCTAACTTGATTTTCATCTCCTGTCATTTGGACTTCAAAAATCAGTTTTGATATTTTATGGGACACCTGTTTCATGAGCAATGTAATGCAGTTAGAACGGGCTTCAGGCCGTTTTTCGGTTATTTGCGGGTAAAATCTGATGGTTCTTAGCAGGGTCCAGCGGTTTGTTTTCAAGCCATTTGACCAGGACAAGTGCCTGCAATCGATAAATGTCCAATCCCGTAAACCGGGTTTTCAGATAATTTAAAAGGGTACTGTCCATTCCTTCTGTTGTTGGTTTATCCGAAAGGTGATTCAACAGAAAGCGATAAATTCCCTGAACCAATTCCAGTTCTTTCGCGGGTAATTCTTTATCGAAAAACTGAGTCATATTTCGTCTTAAATTCCTGCGGAATGAATCTAAGTTAACCAAAAAGTTGGTTCCCGACAGTTCACGGTTAATCATAAATTTGTACATCGGCAGATAAAAGCGGATCACTTCACTGCTTCGTCTGTTCGATTGAATTTTAGTCAGTTGGATATTTGCTTGTGTGTAATTCCCGCAAATACAATGCGCGATAAGGCTGTATGTATCCAGACGCTGGACCAAATGCTCCGAATTCTTATATAATCCTTTTTTCGTGGCGGTTCTGATAATTGCCAATGCCGTCTTAAAATCTTCGCGCATCAGCAGCAGTCGGATCAATACATCCAATTCAAAGGGTTTAGTCTGAAAACGTTCAAACAGTGATTCCTTAGAACTTTTGAAAAGGTTGTAAAACTCTTTTCCCATTAGCTGCTTTATCTGTGAGTTTCCGTTAGCCTTCAATGAAGTACAGAGAAATCTCAATAAAATAAATTCATCGTTAAAACTACCTTTGTTTAAAACATCGTTTTTCCGTGTTAGATATTCCAACTGATCAATGTGGTAAGAACAAGTTGTTGATTCTTTTTTTATAAAGTTTAGAATGATGGATCCGGCGTGATAATGAAAACCCAAAATTGGTTCGTTGCACTTCATATAATGCTCATGAATACTATTTTGAGTTTTATCAAGTAATTCCCAATTAGCATTATCAATTAAATAATACCGCTTGCAGCTCATATGAAAAGCCTCTGCTTCGGTCACATATTTTGATAATTCATGGATTGACTTCATTTTATCCAGGGAAACTAACGGGCATTCAGATAAATAAAAATTTTCAAACCTTGCACGCGCCAAAATTACCTGGTTCAAAAATAACTGATTGTCCTGAGCTTGTTTGTCCATGTTCCCAAACTCAGATTGGATGTGGCTCTCACCATAATTATTGGATAAAAGTACGTTCAATCGTTGAACAGATAGCATACCGCGCTCCATTTGCTTGATTGAATGAACATGAGGGTTATGTTTCTCCAGGATGCTTAAAATAACTTTTTCAAGCCTTTGAACTAATTTACGGAAATTTTGTTTTGAGTTTTCGCTATCGCCGTAAAGCTTCGTAATAATGGTGTGTTCACGTACCGGATTATCGTCTTTTAAAAAACAAAATAACTGATACCTTTTTTTTGATCGTCCTCTGCTTCGTTTAAGAATAGCGGCCAAAGTTTCGGTTTCTTTTGGTTTTAATTTTCGGATGAGTAATTGCAGTTGATTCATAATGTGGTGTTATTCGTGAATAGTATTCATTAGTTGTAAGCCTGCTACATTCATCGATCAAAACACCTGGTTATTGAGTGATTCGGATTACGATCTCTGCCCTTCAATTCTCAATAACCTGCTATCTTACTTGGTCTTAGGTTCTAATGATGCAGTAGGATTATAACATATTATAATGCTAATGGTTGATTTATAGTAGTTGTTACTTTAAAAGTCTTGATTTAGGTAGACTTATGGATTCAAACTTTAACTAATCGATTCCAAAGTAGAAAGCCAAACAAAAACATTTAAATCAATCATCACTAAACTAACGAATTAATTGATCCGATATTGTATCGTTTTTGGAAAAAGTGAGTATTTGTGATCATTTTATTCATTATTCAGGATTTAACTGGTTAGAATGCATGTCAAAAGATATTGGAAAGACCATGAATTAATCAAATATCTCTTAATTTTCTGCACTGTGGATTCTAAACTCTAAACCTATCGGTAATATTGAATGAGCGATATGCCCGCTGAATTTCATGATGACCTGCGCCGGCATTGCTGTCGTGTATTTACTTCCGAAAAGCACGTTTATTCGCGCTGATCACCAGGCATTTCACATCTATAATGAGTATCCATGCAAGAAAAGCCAGCAGTGTGATTTTTTGGAGTACGGGTAAAAAAACAATGAACCACCCGGTGAGGTAAATAAAGAAATTGACCAGGATCAGCAAAATGCAGAACCATCCCAGGAAATACAATGTTTTCAGATGGTTCTTTCTGAGTTCGCTGAGGGTTGCGGCCATTGGAACAGCACTGATCGTACTTCCGATACCGATGACACTGTCGTGGAACCGCGTAAAAATGAAAATGAGAATAAACATGGACAAAGTTCCTGTGTAACGAATAATGAGAATGTTTCGCTTCTTTTCGTGAAAAAAGGGTGGCAAATAATACCAGAAGACAGCTATTGCTGAAAACAGGATGATCATTCCGGATAAGGCGAAGATCCTTCCGGGATTGTGAGCTCCGTTCTTGGCCGGTTCAGCCAGCAGATCGCACCAATAATTGTTGATCCAATCGAATCCTTCTGCAGTGCTGTTGATATTTGATCCTCCGGGATAGTAGACAGCTGCAACGATATACAACACCACAAACAGAATGATTCCGATGATCGGAACAACTGTCCATTTATCAGTAAGCAAATGCTTTTTGATGCCCAATTCATTTTTCTTTCCATCCGCTCCAGTCATCGTGGTCTCCTTTAAAGATATTTTTGAGCATCCCGTACCCCAGGATAAAACTGCAAATAATCCCGATTACACCGTAACGCGAATATCCGAACCAGAACGGCCCCACTTTATGGATGATGAAGAGAGCGGATCCGATCAGCAATGCGGCAATCACTAACGAGGCGGCAAGTTGTTTGGTGACCCGGTTAAAGGTATGGACCAGCGGATCTATTCCCTGGTGGTTCAGGTTGACATTGATCTTTCCGGTATTGATTTTACGAACGGCATTTTTCAGATCATTGGGAAATTCTTCCATGTAATTGGCCATTTCATAAAGACCATTCAGGACTTTCATCCCCAATGTAAAAGGGTTGAGTTTTTTTGAAATAGCGGAACGCAGATAAGGACGGGCGATCTCCAGCATATCAATCTTAGGGTCCAGGTTACTGATAAGACCTTCAATAGTTACCATGGATCGTGCGAGCAGGAAAAAATGAGCCGGTACTTTCAGGTCGTAGCGCACAATAATATCCTTGAGTTGGAGTAGCACGGTGCTCATTTCATTTTGATGGATACTGATAACGCTGTAATTAGCTACAAATTCGTTGATCTCATATTCCAATGAGCGCATATCGCGAATCGTTGTCATGTCAGACATACGCATTAAAGTCCGGATGATTTTCCGGACATCTTTGGATTTTACAGCAAGAAAAAGGTGTCCGAGTATTTCAATGTCTCGCGGAAGAATAGTACCCATCATCCCGAAATCGAGAAAGCAGATATGCCCGTTCGGAAGAACAAGAATGTTTCCGGGGTGCGGGTCGGCATGAAAGAAACCGTATTGGAAAACTTGCTTGATATAAGTTACGGCAAGCTTATGAGCGACTTCTTTTCTGTCATATCCATTCGACTCCAGGATCTGATTGTCTGTCACTTTTATGCCGGAAATGAATTCCATGGTGAGAACCTTGCCTGTTGTGTATTCCTTGTAAACCTTTGGAACATGGGTCGTGTTGTCATTCGGGTCGTCGAGTATGTTCCTTGCAAAGCGTTGAATACTGATTGATTCGCGGATGAAATCCAGTTCTTTTAAAATACTCTCTTCGAAGTTTTGCACAAGCCCCAGAGGATCGAAACTTCTCAGGGAAGGAATTCGGCGTTCCAGAATTCGCGCGAGCATATACATGATCTTAATGTCTTCGACAATGATTGACTGGATTTCCGGGCGCTGTACTTTTACTGCAACCTTTTCACCGGTTTTTAAAGTCGCTTTGTGAACCTGGGCCATGGATGCTGAAGCAAAGGCCTCAGTTTCATACCAGGCAAACAACTCTTCCATCGGTTTTTTCAATTCGGACTCAATGACCTGACGTGAAATTGTTCCGGATTGCGGAGGGACATTGTCCTGTAATTTTTCAAGCTGGACAATCAGATCTGCGGGAAGCAGGTCGGAGCGGTTACTCAGGATTTGCCCGAACTTGATGAAAGTTGGTCCGAGATCTTCACATACCAGGCGCATTTTTTCGTACTTGGTATACTTCCGCGCATTTCTGGCGGTGGAACGGGGAATCAGTTTTCTCAACAGGGAAAATCTGCGCGTCTCGATGAGGTATGAGACCACGTCTTCGTAGCCGTAGCGGACAAAAATGCGCAGGATATGGTTGAACCTTCTGAAAGATCGATAGCGTTGCCGTATGTTCTCAAACAGCGCCATCCATCGGGTCTTTGTTCTCCAGTTGATGGATTCTCGCTTCGGTCAGGGCCAGATTTCTGTTGACTTCCTCCAGTTTACGTTCCAGCTCAATGAGTTTGTCAGTATGGGCAATGTTTACTTTTTCATAGAATGCGGAAACCATCTCACCGATTTTTACTTCCATTTCCTCCTGTACTTCTTTTGCTCTCAGCCGGATTCTTTCCGTAAAAGGAATTTCATTACCGGCTTCATCAACCCTTTTTTCTGACATGAATTCATTGAGCTTGTCGCGACTTTGCTCCGATAATTCCTTTAGTTTCTCCACTAAATGCGTCTCTCTTGAGATCGCATACAGGTTTGCAGACAATGCTGCCAATTCGATAAATGTTTTTGCTTTCATGCTGCTAACTTCTTATATTTAAGAGAAATAAAAGTTGATGAATATCAGTACTTCGAATGATTTTCATTCCCTTTTGTATAGCGGACAACTTCTATTTTTGAAGTGTAAAAAAGAATATCCGGGAGGGAAACCAATATTCCCGGTCTTTTTAAAATGTGAATAGCTATGGATTTAAAATTGCCCGTATCAACGATTATGATCGCACCTGTTGAATGCGTTGGTTCTCAGGATAAATTACTGGTGATCAAACACCTGTATGAGAGACAGCGTTTTCACCGTCATTTTCCGGTTACGGAAAAGGATCGTTTAGTAGGAATGGTGAGTCTTGCCGATTACATGCATGCCATTGGGGAAGCAACTCTTGATGACAACGAACCCGTTTATTCTTTGAAAAAAGTGGAAGACATTATGTCGCACAACCCGGTTACTGTCAGTAAAGACACTTCGATTGCTGAAGCAGGAGCGCTGCTTGCAAAAGGGGAATTCAGTTCTGTAGTTGTCCTGGATGGTGAGCAAGTGTGTGGAATTGTGACAGCTACGGATTTGATCCGTTACTTCCTCAAACAAGGCGATTGAATTTTAGTAAGCGTGATGTTGTTTTTTTATAAAACTCTGCTTCATAAGTTTAATTACCTGTTTGTTGATAAGATATCGGGTTTCTTCGTTCGGCGCGATATACAGAGCAGATGATAGTAGGCATGTCTACCTTGTAACCTAGCTCCGTTTAGATTCCTATTTTCATAGAAATGCAGGGTAGAAAACACAAAAAAGGCCATGAAACGAATTCCATGGCCTTCAGAGCGATAGATTGAACTTGAACTAGAATCTACGAACCGCTCTTATTTCAAAAGTCGCAGCTTTGTTAATGGTGAGAATAGATGTTCCCCCCGGAGTGATCACCACAGCATTTGCATCTGTATTGTTTGCTTCATTGGAACTCCAGTAAGGAGATGTAAGCAGGTTGGTTCCACCATTCGCTGTTGCAGTTGCATCAATAATTGTATAGTTGGCACCGATAAGCTCTAACTCTGCCTTTGTTGGAAGGTACCAGTCAGAGTAAGTGGTTGTTCCTTCAGTTATCTGCAGTTCGTTACAAGCTGCCGCAGCATATGCATTGCCGTCATCACCGATGGAGATTTGTGCAGGAATAATAATCGTTGTATTAGCAGCACCTGCGTAAATACCGTTTCCGTCAGCACGCGTTTTACCGTAAGTACCAGCAAACCATCTCACGGTAGGCAAGTCGTTTTTAGCAACTACCAATCCGTGCTGTCCGCTTTCGTCTACATAACATACAACACCACCTTGTGCAAAATCACCCACTTCATATTTTACCAAGCCGGCAACATATCCCATACCTGCAATGTCTGTGGAATCCGCGTGATCGTTCCAGTTTGCGGTATCTGCAGCTGTTATTCCGGATGCAACGGAAGCGCCGAAGACCGGGTCGTTTTCGTTTGCGCTGTTTGCGTGTAAAGCATAAGGAACGCTTAATAATTGCGAAGTTCCTGTAATCGTATAATTTGTTCCGCCAGCAGGATCTGTTTCGGTTTTGACAAAGTATGGTCCTGCCGACCAGTCAATTCCCGAAAAAGTACCCGAAACAACCGTTCCGGCTCCAATCTCAATACTCACTAAGCCATTGATATTTGAAGTAGGAGTTTGTGTTTCCTGGTAAGTCACAGTTCCGCCCGGACTTCCTTGCAAAATGCTAACCCGCATCCCAACATTTTGGTTGGTTACTAAGGTGTTGGATGCATTGCGGATGACAGCCTGGTAGCTCATTTTTTGTGGTGCCTGCGAAAAGAGATTAAAGGCAAGTAATAATAAGATTGCTGTATTTAATATGCGTTTGTTCATGGTGTTTAGTTTTTAATGATTTGGAATTCTTTTACTAACTGACCGTTATCAGTTACTTTTAATAAATAGGCGGCCGGAGCCAATTGGTGCATGGAAATGCCTGTTTCATAATGGTTAATTTCCTTTTCTTCGATGAGTTTTCCCCGGGTATCAAAAAGCTGGTAAGTAAGCTTTTGGTTCGCGTAATCACTCACCGAAATGGTCATGCTTCCGGTGGTCGGATTTGGAAAAGCAGCAAGCGCTAAAGTAATGTTGTGGTCTTCCAGTCCGACTGTAGTAAGGATTTCATAAGGCTGTTGAACTCCCTGGTTTACTTCTCCGCTCGGTCCGGCATTGGAAGTGTAATCAATTTGCCCGATGGTATAACTGCATGTTCCGCCCGCACCGGTAGCGTCATTACCCGCAGCTGCAACTGCTTGCTGAGCATGAAGTCCGCCCGAACTGGCAATAAGGAGAGTTATTGCACCAATGATTTTTCTTTTCTTCATAGTTTTTCATTAATGTGATGAATAATACATGTTAAACGTTAAGACGGGGATCCATTTTCGGAGTTGCATCGATTGTGATTAATAACATTTTAGCGGTTTATCGTTGAATTTTTGATTTGGTGAACATTCGCGGATGTCGATTTGAAATCATTGTTGGCCATTAAAAAGATTACTTCTTTTTTATTTCCCAGTTTTTTGAAACTGTTCCAAAAAACCAGAGGATTACTTTTTGAAAATTGAATGCCAATCTTTTAGTGGATCAGTATTAGCTGCCAACATGCACAATGAAGTAATTTCTATTTCAACTAAAATCTTTCAACTTATTCAGAACTAAACCGGCGCTTAGGCGAACAAGATCGGGCACCTGTGCAGTAAATGACAGTAAATTTTCATGCTTTTTCGTGGATTGGTCCGGATCGGTTGGTTGTCTGAAAGCTGTAATTGTGCAAAGGCTACCTCGTGTTACGTTTCAATGAAACTACACTTCTTCTTCAATCCACTTCGTGGCTTTCTTTTGCCTACTTTTTGGGCCTGCAAAAAGTAGGGAGACAAAGAGGATATTAGAGGTGTTGGAAATCTAACTAAACAAAAAGGCTGTCTTCAAAAAAGACAGCCTTTTTGTTTGTATTGCGCAACAGATTACGCAATTTCAATCAGTTTGGGAGCTTTTTTGGCTTCTTCCTTTTTAGGAATCGACAAGTTCAGCAGGCCGTTTTCATAACGAGCACTGATTTTATCCTGATCGACCACATCCTTTGGAAGCTGAAAACTTCTCTGGAAGGACTGATAACTGAACTCCCGGCGTGTATAACGATCTTCTGTTTCCTCACTGCTTTGCTGCTTGAAGGAAGAAATCGTCAGCAGGTTGCCGTCAAGCGTAATTTTGAAATCTTTTTTGTCCATGCCGGGTGCCGCAACCTCGACTTCGTAATTTTCACCCGTCTCCCGGATGTTCACCGATGGCATAGTTGTGCTTGTTGAAGAATAATTGTTGTTTCCCCAGTTGAAAAGTTCACGTCCAAAAAAATCGTCGAACATCGGGGAAAATGAGGGAAATCTGTTCCCATTCTTTTTTACCAGATTCATAACCAACTTTTTTAGTTAAACAATAATTATAAATAACTTACAATCAGTTGGAAGCAAATAAAATGCCAGTCGGAATAATGCTGATATTTTTTCAGTTTCTGTGACAAAATTTCAGGTTTGCTGAAAATTTTTCAGAATCCATGAACATGAATTAGATGTTGAAAAATGTAACTATTTGTCAAATTGTTTTTTATTAGGTTAAAATGCTTTAATTAGCATTTGGAACTACAGTGAAAACTCCTTTAATTTCCTAAGATGAAAGTACTAACCGCGTACCTCCTTTTTCTTTTTCTACCTGTCAGCCTGTTGGCTCAGTTCGGTTTGAGCGGGAAAATCTCAGCTTCATCGGGTGTTTCATTTACCTATTGTAAACTGGTGCTGGAGAAGGATTCTATCGGTCTTCAAACAACTCATACGGATTCTACAGGACATTTTGAGTTCAGCAACCTGACGGACGGCAACTACCAATTGCTCATCAAAGTACCTTTTAAATCGATTGATACCACGGTCACAGTTCAGGGAAATACCCGGTTTGATTTAATAATAGACGACGGCGGAGTACTGGAAGACGTGGTAGTTGTTGCGAAACAGCCTATAATTGTCAGAAAGGTCGACCGTACGATTTTTAACCCGGCTGATATCCCGGCATTGGCAGGTGGAGATGCTGCGGATGTGATCGAATTTGCACCGGGAGTTTATATCAGCGGGGATCATATCAAGCTGGCCGACGGAAAAACAGCCCAGGTGATGATGAATGATAAGCTCATTCCTTTGGACGGTGCTTCTCTCATTTCTTTCATCCGCTCTATTCCAACGGAAGATATCCAGTACATCGAAATAATCCCGATTCCCCCTGTAAAATATGCTGCTTCCGTCCGCTCGGGATTGATTAATATCAAATTAACCGTCGGCTCTAAAAGCCGGTTGAGCAAAGGGAGTGTCCGCGGAGAGATCGGTCAAAAGTTTTACTCCCAGCAGGAAGCATCGGGCAATTATGCTTACCGTAAAGGGAAATTCAGCTTGTATACCAATGCCAGCTTCAGTAATGGTAAATCCCGTCCGAAAGGAGAAAAGAACATTGATTTTGACACCCTTCAATGGGACGAGTATAGTACAAATTTGTCTCAATACCGGGATTTCAGGGGATCACTTGGTATGAACTACGAATTGAATTCAAGCACGGAGATCGGAATACTGGGTTTTACCAGTTTTAACTGGTACACATACAGCAGTTTAAGCGAAATTGAGAAACGAGCAAACTCGGGGGAGCTGTTTGGGTTGATTGATAATCGAACAAAAGATGGATCGGACAATGGGAAACATTCGTTGAATCTCAGTTTGGCAAAACGCCTGGATACGCTCGGTAGAAAGCTTGATTTTAATGTCGATTACACGAACTATAACAACCGGCAGCGGGTCAATTATGAAACCGAATATTCCAATGCAGATCAGCCGGATTCATTGAGTTCCCAAACCAACCGGTTGTCAGCAAACGCGAATTTTTTATCCGGCGGATTGGATTATGTACATCCGATCAAAAAGATCACGCTGAACCTGGGGGCACGTTATTCCTATACCGACAGCAGAAATGACCTTGCAGTATTCAATAATCTTTCCGACCCTGAAACTCCCGATACCCTGAAAAGTAATGGGTTTAACTATTTGGAGCACATCCAGGCGGGTTACGCAAGTGTGGACTGGAAAATCAGAAAATGGTCCTTCCAATTGGGATTAAGAGGGGAGAACACGATGTATCGGGGGAAATCTCCAACAACCGGGTTTGAAACAGCTAATAATTACTTCCAACTGGTCCCCAAATTTTTTGCGATGTATGAGACCAAAAAAGGGAATTCCTGGAATTTTTCCTACTCCAGGAGTTTTTACCGTCCCGGTTATGATGAGCTGAATCCTTTTCGCTATTACACCTCCAGTTTCAGTTATAGAGTGGGAAATCCCCTGTTGAAACCGTCTGTCTACCATTCCATTTCGATCACCACGAGTGTAAAGGATTTTACGATGAATCTTTACCTGGGATATGATCACAAAGGTTCAACTACAGTCACCATTTTTGATAACACGACCCAGCTGCAGCAAACTACTTATGCGAATCTGTATTCAAGCCGGTCAGCAACGTTGGTGTTCAGTTATTACAAACTAATCAAAAAGCGGATTTCAATAGATGCAATGATTCTTGGAAGCTTCTCGAATACCACCGTTAATCAGGTCATTGAACGTCAAAACATCAACAATTTCGTGGGGATATTGAACCTGGATTTCAGTTTTGTATTGGATAAACGTGAAAGCCTGACATTGAAAGCTTATGTTTCCTATGTGAGTCCTTCGTATCAAAACATCACACAAAATATTCAATATCCGTTTACAGGGTTTTCACTGACCCAAAATCTCCTGAAGAACCGCGTTTCCCTAAAACTTTCAATGAGCGATCCGTTTCGTATATTGCGGTTTAAAACAGCCACCCGCACCAACCAAACCGTGGTGAAGGATGATTTTTACTACGATACCCAGTCGGTTCGTTTTTCGTGTTCCTTTAAGTTTGGTAACAAAAAGCTGAATGTAAACGAACGCAGCGCAGGCTCAACGGGAGAAGCAGGCCGGGCAGGGAAGAAATAAGGACTAATCCCCGACCCATCCGGACCGGGGATTAATCACTATGACTTCATGCTTTTCAATCCCTTGAAACCACCACTTTTTCATTAAAAATGGCTTTCGGAGTTGTTACCTCAATGAAATAAACACCGTTTGGCAGTTCGCCGAAATTGATTTGTTGGTAATGATAATCAATCGGAGCGGCAACAAGCTTTCCTGCCGGGTCCAGTACCCGTATTTGAGTGATCTTTTCATCCGTCAGGATATTGACAACGCTTTTGGCAGGATTGGGGTAAATAGTGAGCCTGCTATCCGTTTCAGAACAGCTTGAGAGGTAAACCGGTTCATGCACGGTCGTTGTACCGTTGTAATCCGTTTGGGATAAGCGGTAGTACATGTTTCTCCCGCGATTGGAAGCATCAATCCATAAATAATTACTTAAATCGCTGGTTGTACCGCTTCCTTCAATGGTGGCGGCTGTTTGCCAGTCCTGTGCGTTGAGACTGCTCTCAATGATAAAATAGTCGTTGTTGTACTCACTTTCAGTACTCCACCGAAGCACAGCTTTCTCCTGTTCACAGTTTGCTGCGAAAGACATTAGTTCAACCGGCAGAGGGTTTGTGAAGGTGGAAGAAGCCAGTGTGAAAGGCCCGAAACCTGTTACGGCAGCTGAAGAAACTACTGTTCCTGCTGCTGTTGTACCTGTTGTGCCACCGTTTCCTTTGTCGGTCCACTGAGCGCCATCCCAGCGAGCTACGCGCAGATCAGAAAGGTTGGTAACTCCACAGCTTCGGGTGTCCCAGCTGAGTGTTACTGCCACATCGGAAGATCCCGTGGTTCGGTCCAACATCCAGTACTCACATTCGGAGACATGGTTCAATGCCGGTTCGTAACTCCACGCCGGGTAAGTGGGAGTTGGCGACACCTGGAAATATTCGGCAGTAAATAGGTCCGTTACAACTCCGGGAGCGTCAATGGCAATGGGTGCATAAACTACGTTTTTTCCGGTTGGGAATACAAATGCCGTATTTCCAAGCTTAGCAACCGGACCGGATACAAAGCTATTATTATTTGCTCCGCTGGCAGCCGATGTGTTGGTCATTGTGAGCAGATTGACTGCAGTAGTATTGAGGTAACCGTCTGTAAAAGTCAAAGTTCCTCTTACATTCAGGGCCTGGGCAAGTGTTACCCCGGATGCACTGGTGTTGTTAAGAAGCAGATTCTTTAAAGTAGTAATGCTACTTCCTCCGAAAGTCTGTAAGCCGGAACCCGCAAGGGTTACGAGTGTGCCCGAATCAGCGATAGTACCGTTGTTGGTCACATCGCCGTAAATGGTCACATTCGCACCGGTAAATGTTCTGATATTCCCCGAATTGGTAAGCTGAGCATAAATCCCTGCTGTTCCGGTGAGAAATAAGACGCAAATGATTATGAACTTTTTCATGACTCCTGGTTTTATTGAAGGGTCAGGTTCAGTGTTTGAACAGTCATGGATGTAGTTGAGGACTGGTTTTCTACCCAAACCTCTACATAATCTCCCGGCGCCATTAATGCACGACAACCTAAAGTAAGTGAAACCTGATCCGTGCTGTTTACTACTTTTACATCCTGCCGTGATTCAGGGATGATGACTCCGTTCTTGGCTATGTAAAATGAAAAATAGCGGTTTGAGCTCGGTTGTGTAATACTCATGGAACAAGAGACATTGAAAGACCTTGTTTTACTTCCCGAATAAGTAAGCCGATTATTGCTCGGGTTAGTTACCCGAAAAAGGTTGGTTGAAACAGTTGTCCCGAGTACCTTTGTCGGTGTATTTGATGCTGAAAAAGTTGTTGCAACCGGTACTGTAAGGTACATATTTCCACCTGCAACTTCATCCTTTTGGGTGTTCAGACCAGTAGCTTCCACTTCCCAGGCATTGGTGAAGGTTCCTACAACATATGTTCCCGTACCCACAAACATGACAACTTTTACAGACCCGGCAGTGATGCTGGTTATTCCGCTGATGTCCAGAGCTTTTGCTGAGTTTGCGGAAGTGGTTAAACGGTCACCTCCGAGTATTTGTATGACATTGAAAGTACCTGTAAATTTTTCGTAGGTATTCGAATTGGAGGCATCCCAAAGTGTATTGTTCATGACCACGTTGTTGTCATTTTGAAGCGTAATACCATTTGTGTTAACGAAATAAGCTACCGTGGAAAAGAACACGGTTCCGCCCACACCGGCTATCGTCCCGACACTGCTGCTACCGAGAAAAAAACAGTTTTGTACAATCATGTTTTGGGCGGTTCCCAAGGCGTCGATATTAAATACACTTCCCGAAGCAGCTGTAAGTGTCAGGTAGCGAATATTCCCGGTCTTGTTCCCGGTAAACAACGCGCCTGAACCTGTATAAACGAGTTTGTCGTTTGCGGAGTCATCCCCTTTCAGTGTGCAACCGTTCAGATTGATAGAGCTTGAAAGCGAAATTGTTCCGTTAATTTCATACTCTATTCCTGCAACCAGTGTAATTACGCCTGCAACGGGAGCCGGAAGGTCTGCAGTAGATTTTACAAGCACATAGTTGTCCCGCGCTACCCGCAACATCACCCATCTGCTGGCATTCCAGTAATAATAACCGTTGGGAAGTGTTCCCCCGACACTGTAAACCAATGTTCCTTCAGCGACTGTAGCGGTCATTGGAGAAGTACTCGTGAGACTGTTTAATGCTACTCTCGGAGGTAAAAAACCTTTATTAGTGCTTTCCAGTTCAAGCATTGAGTTGGCATTGATCGTATTGGGATTATCCCCAATTTTTACCTGGGCTGTCAGTTGCATAACGGAACTTACAGCGATAGTGGTCAAAAGAAATAATTTTTTTTTCATAACTCGTATGTTTATGTTAAAACATGAAAACAACGTAAATTACTTTACGTATTTATTTGAGTTGTGAAAGACAAGCGATAGCTAATTCAATGCAATTTATGAAAGAAAAGTTTAAAAACAAAAAAAACTATTTCCTGTTGCAAAAAATGAAATCAACAGTAGGACATACAATAGCTGATATTTCCGGAAGCCTTACCGGTTGTAGAAAGGAGTCTTGTTCTAAAGGACTCCTTTCTCATTTATGTTATCCTGCCTCCTGGTCTTCCGGTCTTCCGTCAATCGGCGGATTGGTATTTGCCTTCTCAATTTCTTCTACTTGTTTCACAAATTCGGAAACTTTCAAATCGGTGTAAACACCATACGCATCCGTTAAGGTTCCTTTTTCACCCCGACTTGTTTCAAGCACGTAAAGAATAGCGTTGTCGGAAGGATCGGATTCGCCTTCAAATCGGTAAAAATTAATGATCTTTACTTCTTCCGGTGTATATACCTCATGTGTCTCCAGTGATTCCAGACCGTTCTGTGTAGCTTTGAATTGAGTTACATACCCGTTTTGTGAAAGTTTCCGGGTAGTGGAAGAAAGTGTTTTCATGGAATCGTGGTCGCTCCCTTCTCCTTTATCCGGTCTGTCTTTGAATTCGTTAATGCTGTCATTTGTTTCCATCTTTTCGTTATTTAATGAATAAATCTTAACAATTAAGTGGGATCGAGTGTCTTCTAAAGTTAAGTCATCCAATCTCCGGGAAAAAGTCTTTTGTGATCATTTAGGATAATTTGGGACTTTCCCGCTAATAAAAAAACAACCGCTGAAATGATACATCAAGAGTAAGCTGCCCCGGCATTTGTATCCATTTCGCCGGATCTTATAAATGTTTTGGTTTTTTGGATTTGGCTAAAAACGCTTTTACTTTTAAAGTATGGAGTTTGAAGTAAATGCAGTGCAGTGGATTGGGATCTGTTTGCTGATAACAGGTCTTGTTTTGAATACGGCAATCTTTATTTTTTCTTATTACAAGATTGTGGCAGTTATTCATGAACAACAGGAAAAGAAAGGGTATGAGAAGAAGAGTTTTCCCATCCTCCGGTTTATTTTCCGGTTCCGCAAAGTATTGAAAGAACTGACCGAGGAAGAACATGAGCAGAACTTTGAGTTGATCATTTCCTTTCTCAAATGGACCTTGCTTATAGCAGTAATCATGATTCTGTTAGGACTACTGTTATTCCTCTTAGGTTTCTTGTTTTGACAATTAATTAGTCCTGATAGCTTGACATCCTAAAGTTTTAAAATCCAATGTTATGGCAAAATACAGTAAGAAAGCAGGCGAGAAGGTGGAAAAAGCCATGCACGAACTAAAAGAGGGGACCCTGAAAAGTGGTTCGGGAAAGAAAGTAACGAGCAAAAAACAAGCAGTCGCTATCGGTTTGTCTGAAGCACGTGAAGAAGGAGCGAAGGTTCCCAAGAAGAAGAAAAAGGATTGATTATTCTTCTTTTAAAATAAAATGAAGTACTTATTTGTTTTCGAATGCTTGCTTAATGAAAAAGCCCCATGAAATTTGCGACCATCATTGGGATTTAAACTTGTGGGTTTTGAAATAAATCCACCCGGCTATTCCTCCAATAAGCGAAAAAACAATCAGTATCCAAAATACCTGCTGGTAGCCGGAAATCCCTTCAGCGTCGTCCAGCAGATACCCCATTGCCGGCCCGGCAAAAATATCCGGAGTATAGCCCACAAGCGAGATTAAACCTACGGCTGTTCCTGTTAATTCTAAGGGAATTTGACCTTTTTCCATAACGGCAAAATACAAGCAGCGGGCGGCATAAACTCCGCATGCTGTGGTCAGGATTGAGACCAGGAATAGAAGAGTTGCAGATTCTGAAACAAATCCCAGGGCGAAAAGCAACGCTCCTAAAAAAGAAATTACGAAACTCATAAACAGCAAAGCTGTGGTTTGCCAGCGATCTGCCAATATTCCGATAATTACACCTACAACCGGTCTGATGAATAACAAAAAAGTTCCCGTTTTAGCAGAATCAACGGAATCGTACTTCATGACATCCCGGGCATACAGCGAAAAAACATCTGTTATTTTATAGCCGACATAAGCACACAAAATGATGATCATCAATAACCAGACTGCCGGTAATTTCAAAACACGATTTACCTGTGAAAAACTAATCCGGTCTACTTGGTATTCTTCTTCTGTTTTTGTGTCCAATTTCATGAAAAACCAAACCAGTATCCCGACCAAAATAATCATCTCCGATGAAATAAGGATGACCTGTCTGAAAGCTTCTTTATTCTCTTCTATACCGGTTCCTGAAAGGTTTGTTCCCAGGAAAAGCGCAAAAACAAAAACGCCCATTGCGGCAAACAATGCTCCAACCAAACCGCGTCCGCCGTCCAGGAAACCAAAAGCTTTTCCCTGATTTGCTGTTCCGCCCCATACTCTCGCGGCTTTAATCATTGGTGCCCAAAACAAGAAAATGGTTGTAAACCCCCAATAACCGTAAAGGATTTTTAGAACCGTAAATCCGGGGAAGATAGCATAAACAAATCCCCCGAGTGCAGTCAGCCATAAAGCACTAGCAATTAATTTCCGGGGAGCGAATTTATCTGCCAGCGGACCACCCAATAAATAGGAAATCAACGCGACTATTCCGTAGATTGAAAAGCAGATTCCCAATTGGAGATTGTTCAGGTCAAAAGCTTCCAGTACGATCGGACGAAATACGCGTGAAAGCACAAACGGAAGTATGAATACCGATTCACCCGCCAGGATGAGTAATGCCAGGAAGTACCAGGGAGCCTTTTTCGGATTCATTTTTTACAGGTTTTTGAGTACTAAACTTACACATAATTGATCTAAAACGAATACAAATCCTTTACCGGGCGGTCCTAAAATCTTAATATCCTGAAGTCTTGACACGAAAAACTTTTTTTACTAATTTTCCAACATGAGTTTTGATGCATCAGCTTTCTTAATTGAGCAGAGTATTGCTGAGTTAGGAGTAGATCCGGGATTATGCCGCGGCGAGAAACCCGGACAATGGAATTTGACCTATAAGGGGTCTACTGTGTGGATTGATATTTTCAATTTTCCGCAAAACCCGGATAAATATTATTTCCAGGTAATGAGTCCGTTAGTAGCGGTTCCCGATCGCAACCAGGAAGCTTTTTTCAAAAATTGCCTGGAGATCAATCATACCATGTACGGTTCCTGGATCAGTATCAAGGCGGATTGGACCTATGTGCTTTGTTTGCGCGAAGCAGATAACCTCGATAAAAGTGAGATTGATGCAACATTGGATCGTGTAGCATTCTATTCTGCAGATTATCACGGCAAACTAACCTTCAAGTTCGAAGGAAGCTGGGATCCGAAACCGAATAATAAACCGGTGAATTTTAATTGATAATACTCGTCCCGGCCAACCGGGACTTTTTGTAAGGAGTAAAAGACGTACTTACTTTTACAGGTAAGCTGATTTGGATTAATGCCGATTAGTTGTATGGCGTAATTTAAGGAGTTCGCCAATAAAAATAAGTGATAGTGAAACGTATAGTGAGATTATAATGTAAAAATGAATCTTATATATAATTTCCGGATAAGTTAATTCACTCTCTACATGATATAAATAAAAGGAACTGATTATATTGCTTAAAAGAGAGCAGACCAGTATGCTGAGATTAATCTTCAATTGAAATCTGAAATAATCGGATTTTGGTTTGATAAGCAGATCCGTCAGATGAAGAAATGCTCCAATAAAGTGAATGCTGTAAGTGAGTACAGCGCTATTACCACTAAGAATAGCTTTTGGGCTATAATAACCTTCGGAAATGTAAAATACAACCAAAATAAGATACAGACCAATATATACACCTTTTCTCCAGGTTGATTGGGTGTTTATCAAGAAGAATCCGAATAGGAACGGAACATGGAGTGTGTAATTGAATGTGATTATAAAACCGTTATAAGTCCCATTCATCGCTAAAGTTAGCGCAATTGCTTCTCCAATAAAAATGATGGTCAGGTAAAGTGCTAAAAACAAAGTGCTAAGTTGGAAATTTCTTACGAAAGTGGTCTGTTTCCATTCCAAAGGCAATTGTTTTACGGACTGTTTGAATCGGTAGAATAAAAGAACAGACGAAGCAATCGCCAAAATAAGCACTGATTGATTTACAACTAACTCAAACACGCCGCAATTTAATTATTTCCGCGATGAATATACAAGGGAAGGAAACGTAAAACAGGATTAAATTCCCAATTTGAAGCAGGAAAACAAAAGGGAAATCAACGACCTTGTCGCTGGTGATGTCAGACCAGTAAAATGATGTCAGTATATTGGCCATCAAAGCAGAAAACAGAACAACCAGGCAGATTTTTAACTTAAACCCGAAGTGGTCCGTTTTGGGGCGCATCAGTAAGTCTGTTAGGTGAAGCAGGGCGGAGAGGAAAAAGATACTGTTTAATAATAAGGAAGAAGTTGGAGGATGACTGCAAAACGGGGAATAATACCCGCCAAAGATCAGGTAACCAATCAGTGTAAAATAAAAAACAGCTATACCAAAGCGTTGCCATCTGCCAGACGTATGAATAAAAAGAAAACCGAAGAGGAATAATGTCGCAAAAGTAAAATAGAGGCTGAGTTCCCATCCTGAAAGTAGGTCGTAAATTGTGAGATAGCTGCTGATGAGGTGATGAACAAGCGCAACGGATAAAAAGATGATCAGGGAGTAAATACTCCGATGGAATTTTTTGATGGCTGTAGATTTTTTCCATCCTGCCGGTAATTTATCCGCGTGTTTGCTAAGAACCCTTAAAAGGAGAACGGCAGAAATGATTCCTAGTGTGATCACCAATCCGAACAGAAAAAAGATTGTCTGCACTTTGTTTTTAGCTTGAACCGTTATAAAATTCCCTCTTCTACTCCAAACGTATGGACTTTTTGAATGGCTAAAGATACATAGATCCCATCGAACGGGAATGTTTGAAAGAAGGACTTCTTACTGAAAATAAGTATTCACAAACAAAAGGATTTTCGCAATACAATCATTCGACTGCTGGGTATTCCAGTTCCCGTGTGCTGCTCCCTGGTACATTGTTGCCTGGTTATAAACGTTGTTGGCTGTTAATGCATCATGCAGTCGGGACATTTGCGAAGTTGGGACAAGCGGATCCAGTTCTCCGTAAAAAGAAATTGTTGGGGGAGAAGCCGCTGTTACACGAAGTGCGGGACTCACAGCTTCAATTCCTGCCTGGTTCTGCGTTCCGCCGCTGATCAATGTGGGGTAAACAGAAGCATAAAGCGGGTTGTTGAGGTAATTCGGATCAGTCAGATCACTCGGACCAACCGTATTACAAATTCCTTTTACAGTATGGTTCGGATCGAAACCGTAGGCATAAAGCAGGGAAAGATGTCCGCCGGCAGAAGCCCCAAACAGGAAAAATTGAGAGGAAACATTGTATTTCGGAAGGCTGATTTCATTCAATGCGGCCTGAATATCATCGATCTGTTTCGGATAGGCAGGACTTGACTGGCTTGCCAAACGGTAATTGATATTGATGATTGCATGGCTTGGATAATAGGTTTTTAAAGAATTCATCAAACCGGTGAAATCCGCTTTGTCACCACCGCTCCAGCCTCCGCCGTGAATCAGTACAAATACTTTGGTGCTCGAATTCCTGTTGGCAGGCAGATAGATATCCATCTTCTGCTGGTTGTCCGTTCCGTAGGAAATATTCTGCAGGTTGTATTCCTGCCCGTTCTCATAACTCGGCTCCGGTTCCGGGTTCTTCTTTTTACATGCTGAAAAAACAATCAGTGCTAAAAAAAGCACAGGTGTAAAAAGTGTTTTGAAAGAATTGAAATTCAATTGCATAGTTGAAGTCTTTTTACTAAAATACTCCTTTTAGTTGAAGTCTAAAATGATGTGCCCGTGTTTTTAAGTCCTGCAGCGGAATTTACAGCTTTTTCTTTAGGGATGTGAAACAGGAGTTTACTTTTATTCGATTACAAATAACCCGTTTTTGATAGCGTATGTTACCAATCCGGCAACGTTCTTAGCTCCGGTTTTTGAAATGAGGCTTCTGCGATGGTTGTTAATGGTAAGTGGGGAAACAAAGAGGGTTGAAGCAATCTCTTCGGTAGAGAATTCACGACAAATCATTTGCAATACTTCAATCTCCCGGGTGGTTAGCTTGTTGGATTTATCCAAAAACGTATGTTCCCTTTTTCCAAGTTCTTTCAGGAACGGGGTACGGATTGCTGCTGCATAATATTCTTCTCCCTGGGTTACGGTTTCAATAGCAAGCACCACTTCTTTGATCGAGGAATCTTTAGTCAGATAGCCGTTTGCGCCCAGATCATACGCCAGCATCATGTGGCTCAGTTGATCGTGCATGGTAAGCATAATCACAGGGATATCTGAATATTCGCTTTGTTTCAGTTCTTTCAGGCACTCTGTTCCGTTCATTTCAGGCATTTCAGAATCCATTAAAATAACATCTACCGGTTTGGTTTTTAGAAGTGAAAGTGCTTCTTTTCCGTTGGAAGCTTCCACAATCTCAAAAACAGGGTTGTATTGTTTTAAGAGTAGGTGAATTCCTTCACGGAACACAAAATGGTCGTCGACAATAAGTATTTTCATAGGCTGATTTTATGAAGCGGGATCATGACTTGCAAATTCATACCGGAATCAACTTTCTGTTCGTTCCAAACTTGTCTTCCATCTACAATTTCAATGCGTTTGGTAATATTCTGAATTCCTAAACCGGTTGTGACCGTTTTCAATTGAAATCCTTTGCCATTATCCCGGTAGTTGAAAAACAAATATTCCGGATTTGTTTCGATTTCTATAAAGACCTCTGTGGCTTCGGCATGCCGTATCGTGTTGACCAATAGCTCCTGGAAAACCCGGATCAGTGAAGTGCCTTTATCGGGATCGATCGACGGGAGGTTTTCAGGAACGGACAATTGAATGGCGATATTTCCGAATTCGTTGATAAAGGCTGCCTGTTCCCTGAGTACGGCTTGAAAAGAATTGGCAGAATTCACTTCAGAAGAGATCATGTGCGAAATATTCCGGCATTGACGAATGGCTTCCCGCAGCTGATTTTGTATTTTGGTTAACAATTCTTTCTGGGAAACCAATTCGGTTTGTTCCTGCAGGTAACCTATCTGCATTTGGGTGATGGACAGCATCGGGCCCAGGTTATCATGAACTTCCCTGGAAATAGTTGCCCGCTCACGTTCCTGTGCGGTAATAATGGACTCAATGGCTTCTGCTTCTCTTTTTCGAAGCTGCTTGTACAAACGTGTTATCACGATATAAATCCCTATCCCGAAGGTGATCAGGAGCAGAATAACAACCGTTAAGATGATTAAAATAACACGATCCATGTCTCAAAAATAGTTTTTTTACAGGTTTAATTGGTCCGGCACGAACTAACAACTAAAACCGCAGGAAATCTTCTGTTTATCCTGCGGTGCAATGATTTTGGTAAGGTGGTGAAATGAAGTAAATCGGTGAATGTTTTTATACCTGTCAAAGGTACTTCGACAAAACAGAATAAATATGCTTAGTTCTAAGCATTTTTCACTTTCTTCTTTCGCAATTTTAGGATTTCGAGTAAAAAGAAAAGCGAGATTACATAGTAAAGTACTACAGCATTGAAAAATTGTAGTTGGAAAGCAAAATCCGCATAAATGTTGTTTTTATCTTCAGATATCCAATAAGTAGATGCGATAGTGGCAAATAGTGAGAATATCAGGAAGATGAGGTTTGTTTTTAGCTGGAATTTAAAATGATCCGATGTGGGGCTCATCAATAAATCGGTTAGGTGAAGAAGACATGCAATAAAAAAAATACCGTTTGTAATTAGGGAATATTCAACTGACATTATGCAACGTGGATGGTAGTAATCTCCCCAAACAAAATATCCGACGATAGTTATATAAAGGATGAAATAAGCGATTTTTTTCCAGCTCCTATTTGTATATAGATACAGAAAGAAAAGGAAAAACAAGAAACAAATTGTATGGCCTATGCTGTATATAAAACAGTTGTATATTTTGTTTGAAGCAAGATATATGGCGATTAATTCACTAATAAGATTAACAAACAGGTATGACATCAAAAACCAAATACTCAGGTGGAATTTTTTGAAAGACCGGGTTTCTCTCCATGCTTCAGGAAGTTTAGAAGCAGATCTGTTACTTTCCCGCAATAAACCTGCTGCCAGAATCACACTCAGTCCCATTCCTGCTATATAAATGTAAAATTGAAGAGGCATAATTGTTATTTGGTTTGAATGCGCTGCTGTTTCCGGTAAAGTTTGATGGATTCCGACAGAAAAATGAGATTAAGGGATAAGTAATATAAAACGATATTTGAAAAACTTATGTAAAAAACAATCATTGGTCTTGAGTTGTACTCCTCTTCATAATACCATTCAAAAGATTGGATTATCAACGAAATGACTGAAGAAAACAACATGGTTAGGGTCAGCCTTAATCGAAATTTGAACCAGGTATTTTGCGGTTCAAGAAGCAGATCGGTCAGATGAATAAGCGCGGTGAGAAAAAACGGAATGTATATGACCAGAATGGCAGTACCTCCCAACACAGATCTTGGATGATAATAGCCTCCGGAAATGAAGTAACCTAAGAGAACAAAATAAAGGATGACATAAGAATAGCGTTTCCAGGTTGTATGTGTATAGAGAAATAAAAAACCGTACAGAAAAGGAGTGTATAACGAGGTGTTCAGACTGATGATATAACTGTTGTAAATGCCCTTAGTCCCTAATAAGATTGCAATCAATTCACCGACGAAGACAATGGCTAAATAAATGAGGAGAAGTGTAATGCCTTTTTTAAAAGTCTTTATATCTGGTAAGATTCCCCATTTCTGAGGAAGTTTTGAAGCAGACTTGCGCAACATCCGCCGCAGAATTGCAGCTGATAAAACTGCTGAAAGCACTATTAAAAGATATAGAATGTATTCCGTTTTGATGATCTCCTTTTTGCAGTCAGGTAAATGTAAAATTATTTCTTTAAATACCCGGCTGTCAAGCGTGGTACATATTGTTGAATAGCCTGAGTTTTGGCATCAATTTTGCTAATTAGACGTTTTTCAGCAGCTTATGAGA
The DNA here is from genome assembly GCA_966248825.1 of uncultured Fluviicola sp. Taxonomy (GTDB): domain Bacteria; phylum Bacteroidota; class Bacteroidia; order Flavobacteriales_D; family Crocinitomicaceae; genus Fluviicola. The sequence goes on from CBINBC010000025.1 coordinate 25,998, forward strand.
TACATGTTACTTTTTTTTACACTTTTCTCTTTTGCCAAGCTATTCGGGCAATTCAATATCGGTGCCGGAGGCGCGTACCAGGTTGTGAATGCCGTTTCAACCTTAGGCAGAGAAGTTGTTCGGGCGGTTGAGTACAAGAAGGAAAAACAGGAGATAGAACAACGTGAAGCGGAATACAGCAACCTTGTTCAGCAGGGAGATCAGCTTTTTGATCAGGGTCAGTACCAGGCAGCGTTGGATACTTATAACCAGGCCTCACAAATCAGGCAGGATCAATACGTCCGGGATCAGGTAGCGAGATGCCGTACCGAATTGGCTCGCATAGAACGGGAAGAATACCAATTGCTGGTAGATAAAGCAGATAGTTTGTACAAACAATTGAATTTCTCAGCCGCAATCACCGCTTATACGGAAGCCCTGGCAAAAAAAGAAGTTCCGTATGCCCGGCAAAAACTTAAAGATGCTAAAGCAGATCAGATCCGCTGGAAACAAGTCCAGTTTAGCGGCTTGTTGATTTCCGACAGACGTGAAGAGAATTTGACTTCCAAAGTGTGTTCCAACGATCCGTATTCCGATTTTATACATCCGGGCAAATACGAATTGCTCAGTAATTACCTGGTTTATTCAAGCTATCAGACTCTGGATGGAATTGCTGTACCGGAAAATATGCGTCTGGTCATATACAGTGAACCGAATTTCAAAGGGACGAAACTCTTGGATGTAACAGGTCCTGCAATCATTAACAATGTAAGTAAAAAAGCACAGGCAAGCCCTTCAGAGATCCAGGTACGTGAATTTGCAGAACCGCTTCAGGATAAATTTCCACAATCTGTAAGAAATTGGAGCCTCAGTGATATGAATTCCTGGGTGAATGGCTCCATGGAGATTATAGTAAATTAAAACCTCATAAAAATGAAAATAATAGTTACGCTGCTAGGAATAATATGTTCTGTCGCTGTCTTTTCTCAAAACGCACCACGTACAGTTATCGGGGAAGAGCGTGTGGTAATTCGGGAAGAAGAAAATTCCGGTAATGCTTCTGAAGCAGTTGCCATAATCAATGCCATTCGCTCCGAGGTAAGAACCTCAAATCTGAAAACAGGCCCGAAGCGCGGGTTCACCGAGACGGATTATAAAAAACTCATCAACAAAGCAGACGAGTTCATGGTCTTTAAACAGTACGACGATGCTATACTGCTGTACAAAGAAATCCTGTCGGAACGGGAAGATCAATATGCAAAAGACCGCATATTGGAAGCTGAAGCCCTTCGTGCAAAACAGCAAAAGGAAAAGGAACAACTCGAAAGAGATGAAGCAATCCGCGTTCAGGCTAAATTAGCTTCGTCCGGTGCCAACAGCTTGTATGCAGTTCATTTTACAGGAGCGCTTATGTCAGACGTGTCTTCGTCCACAAAATGGACCAGCGAAGCATTTAATAGACAGGATCCTTATTCCGATTTTTTGAAACCCGGACGCTATTCGGATTTAACACAGGAACTTGAAAAGTCAGGAGCTCATACACTTGATGGTATTGCGATTCCGGAAAAGACCCGTTTGATCATCTATGAAAACTCCGATTTTACAGGTGCTGTTTTATTGGATATTACTGGTCCAGCAATCGTCAACAATGTTTTCAGGCATTGGAACAAGAGATTCAGAAACATCTCTTCGAAACAATTTCATGAGAGGCTGCAGAGCAGGTTGCCTCAATCTGTTCGAAGCTGGAGCAGTACCAATATGCATACCTGGCTAAATGGTTCCGTGGAGATAAAGATAGAAGGGGTGGAGTAATTCTTGATGCTTAAATGATTATTGAGTTTTATATGCGGAAGCATTTAAGTGACGGAAGCGGTTTGCACAGATTCGTGAAATAACGAAAACATGATATCATGCTTTGATTAATGTTTAGAGAGAATTTTGATCGTAAGCAACTCCGCCTATCCAGAAAACAGGTTTATATGTGATCCGGCATTCACCGCCCGGTAATATCCGGGCGAAATACTTATTTTTGAGAAAGAAACCTGAAATTATGCGTCATATATTCTTGTTAATCCTGCTTTTTACCGGTTCAATCCACGCATTTTTTGCCCAGGAAGCCGAGAAACTGAAAAAGTACCAGTCAACCCTTTCGAGACAAACCTATTCTAAAGGAGATACGATCGTTATCGGGGACATGGGGAAGAACGTATTCAGCTCAAAGAAAAAGTATATCGGGATCTTTGTCAAAAACAAGAAAAATGTCTGTGGTTTCAGCGAGTTAGACACCGTAATTGCCGGTTCCAGGTGCGTGATTAAGAATATCTTGTCATTCGGTGAACATTGTACATTCGATTTTAAGAATTCCGTCGTGTTTGAATTACAGGGGCCGAATAACCTTGCCTTATTTATACCTATCGAAAAGGCCTTGCAGGCAAAGGAACTCATCGTTTTTACAAGTCCTTTTAATCCGAAAGGATTGGAGTACCTGGACGACCGTACGATCCTTTTGTTGAACCTCGAATACAGCAAAGAAACTTCGGCAGACAACGCTTTCAACTATTGTAAACTGGTAGATCCGGTAAAAGGAAAAGCTTATGAATTCAACCGGGAGGAATTTGAAAAAGAAAAAGCTGCCTGGATCAAAAAACTGGATGCTGCAAGGAAGGAAGTGAATTTGAAAGACACCTTTATTATTCGCGTTCCGGTTTACTTAAATAAATACCTCTTTGAAAAAGGAGAATTTCAGGTCTTCGATAATCCCGACGCTTACGGATCAAAACCCTTGAAATACGCAAGTGACAGCAAAGTCCTTTTCGACAATTACAAAGCGTTTTCATCCGTCAAATCAGAGAAGCCAAATGCGGATTTTTTCCTGAATGTCAATACTGCCGATTACAACGGGAACAGGAAATCATTCGCTGAGGTCAAAGCAATCTGTACATCAATCACTAAAGATCCAACGGTGATGGTTACGGCGGATAACCCGGGAATTAATATCCTGCATTTTACTATTATTGAAATCTATGTGGTAGATTCTGAAAACCGGAACTACAATTATGTAGGAATGAAGAAGAAGTGACCTGATAGCCGGGTCGGATTCATACATGCGTTAGTTTCCCTCCGAACGGCCTATCATAGCTCCGTCCAGATACTGTTCATATGCAATTTTTAGTTTTCGCGAAATCCTGTTTCGTAATATTTTCGGTTTCAGTACCTCAATAGAAGGCCCGAATCCCAGAATCAGACGGTCAAATTCCATGTTTAAATGAACCCGCAGTTGAATGATGACAGATCCGTCTTCAAATGTTTTCTTCAATACCTGTGAATGATGGAATGGCTTAGTCAACACATACGGCGCATTTTCAGAATCAATCTTTAAAATCACATCCATCAGCATTTTATCACCCAAAACGGTAACGCCATAAGTGTTTTGGTAGTAGGTATCACCGTCAAAATTCGCATTCGAATAATGTAAGCCGAGGTCGTAATCAATTCCCTCGATCCGGTCCAGGGCAAACGTTACAATCCGCGAATGCCCTTCCTTTCTTCCCACCACAAACCAGCGATTGTTGAATTGCTTTAGGATATAAGGATGGAACCGGGTGTGGGTTGGCTCCGCAGCTTTGAATGATTGATAGTTCAGTACCAAACAGATCCGTTTCACAATTGCCTGGTAAATCGTATCGAAATGTTCCAAACCTTTCAACTGCTCATTCTTATCCAAATGTATTATGGCCGACTGATGTGTTTTTTCTACGTAGATCGTATCCTCCAAACGCTCGATCACCCCGTTCAGATCCTGGAACAACGAAAAATTCTTGAATTGCTTCAGCATTTCTACCGATTCGATAAGAATGGTCATGTCGTTTTCAGTGAGTGGAATATTCGTAATCGAATAATCTTCATCCGCATACCGGTAAAATCGTTTGTCATAAACCTCTATCGGAGCGTTATATCCCAATTTATCACTGCGCATCATTTGGATGTCTAGCTGCGTGGTGCGCAAGCTCACGTTCACATCGCGCCCCTCATATTCATAAAGCGCATCCGAACAGGCATCTACCAGGTCCTGCAATGTCCATTTTCTGTACTTGTTTTGCAAGCATTTGTCAATAGTTTTGTAACGAATTAGTGCGTTTTTATTTTGAGCCATTGAACAAAAATAAAATTTATTTTTACCTACGCAAAATGATTGCGTAGTAGCCTCTAACCTTTGTCTTATCAAAATAATAACAACACTACATCCCCCTGACGAATGGGCGTCAGGGGTAAAAAACAAAAAGAAATGGAAAATTATCAGAACATATCCGGAGATACATTGATCGCATTGGGATACCGCCCTGGAAAATGGTTTAAAGAAGCTATTGAGTATATCAATGAAAACCAATTGACAAAAGAAGCAATGGACGAATATTTATTGCCTTATGTTTCTCAACCGGTCATTCCGTTGAATCGGTCAGGAGCTCCGTTTGCAATTAATATCCGTGCGGAAGAAGAAGTAGAAATCTCTAACGTTGAAAGCGTTATTGCTTCCATGAAGGAGATTGTGAAAACGCCGACGGTTGTGGGTGGAGCAATTATGCCGGATGCTTGTCCGACAGGTCCGATAGGGACTATTCCGGTAGGTGGTGTGGTCGTGACAAAGAACGCAATCCACCCGGGAATGCATAGTGCTGACATCTGTTGTTCGGTGTTATTGACAGACTTTGGGAAAGCGAATCCACAGGATGTACTGGATGCGGCTCATTCGGTGACACATTTCGGGCCGGGAGGAAGAGATCGGAACACCCAATTTCGTTTCCCGGCAGATTTGCTGGAAGCATTCGAACAAAATGCATTTCTGAAAGATCAGCAGATGATTGCGGCGGCAAGATCACATTTGGGAACACAGGGCGACGGAAATCACTTCTTGTTTGTGGGAACATCCAGGGCAACAGGAAATACCATGATGATCACACACCACGGTTCGCGTGGAGTAGGAGCGCGTTTATACGATAAGGGAATGAAGATTGCCGAACGTTTCAGAAAGGAAATCTCTCCGGATACTTTGAAACAAAATGCCTGGATTCCATTCGAAACAGAAGAAGGACAAACTTACTGGGAAGCCTTGCAGGTAATCCGTTCCTGGACAAAAGCGAATCACGAAGTGATCCATAACGCAACTGCTGAGAAGCTGGGAGTGGAAGTTCAGAACCGTTTCTGGAACGAACATAATTTCGTCTTTAGAAAGGGAGATTTATTTTATCACGCAAAAGGAGCTACACCATTGGATGCTGCGTTTATGCCGGATATCACTGGTCCCCGCTTGATTCCTCTGAATATGTCGGAGCCTGTTTTGATTGTGGAAGGTGAAACCACCGATTCCAATTTGGGATTTGCACCACACGGTGCAGGAAGAAACCTGAGCAGATCTCAACACCGTAAGTCAAAAGGTGAACAAACGATCGAATCAATATTTGCGGAAGAAACTGCCGGGTTGGACGTCCGGTTCTTCTCCAAAGAGATTGATATCACAGAATTGCCTTCTGCTTACAAAAGTGCGGCAACAGTTAGAAATCAGATGGACGAATTTGGTTTGGGAACAGTGATCGATGAGGTGATGCCGTATGGATGTATCATGGCCGGTGACTGGGAGAAAAATGCTCCGTGGAAAATAAAAAGACGCCAAAAAATGGAAGCACGTCAAAAAGCTTCTAACTAAAATAATGATATATATTTGTACCGGAATGAACTCAAAAGCAACATATAATTTTCCGGATCAGCAACTGATACTCCCGATTTTTTGTGGAGGAAAGGGCAAATTGTATGTGTTATTTTGGAGCGATTTTCAATAAAAAAAGAATCGTTTAAGAACTAAATACAAGCGTCCGAAGAAATTTGGACGCTTTTTTTTTGACTAAAAATGAACCCGAAAAACGAAGAATAGAAACGAGCATTGAAAGACAAAGCAATTGAGAGACAGTCGGTTGCCGGAAAGGTAAAAATCTGCAGGAAGCGGACGGGGATATTATTGCCTTTAAATTTTACATAACCAATTGGTAATCAATAAAATAAATTCAAAAATAATTTGGTGGATTCAAAAATAGTGTTCAACTTTGCCTCACCAAAAACACCTTGTTACGGGAATTAAAAAAATGAAAAAGATGAAACAAGTAGTTATACCAATTATGCGACCGATGTTCTTTAATGAACTCATTGTCCCGGCAGGACAGCAGGATACTTGTGCGCTATTACAAGATATACATGGAAGGTTTCGATGAAACGGCTTAAGCTGAACATTCATTGAAGCATCTCCATCAAGGGATGCTTTTTTTGTATCCTGAATTTTAGAATACTTCGTACCGAATGATGAATGCTTTTGTTCAACTGTCTCTTGAACGGGCAGATCAAACGGTACGAAACTTCTCAGAAGGGATAACGGTGGTTGTTTATTCCGACGGTACCGTCGGGAAGGTCGTGGGTTCAAATCCCTCTTCTGTACGAATTGCCCCATAGTGTAATGGCAACACACAAGATTTTGGTTCTTGTACTAGAGGTTCGAATCCTTTTGGGGCAGCACATATAATCCGGAGAGATAACGGTGGTTTGTTTTCCTGTTTTGGATACAGGGGGTCGTGGGTTCGAATCCCACTCTTCGGACTAAAGTCAGTATGAGAAAGAGAAACAGAATGAATAAACATCATCATTCTCGCTCGGTTTCTCATTCCGATAACATGCGGGAATGGCGGAACGGTATACGCACCTGACTTAGGATCAGGATTTTGAGAGTTCGAATCTCTCTTTCCGTACTAGAGTCAGCTTTTGCTGAAGAAGACTGAGGCTCCGTCTCATAAGACGGAAAAGCCGAGGGAAAATCAGTCACCTGAATCTTTTTTAGGAAAAAACAAATCTACGCAAAATGATTGCGTAGATGGTTTCAACCTTTGTTATGTCAAAGAGAGAAAACGATCTCTCGATGGCAAAACTGGGTCAAAAAGAGGTTACTTCTAAACAAACCTGAAAAGTCATACCTTTTTGATTACCCGGTAAAAGAGATAGTAGCTCAGCTGGTAGAGCAAAAGATTTTTAGTTTTTAGATTATACGAAATTCATTCGGTCAATAAGAACTTACTACTCTGTGGTTCTTTGGGTCGCGGGTTCGAATCCCGTCTATCTCACAATTAGGTCAAAACATGCTTACTTCATTTGGTTTAACGGTTCGAGTCCGTCTTTAGAAGCTTGCTGATTACCTAAGAAAACAGGTCAATTATTTCTTACTCATTGGTGCTTGCACCACGCTATTGGACTAGAAATGAGATTACCGTTTTTTATGAATAACATACATTACTATGAAAAAAGAACTTACAAAAGTAGCGTTGAGACATCACGCATTGTTCCTGGAAGGTGCTTCACAAGAACAAAATCAGGGAAAAACTTTGAATGAAACTACGATTGTCCTGGTGGCAAATTGCAATAAATTGGGATTCACTTTTTCGGAAACACTTTTGGCAAAGGTGAATACACTAACTCCAATGGCAAAGCTTGAGGTATTGGAAGATCTGAAGGAGGCTGCCGGAGTTGGTAAAAACTGGATGCCTTTGGTGAAACAATGGGATAACCCAACCGGTGAAGGTTTTTTAGACCATGTATTCACTTTTTTCGCGAATGTTTTTCAAAGCAAAAGAGGAACAAAACTGGCTTGCGGACATATCATTCCGGATGGAACATTTCCTTTGGAGCGATACAATGGCTGTCCTTATTGCGGAACACAGTTTGATACTTCGTTGGAGCTGGATTTGAAAACTTCTTCAAAATTGAAGGTATTGGAATTGTGGGGAGAAGAAGAGTTGAAAAATCTCTTGCTGGATTTGTTGAAATCACCGGTAGCATTGGATGCAACGCAGGCTGAAAGTCTGGAAATCCTGGTGGCAAATTTCGGTGTGTCTGACTTTTCATTGATTGGAATGAAGGAAACGCAAATGATCGTAATCGACGTGTACTGTGCGAAAGGTGAAGCTGAGAAAGTTTCAGGATTGTTCTCAACTCCGAATGATGTGCTGCGTTATATCTGGTATAAGCATACGGGATTCCTTCAGTTGGTTGAACCGAAAGTGATTCTGAAAAGAAATATAAGAAACACGCATATGCTTGGAAGAGCCATGGTTTCGGTTATTGAAAAACAGGAAAAGGAAAAACTGAAACTGAAATTCTCGCGGACAGAATGTAAGATGTATGCAGAATGGATGAACGGTTTGACTATGAATATCGAAGCGCAGTGTGAGGCGATGCACCCAAAAAGAGAAATCTGGGTGCGTGTGATCCGAGCACTGAGATTGGCAGAATACAGCAAGCGAAAAGGATTCGACCGTTTGAGAACCTTACTGGACGTCTTCTATAATGAACAATATGAAGTTTGGAACGGAAGAGTGAACCATTTCCGATTGAAAATGGACGCGGAGGAAACTTTCCGTTTGCTGAAACAACGCCCGGGATTGTTTGCCAGATCTTTGTTTTCCAACATGCTTTACTTTGGTGTGGATGAAACATTGGCAAACTTTAAGCAAGTAATGCACGAGGTTCCTTCGAGGTTGATCTACAGCTTGAACATGTATGCGGAATATTACTTCGTAAAGAACAGTTCCAGGACAGTGAAGCCTTTGGGGGCAGTTTCTAAGCGCATTCCGACGAATAAGTTGCTGAACCTGTATTCAAATAAGGATTTGGAGAACATGCAGCTGAAAATTGAAGAATTGAGCCTGGAAGTGATCGCCAAACGTTTGGGAGAAATTCCAAATGAGAACAAAACCATGTACATTGACGAATCTTTGTTCCAAATTCCGTTGGCTATCGGTGATCGAAGCAGTCATGTTCAGGATTTGGTGGTAACACCGATGGGAACCCGATTTAAAGTGGAAGGAAATCAGGTGCGTTTATTCATGCATTGGGGAGAAGATTTGCCTGCTCAGCATTTGGATATGGATCTAAGCTGCAGCATTGTTTATGAGAAAAAAACAGATTATTGTTCATTCTCAAACCTGAAAACGATCGGGTGTAAGCATAGCGGTGATGTCAGAAGTATTCCTGATAGAGTTGGAGCCGTGGAATACATTGAACTGGACCTGGAAGAACTTGCGGGAAAAGGAGCAAGATATGTGAGTTTTACCTGTAACGCTTATTCAAACGGAAGTTTGTCGGTAAATATGAAAGTAGGATGGATGAACAGCGCGTTTCCGATGAAAATCCATTCCAACGGAGTTGCGTACAATCCGGGTGATGTGCAACGGGAAATCCGTATCAAGCAAAGCCTGGATAAAGGGATGGTGTTTGGTTTGCTGGATGTCTCGAACAAAGAAATAATCTGGCTTGAAATGCCATTTGGCGGACAAGTTGTTCAAAACATGAATGCTGAAACCGTTCTGGGTCTAATGCGGAAACTGGACGCCAAACTGAAAATCGGTGAGGTGTTGAATCTGAAAGCAGAGGTTCAGGGATTGACACTTGTTACAGATCCTGCATTGGCAGATGAGGTTTATGACTTGAATTGGGCTTCCAATACAGCAAAAGTAACTGGTTTGCTTTTGGGATAATGAGAATGAGTCCTTTTTAATGACTGGGGTTCCGATATAGAAAATTAGAGCTTAAGAAGTAAAATTCTGAGTAGCTGAATAGTTTCTTCTTCATTTTCATTTCGCTACCGCTATAGCTTGTGCCATCGCTAAAGCCATTGGCGACATGCGATTAGCGAACGCGGCCTGTTTCTCATTCTGATAATATATGCTGTTTTCCAACTTTCCTATATTCGGTTGAGAAAACGATCCCCCAGGACAATCCGGTTTTGGGGTTTTCACTTTTAGAGAATGAGAATGAGAATGAGAATGAGAATGAGAATGTCTATTTTAATTTTCAAAAATAATCGGTATATTCAAGCAATAACTTTACTACTATGTTTGAATTTCAAAACCTTGGAGTGTATAAGAAGGCAAAAAAATTTCACTTAGAAGCAAAACGGTTAATCAATGATATCCCATTGGATAAAATAACCAGGGATCAATTCTATCGTGCTTCCTTTAGTATCATGTTAAATATAGCAGAAGGATCCGGAAGATTGTCTAAGCTGGATAGGCGGCATTTTTTCGTAATGTCAAGAGGATCTGTTTTTGAGTCTGCTGCAATCATAGATACGTTATATGAATCCAATTCCATTAACAAGGACACATTTGAATCATTTTTAAAAAAAGCAGATGAAATATCAAGAATTCTCTACGCGATGATAAAAAATCTGAGCTGATACTTTTCTCTGCGTATAAATCTGAAAAAATAACAGGTTGAAAATAAAATCGTCGAACTAAAGAGTTTTCCACTTCATTCTCATTCTGTTTCTCATTCTGTTTCTCATTCTGTCTACGGAAGCTTCTTATTCCTCGAAAACTGCCGCATCAATGGCAAAACCACCACCATCAGGATCGGCATGCAGAATAACAGCGATGGGTTTTCATTCAGCGATGTACTTTCGTCTTCCGTACACATATTCTGGAATACAACTCCTGCCAGCATGAAAAATTCGATGGTGAAAACCACCGCAGATGCCAGTACAATTCCCAGGTTTTGGTTCAGGATGTAGGAAAACGGCGGATAAAAGAAGTAAAGTAGTACGATAACAATCACCAGGGCTAGTAATCCGATCAGGAACCACAAGTAAGATTCCCAGTTGTTTTCCTCAATGTCACCTAGTGCAATGTCGTGGATAGAGCCCACTGAGAAGTCGGTGAGCGTATCCCGTATTTCCGGATTCCCATTCGTGAATCGCGCTAAGTAAAAATGGCTGTTCATTCGCGTAAACAGACCGACATTTTCAATATCGTCTTTCGAAAAAGGATCTCCTTCCACGTAATAATCATCAATAACATTGGTTGGGTCCAGTAAAACAACCTCGCTGGCCATGATCATCAGGCTGTATAGGAAACCTTCACCGATTATTTCGGGATCTTTCTGATTGTGAAAGAAAATTTTCAGTTTCATAGCTGAAATGTCGAAGTCCTTTGCCGCGTTCAATACCATGCGAACGGATTTTACGAACTGAGCCATAGCTCTTTTTTCCTTGAAATTAAAGTCAGGGAAGTAGAGGTTAATGGACTTGATTTTTACCGTATCTTCCTGTAATGTTTTGAAAATGTAGGAAATTGCCCGTACCTGGGCTTCCTCATTCCGCAGAAATCGATTGGTGCGGTGTGTGCCTGTAAAACGGAACAGTAGTTCATTACTAAGCGATCCGACCGGTGGGACTCCGGCATTGAATTGAAGTTTTTTAAACTGAAGGTCGGCATCCAGTGAGAACTCTTTGATGGAGATGCTGTTGGATAAAGCCCTTGGAAAACGATGATTGCCAAAATAATTGTAAAACAATTCTTTACCGGATACTTTGCTGAGATTCTGCAAAATACTGTCGAGTATTTTCTGGTTTTTGATCAGTTCGTTCAGGGTAATTTTTCCCCTGTAGTATTTTTTTAAAAAAGCATCCGCATCGGAAACATATACCGTGTCGTGAATGTAGATCGTGTCGAAATAAGGCTCAAAAAAATAAGGATCTTCCAATGCCGGAATATCCCAGGGAGCAACGTAGCCCTGTCCGCGCTGTCCTTGTCCGGCCGACTGGAAAACCATCACAAATACGAGTAATAATCCTGCAATATACTTCATCATTCCGTTCTTAATTAACGAGTTTTCCTTCTTTTTCCAGTTCTTTTTTAATAGTCTCTTTCAGCATGTCCAAATTCAGTTTATTGGAATTTTTCGGATCGAACAACTGGAGTGCACACGATTGTACCACGTTGAGCATACTTCCTCCTGAAAGCTTAATAATTGCGGCTTCGCGCAGCAGTTCTTCCGATTGGTCATCCAGCCATTCCTGCGGAATTAATCGCTGCCACAAGTCGTAACGAAGCTGCTGGTTTGGAACCGGGAAGTACAAAATAGACTGGAACCTGCGGAAAAAAGCCTCGTCCAGGTTGTCCTTGATATTTGTAGCCAGGATCACCATTCCGGGAAAGTCTTCAATGCGCTGAAGCAGGTAAGCCACTTCCTGGTTGGCATGGCGGTCGTTGGAATCCGAAGTTTCAGTTCGCTTCCCGAATAAAGCATCGGCTTCATCAAAGAACAGGATCCAGTTTTGGTGTTCGGCCCGATCGAAAATTTTCGCCAGGTTCTTTTCCGTTTCACCGATGTATTTGGAAACAACCATCGATAGATCAATGCGGTAAACATCCATTCCATGCTGTTTTCCAAGCAATGAAGCTGTCAAAGTTTTCCCGGTTCCCGGCGGACCATGAAATAAACAGCGGTAGCCGTTCTTCAGGAACTTATCCAGTTTCCAGCGCTCCCGGATGGTGCTGCCATGTTCCAGCCATTGCGTGATTTGCTCCAGTTCCTCCTTCAAATTGTAAGGAATAACCAGGTCTTCCCAGCTTAATTTGGTTTCCATGCGCCGCGCCGGAAAGTCGCTGTTGTAATCCGGGCGGTAATTTCCATCCCGGTATACTTTCGCAAGAAATTCGTCCGAAACACATAGTTTTCCGCTCAAATAAGGTTCTCCGGGACCCTGTCCTTCCAAGCGGATCACATTTTCCTTGTAGAACCAATGTTCCTGGTCGAATAGGTTTACCACCACTTTTCGCTTTTCCGGTGAATTCAGGGCTATTAAAAAAGCAAGTGTTTCACCGGTAGGTAAAAATCCGTTGTGAGAACTTCCTTTCCACCCCCCGAATTCCGTGTAAGGACGGTCCAGGTTTTTATTCAAAATGAAGAACAAATCCAGGCTCTGCGGACTCACATGAGGCATTAGCGCTAACAGCAGCGCTGTTTTTTCCTCCCAGTTGAGTTCCTTTCCCGTCCAGTTGGAAAGTTCATCACCTTCAGGAAAAGGAATTTCTTCCAGCGACCGGTACTCATTTTCCTGTCCGAAGTAAAGAGCAAGCGCCGAATGGAGCAGGGTCTGAAAATAGTGGATGGACGTTGTCATTCGAAAATTACTTGTTTAATTGAGCTGCTTTTGCACCCATGACATCTGCTTCATTTTCAAGACTTACGTCGTCATTGATGTTGGTGTTTTCTTTCAGTTGTTTGGTAGGCTGAACGCGTCCTTCTTTCTGTTGAACAACGTGCCAGGCCTCGTGCGGAAGGTGTTTTTCCTGTCCCGGGGCAACGTGAATATCCGTTCCTTGTGCATAGGCATGAGCTTGAAGTGCCGCCGGTTGTGGAGAATTGTAATGCACTTTTACATCGTCCATGCTTTGCCCCGATAAATTTTCAACTCCTGATTTCAAGTTGTCGGGTAAGCCGGTCTTATTCTCTTTAAGCTGGGCAGGTTCTTCGTCTTCCAAACCTTCCAGTTGTGCGGTTTCAAACTTTCCCTGGATAGCTTCTTCCTCATCCATGGCTGCCAATTGAGCAGTTCCTTTTTTGTAAGCCTGAAGAATAGAACCTTCATTTGCCTGGTTTTTTGCCTTTGCCTGAACAGCAGGACCGCTTGTCTGTTTTGTGTTTGCGTGTGTTTTCATAAGCTTTGTTTTTAATTACCAAATATGCACCCCACCATTGTGGCCATGTTTTGCGTGAACCAGCATATCTACTAATACCATTTTATAAGGATCTTTTAAATGGTGCCAGGTCCATTTTGATTTTCGATAATTCGTTATTTGTGAAGCCTTTCCACTGGAACCGTATTTAGTTTTAGCCAATAAGTGGTCCCCGATTGCAAAATGCTGTGCACGGTCTTTGGTATTGATTGTTTTTCCGGCTTTGGATAATTCTACCTCAGTTCCGGGATCAACAGGATCACTCCAGGCAGTGGGCACTCCATGCGTGGTGCTGAAATCAATACAGCCTTTATCATCCGTTTTGTAGGCAACATCTTTGTAAGCGCCGTAACTCTTCGGACCGGAAACAACGTTCGGTTTCCTTGCGAATTGGGTAACATTGTTTTCGTCGATGTATTGATCAATTGCTTCAGCATCTTCAAAATTCTCCAATCCCTGGTGATCGGCCCAGTTAATAGCCTCTTCATCGGCATCATTAAATTCATCTTCTTCAGCAGTTCCACCGAATTCACCGTCTATAAATTTGCCAATAATTTCATCCAAACGATCCGCATACCCTCTGTTTGTAAGGAAAGCAATCAGGGAATCCATGTCTTCGGATGTGTTTAACCGGGTTTCGGATAAGATTTTTGAAATGGATCGTGTTATCGGCTTTAGCTGAAAGACGTTATCGGATGGACTGGCAGCAGATTCCGATTTCAGTTGGATCGGTTCTTGTTTATAAGCCTGCAGAATAGTGCTCGCGTCAGCCTGATTTTTTGCCTTCGACTGAACCGTTTGATCCTTCCCTGAATTTATATGTTGCTTACTTAGATGCATGTTGTCCTTTTAACTTTTGCATTTTGAATTCAAAAAATTTCATTTAGTTACCTCCATTTCACCTGCAGAGCCTTCGGCATCCAGCTGAATTTGATTGTCCGGAAATTCCAGGGTACATGGTCCAGTAACATGTCGTACGTTTTTGCTTCAACAGTTAGTGAAAAAGTGTCTTCCTGTTCTTCAAGTCTTCCTTCCCGCCGGAGAAATCCTTCCTGCAAACCCGAAACCGTTGTATTTGCCAGGCGTTCCCAATTTTGCAAAACACCTTCCAGCATACCGTCCACTGTAGTTTTATCTTCATCTGTTAAAACGGATTTTCTTGGCAGTGGAATTCCTGTTTTGAAATTGGTCAGGAGTTTATTCAGCTGCAGGGCGTATTCCGGAAATTCTCCGTCTCCGAAAACAGCATATTGAGTGAGGAAAATAGCTTTGATCTGTGCGTCCCGGTTCCTGAATTTTCCGTTGTCCGTTAATTCCATCATTGCGAAAAGACGCGGGAGGAAAGGAGCAAGGAGTACCATTCCCGCATTATCTATAAACCGGACTGTTTTATCGGTTTCTTCTTCGGCTTTTTCCTCGATCTCTTCCTGGATTTCTTCTTCATCTAAATCTGAAACCTCTTTTTTTACATCCGTTAAGCCAAGATCTTTCTCAAGAACTTTTCCTAATTCCTTAAGAAGCATTTCGGGCTCATTCGGATGAATGAATTCCCGCAAAACCTTCATTTTCTGGGTACGGCTCAAGCTTTTTTGCACCAGGTTCCACAATTCGGACATTAATTCCTTTTGACTGCGATGCGAAGCGTTTTTAGAGAACTTGAAAATAGTTTGGAGCAGGAGCTGCTGATTAATGTGAATATTCCATTTGCGCTGAATAAAATCAACCATCCGCTTGGTGATATCAAGGATCGGTGAAAGGAAATCCATCCACTCCAGGTCTTGCGAAATAGCATTGATCATCGGCATGTTTTGCGCATTTTCAGTGAAATAGTGTACCAATAGCTTCCTGTTCTCCAGCTGTTTCTTCGAATAGGATTGAAGTCTTTCCTGCTCGTAATCTCCACCCGATTCGATCTTCAACTTAATGGATGACAAGATCTTAAACAGGTTAAAAGGTAAGGAGAAATTTGAATTTCTGAAATCTGAATAGAAATAATCCACCAATTGTTTCAAAGTCAGGTTGTAATGTGCCCCTGTTCTTTCTAAAATACGCTGAACAATGTGTTCCTGGTTGAATACCTGGTTTTTTACCTCTTCCAGTACATCAAAGAGAAAACTCCACTTTAAACGCTGAATGG
Source organism: uncultured Fluviicola sp. (assembly GCA_966248825.1). GTDB lineage: Bacteria > Bacteroidota > Bacteroidia > Flavobacteriales_D > Crocinitomicaceae > Fluviicola. The sequence goes on from CBINBC010000025.1 coordinate 41,664, forward strand.
AACCGATAACACGACCTTCGATTTTTGCATCTTTTCCGGAATGGTTCAATACATACATGAATGCCGAAAGTTCAATGGCTTTAGAAGGAATGATAATGGAAAGCAGACGGTGCCTGGCCGATTCTCCCAGACGGTCAAGAAGCAATTCCCGATAGGCGGAAGAACTTAATTTCGCTTTCAATTCCCGAAGCTGGTCCTTGCTCAGTTTTGTTCGTTTCTCCAATAACTGAAGCTGGAAGTTAATTGAATCAAAGGTCCTTGTTTGTTCCGATTTCGGTTTTCCCTGAACCAATTCCAGGTAAAACTGCCGGATGATCTCTCGAAGTCCCTGGTGAACTTTCCACTTGCTTGTTTCGTTGTAAGCAAATGAAATGATTTGCCAGATCTCAATGTTATAATGTGCAGAAAGCCGTTTGAAAACCTGCCAGACCAAATATTCCCGGTTGATAGCCGAACTTTTTGAAAGTGCCAGCAACGGAAGGATTACCTGCCATTTGAAAAGCATGAATTCCCCGCTCGATTTACCCTGGAGGGCACCGCTTTGGTTTTGTTTATTCAAGTGCTGTGCATATTCTATCACAAAAGGAGCATCAGCAGGAGCAAGTAAGCGCACAAGGTCGAAGATTTCGGTTTCCCGGAGCGGTTTGATGATCTGCAGGACATTTTTTTCGTTCTCGAGCAAAGTACGCAGCTGGTCCAGCTCATTTTCAGGCAGCTTAATGGTTCTTCCGGAAGCTTTTATCTCCCGAAGAATATGCGGCCACTCCTGAGGTTTCTGCACCCGCAGTATTCTAAATGAAGTGTTTTCTTCCTGTTTCAGTTCCAGTAGAATGATTTGTAGACCGGAAGGAATAACACTTCCAAATCCTTCTTCGAGGAAGAAGGTCAGTGTTTTTAATAATTCTTCATAGCTCACATTGATGTGAGAAGCCAGGTTCCCGATTGTTTCGCGTACAAAAAGCTTTTTGTTGAATGCAGCGCTCTGGTTGCTTAGTATATAAGCAAAGATTACTTTCCAGACAACGATGCGTCGTTCTTCTTCGCGGATCGGAACCTGAGGCATTTCTGCGTATTTGATGCGCAAAAATGCTATGTAGGATTGGATGAAAGAAAACTCAGCAGGCGCAGCAAGTTTCACCGTTTCAAATAAGGCCGAATCTTCAAATTGGTAGATCAACCGGTGTTGCAGAGACGTGAAGTGTCCGTAAGATTTCAAGAAAGATGTCAATTCTTTTGCGCGGTTTTTTAAGACCAGCTGGAACAATTCGGTGATATTCCCGAATCGGTTTGCCAGGCTCCAGTTGAACGTTCCGTGCAGCAGGAACTGTTTTAAAGCTTCCAATTGGTAATCTGCTTCTTCCAGGCGCTTATCTTCTTTCCTTGTCGGATAAAGGATTTCTTTCAAGAGGCTTTCTTCCAGTTTTTCCTCCAGCAGGTTTTCGAAGTCTCTTTCAAAATCATCTTCCGTAATTGTCCCCAGATCAATGTCCAGTTTGGAGATCTCAATTTCAAAACCGTGCTGGTCGCAGCGCATCAAAACCCGGTCGGCAACAGCTGTAATGTGCTTTTCCGCAAAAAACTCGAAGTTCCGGTACCAATTTTGAACGAACTGTTCATCGCTGGCTTGAATATGGAGCGCTATGGACGAAATACTGTTCATTGGATGTCGGTTAAGAATGCTTCACTGACTTTGAAAAATGCATGGATGGACTCTGAGAAATGGACTGTTTTTTTAGTGTCCCGTACAGACAAAGCCTGACGCCATTTGTAATAGATTTGTTCGAAATCGTAAATGTGGTCAGGTTTGACCTGGTATAATTGAATGCTCAAATGTGCCGGAAGGCGCTCACGGAGCAATTGCTTCAAATGGTCGTACATTTCTTTGTGCTCAAACCGGTTGGAAGCAATGATAGATAGTGTATTTCCTTCTCTCCGGTGTTTTCGCGGGTACATATATTGCAATAGCCGGTGTTCAACCAGGTAAAACAAGTGTCTTTCCGGGTTCAAAAAGCGCATAAAGGCCCAAAAACGGTTAGCTGAACGGATCAAATGATCGCGTGTTTTGTAAGTGCCGAGGATCATCCATTCTTCTTTTCCCGGGTAACGGAAAACTAAAATCCAGCGGCCATTTTCGCTCAACTGGATCATGCGGTAATTTCCGACATTGGCACCCACTTCCAGCAAACTCTCAAATAGTGCATTTCTGCGTATCAAACTGATCTCTGCCTGAAGGGAAGCGAAATACTCTTCCTTCCAATCCATTTCCTGGGTTGGTATATTCTGAGGTGTTTCGTTAAAAATAGGATTGTAGAAAACCCCTGAAATCGGTCCGATATCCAGGTATACTTCGTATTGGTCAAAGAAAACAGAATCCGGAAGAAGGTCCAGCTCATGCTTTTTTAGCAGGTCGCGCACCGGGATCTCAGACTCAATTTTATGGCCATGAAGCAGGGAGAAAAGCTCTTTAAATACAATGTTACTTTCAGTTGGTTTTAATTTGTTGAAAGACCGGAAACGGTTCCTGTTGAGTTCCGGAAGTTCACGGGTAAGTGAAGCCCGGTAATTGAGTTTGGATTTCGTAGGTTGAAAATCCTGGAATAATCGAGCTGTATCTTCACCATACAAAGTGTCCAGGATATCCAAAAATCCGGATTTCTTCTTCTGGATGGCACTGTTGGTGTGTAATTGATTGCCTTTTTTGAACCTGACAGGATCAACCACCTTGTCTACATCCGGAATGGAAATCAAGGACACGGTTCCCGGAGGTGTCGGATCTGTAAAACTGATCAGTTGCGGAGTGCTCTGGACTTGTTCGGTAACATCTGCCATCAGGAAATCCATCATCAGCAAATAGCCTTTCAACTGGCGTACATGTGCGGTATTTCGTTTGTCAGCTTCCGGAGGGAGTCCGCGGTGCCCGATTCCATAAGCATCCGGAAAATCCAGCTGGAAGGAATGATAATCGTGTATTTTGATCGGTTTTTCAGAAGTATCCGTTTCATAAGTTGTTTCAATCCGGATGGGATTCTCTTCCGCTTCTTTTTTTCGTTTGCCGACCACTTTTGTCAGGACCTGGATATCTTCCCAACGTAAATCTTCGCAGAGGTTCCGGTTTGCATGATAAAGCTCAAAGATCTCTTCTTTGATGTGCTCTTCGCTGGTTATAGCTGTTTTATTGAGTGCTACGGATGCTTTAACGGTGTAAAAACCATCCGAAAAACTGACCAGGCAGCTTTCAAGGATTCTTACTTTTTTGGAAACCTTTTTGTTGTTTTCCATCACATCAACGGTCATCAAAATTCCATCCAGGAACAATTTCTCATAATCATCCGTTGTAACGATTGATTGCGAGAAAATAAGATCAGCCGGTAAAATTCCTTTGTCTGCATAGTGATTGCTATCTGGTCCTAGGAATGAACGAAAGGGAAGCTCCAGTTTATATTGAAGCTCAAACAACGCATAATTCATGTTGTCCGAAATGGTCACACCGGGATCGTGGATGTTGAAATCTGTCCAGACATCACCGCTTAATTCCTGCAGGCGTTCCAGTGTTTTTTCCTGGAGTTCCTGGTAAAAATTGTCCTTACGTTCGCGTTTTCGGATAAACATAGCCTATAAATTTTCCAGTAACGGGTTGTCCCAGAGTGAAGTAACGGAACCCCTGATAATAATTTCATTTCCAAGCATAAAGCGCGTTCTGACCTGGAGTTTGCAGGCACGGTCATTCTTCGACTTTACCCAGCGAATCAGCAACTTGTTTCCAAAAATACCAAAGTGCGACCTGACTTTTCGAATGCGTGGTTTGGCTCCGAAACAATGGGTGGCATGAGCTATCAAAACGGCATGTTTCCCGGAGTGGCGTTTGCCCATAACACAAATGACTTCCAGTGCGTGGATTCCCTCCAGGTAATCGGTCAGATCCTGCCATTTTCCATTGGCAATCATTTTTTTGGTAACCGTTCTGCCTGAGCGTTGTTCGGCATGTAAAGTTCCTTTAATGGTTACGTCACTGCCTTCTTTTCCGATCTCAATTTCTCCGTTTTGTTTCAAGAGGATCGATTGCCCTTTTCCGGTATCATTGACGTGACTGATCTTCATGTCGTTATTCAATATGGCGAATTCCCATTTTCCGCCCATGTCATCGGTCATGTTTTGAAGAAAGGTCATTACAGTACCTTCCTGTTCGGAAATCGGGGCAAGCTTTATTCCGGATTGAGCATCTTTTGAAAAACCATCATCCAGGATATTCACGGTCGAATCGATCAGATTCTTAAAATCATCAGCAGTCGGACGCTGTCCTTTACTAAAACCTTCAATTAATGTATTTCTGTTTCTGATTGCCATGATGCTGTTTTTTTAAAGGATAAATGTCTTCCCGATTTCCATATCGCCTAAACCGTATGGATCGGCAGGGTTTCCTTTTTCCTCTACTTGTATAATGTGTGTTTCTGCCGGAACGAATAGTTTGTAAGGTTTGTTGGGGATCAAGATCTGTTCTTCATCCTCCAGTTTGTATAAGTGATAATAATTCCGTTTACCTGCTTCCGTATTGTCTTGTGATACACGGATTACGGCAAAATAATCAATTTCAGCCACGAAATCAATCTCTTTGATCGCATTGTAAATACGTGACACATGAATGGGCTCGCCGAATTTCGGAAGGACATCTTTCGCCTGCCAGGGAGCAATGAAGTTGTCACAAATTTCCTGAATGGCTTCCAGGGAAATAACCTGGTTTTTATCTACCAGTCGGATCACGCACTTGACCTGGATTTCCTCGTAAACCGGATTGATAACATCCACCATGACGTTTTTAGATGCACGGGCACTTAAATAATCCTCAATGCGGGAAAGCAGTCCGGATGGTACCATTGGTTTGGAGTTGTCAATCGTCTTGAGTTTATTTTGCGGAATGACAACAACTGTTACAACACCCTGCTTGCTGTTTTTGATATTCGTATTCGGAAGACAGAGTACCTTGCCTATATCGGAAAACTCCTGCAGGGTCAGTAATTCGAAATCACGCGCAGTAACAGCTCTTCCACGGTGGGTCACGTATTCGGAAACACGTGCCTGCATGCTTCTCAAATCTTCCAGTTCCTGTCCGGCGTAAAAAGAAGTTATTTGCTCGATACTCGTAATTCCCGGGAGTTTTTTCTCTGGTTCAAGCGGACCATTCGAATTTTTGAATGACTGCATTTTTTCCACTGAAGCATCGTCCGTTTCCAGCACAACCAAACCTGCATTGCTGTAAACAGCGCGAATTTCCGGCACAAATTCGTGGTTCTTGGCAAATCCGGTGCGGATCCATAAAATTCCGTCTTTATCGTATAAGTTCGGTGGAATATGCAATGGAAAGTTGTAAACCATGTTTCCGCTGACAGTCATTTGTTTGGTGTCATCTTTTAAAATAAAGCCGCGTGGAATTTCTTCCCAGTAGTAACCGTCTCCCCAATACATCACTATTTTGGGGATATCATCCACTGTCATTTCATTACTGATGGCTTCAAACACCAGGAATATTGAATACATTTCACCGCCTTTTACATGTTTGAATCCCATCAGGATACTGGCATCTGTCTCTTGCGAGAATACAAATGGAATCCCCGTATTCGTGCTGGAATCCAGCGAGGAAACCACCCCGAACGGGTGAAGCTGGTCTACAATGACATGGCTGTTTCGCGTATTTTTCCGCAGATCTATGATGTCCTCCGACTTGTAATCCAGGGTCATGTTCTCAACGTGCGGAAAGATAGGAGGGAGTAAGACCGGCAACCTTCTTTTTCTCCATTTCTTCATCATCATGCGTTCTGTGAACAAATCACGGTATTCCTGGTTCCCAAATCCCATATCCGGTTCTTCCAGGGTTAACTTGATGAAACCTGTTCGCGTTTTAATAGTGTATTTATAGGCTTCTTCCGAAAGTTCGAAAGGGACCATTTTTTTGATGGATATCTTTTTGAATTCGCTTTCATCCGAAACCGGTTTGTCCATTTTGGCGGTTGTCGGGTCGTCAATTTCAGCATCACGGAATAAGTTGAACTTGCTTTTCCAGGTTGTTGGGAACCAGCTGTTATCACTTAAATAGCGTGTTCGTATCTTAAAGCTGTCGTTATCAATGTTTCCGGGATAAGCGGCGTAATGTCCTTTCATTCCTTTCGGATGCAGCGGAAGTTGGTTCCATTTGATGCAAACGTCAATGCTGCTCGTGTTTTTAATGGCCATTTCGTAGTTCCCGATAACCATCCAGGTCCCGGCGGAAGTATTGATCCCGAAAGGGGGGAATGATTTCGTATTATCGATTTTACCCAATTCGTTGTAAACCTGCAGATCGTTGATTCCTTCTACTTTGGTGCGGATCAGGATGCGCTGGATCGATAGTTTATGGATCCAGGAGAAGGGGTAGAGCCAGGCATCAAAATTGAGCCGGATCTGGATCGCAGGGAATTCGGAGACAAATCGATGTACTTCTTCTGTACAGCCTGAGGTTGAAGGAAATTCTTCCGGAAGAAGCAGTTTCAGGATCAACCGGTTCCGGGTAGTGTCTTTTTTAACCTCAAATACGGTCACGTTTGTCCAACCGGTAGGGGTACTGATCGTAATGTAGAACAGGTTGTTGAAAATGTTGGACCGGATAGTCTGACGGACTCTTCGGATGCGGTTCATTTCCTGGTTATCCAGTTTCATTTTGAGCAGTTCCTGGCGGGTGAACAAGAGTTTGTCGCCTTTTAAGTGACTTAGTTTGAGTTTGGACAATTCGTGTTTGACCCATTTGAGGCGTTCCTTTATTTTCGGATCGTGCATATCCGATTTTTCCAGCTGTTGCTTCTCGTATTTTAATTTTTCGATTTTCAACTTCAGTAATTCCAGCTTCACCAATTTCGGTTCAATGGCTTGCAGTGTTTTGAGCCACTCCCTGTTTTCTGCTTCAAAGTAAATGTTCACAACCCGTTTTCCTTCGCGCAAAACCAGTGAAGGAGCGGCTATCCGTATGCCGATAGCACGTGTTTCGCGTGAGAATTCGTTGTCAAATATCAGCTTTCTATCCGCTATGGGTTTGTCGCGAAGCAGGTTCCGGGTCTTAATGGCTGTAACGAAATTCAGGTTCGCAGCAGGGTAGTGATACGGATTTCGTTCAAAACAAACGGTGTAAGCTGAAATGGCTTCAATATCCTGGACCACCAATTCATCTTCCAGTCGATAGGTCAATATGTTCTGATCTGCATTTTTCCGGTTGAACCCGGTACCCTTTTCGATAGTTATGGTTCCCGGAGTTACTTTGTCAAAAGCAAGCCAAACACGATCTCCTTTCACGGAGAGCGGACTTACTTTCAGGTATTCGGTCAGGTACCAATTCGCAAAATCATTCCACCTGGAATTGTATCTTTCCATCACCTTTTGCAGGTTTTCTACAAAAGCAAGGAGCAGCGCCTGAGAAGGTTCCATCTTTCCGATGGCTTCATGTGAATGCTTCAGATGGATACTTTTCAGCAGGGCCTTCAACTCTCCGAGGAAACTGTCAAAGTATTCCTGGGGAACATTCTGTTCATTGTAAAAGTGGATCCATTTTGCGATTTGGATCAATTTTTCAAGCATGACGGCTTTGTTGTTGTCCAGCATTTTAAAATTGCCAGGAACGCGCAAACGATCCAACCGATCTTTTCTGCTATGTCCGTCTCTTGATTCCAAAGTTTTAAATGTTCAAAAAGTTCAATAGTTCAAATGTTTAAAGGGCTCAAAAGGTTCAAAACAAAATTGAACACATTTAAAATTCCAATCCTTCTTTAAACTTTTCAATTCTCCATTTTCAATTAATTCGTAATTAGGCATTCGTAATTCGTAATTATTAAAGTTGTGTTCCTTCCAAAAAGTAGAATGGATAAACCATACTGCTTCTGCTGTTTGTCTGCCGGATTGTGAATTCTATTTTTATCCACAGAATACCTTCCAGGGGATCGCGTACTTCCACATCTACAGAATCTGTCACGATACGTGGTTCTCCATCGCGGATGGCCTGCTCGATGATGTCAATGATCATGGTGCGTTCCGAAAGATCTATTTTCGAAAAGACCCATTTATCAATCGGACAACCGTAGTTGTAGCGAAAAACACGCTCGCCGGGAATGGTGGAAAATAGAATCCGCAGACTTTCCCAAATATCTTCTTCGTCTGAAACCAGGTGTACGCCGAGCTGATTAAATCGCACGGGAAAAGCCCAGCCGGTTCCTAAATATGTTTTGTCGTTCATGTTATCCTCCGATTAATACAGTTGGACATCCCAATACAATTGCTCCGCCATGCGCACAGGTATCTCCCATTCGGGCAGCGGGCTTTTTACCGATCATTACGGTTGCTGATCCTTTGACAATGCTGTCAGGAGGACCAACACACACGCACATATCTCCCATTACTGCAGCGGGTAATCCACCGATTAGTACAGTTGGTACTCCCGGACCGCTTATCGGACCGCCGACATGTGGTACAGGAGGAACTCCCGGAGTTACCATCGGACAAGTATGCATATCTGTAAGTCTGGCTGCTAAACTCATATTCTCATTAATTAATCATTACAATAGCGCCTTTTACGGCTGTTTGTCCTGCTGCCGATAGTTCTGCAGAGGCGTTTCCTTTTGCAGTGAAGCTGGCATCTGCTGTCAGTTCCACATTTGTTCCTTTTACGGTTGCGTTTACTCCGGCTTTCACACTGGCGTTGGTTCCTGCATCCACTTTAACTTCGGTCCCGGCTTTGAGTGTAATCTCTTTCGCTGCCTGGATCAGGATCCCGCTGTCTGAAAGCACGATTTTATTCCCGTTCTGATCGGCAAGCGTCACGCTTTTATCCTTGTCACTCAAAACCAGTTTATTGGTTCCCGGAGTTGTTACGGTCACTACTTTGTTTTCATCATCCATTTCCAACTTGATCCCGTTTTTGGTCTGCATGAGCTGAATCGGGTTCTTTTTGTCGATCTGGAGTGGTGCCGGATTTGCCGAGCTGTATAAACTTCCCAATATTACCGGGTAGGTGGGGTCATTATTCAGGAAACCCAATACCACTTCATCTCCCACATTGGGGATAAAAAAAGCTCCGAAACTGTTGCTGCTCCAAAAATTGCTCAGGCGTGCCCAAACCAGGTTTTTGTCTGTGTTGAGTAAAGGAATTTCTACTTGTATGCGAAATTCTTTTCCCGGGTCACCATCCAGTTTTTTGACTACTCCGATGTGCAAACCTTCAATTCCCGGGAGAAGTCCGGAAGCCGGAGGTGTTACTACGTCGGTATTTTGAGTGGCCATTTCCGGATCAATTCCCATTCCGGCAGTAGTGATCCATTCACCGTCTTCAATGGAATGTTCCACAGCTCCGATAAAAGCATCTCCGTTGAACCGTTTTCCCAGTCCGTCGAGTGTGATCAAACAACCGGGTACAGCAAGTGAGCTTCCCTGGAACCGGATTTCTCCCCGAATACGCGATAAACCTGCTTTAAGCGATTGTGCATCTGCCCAGGTCTGAAGCTGGGAAGAATCCCCGTAGCTTTCCGTTTGAAGTTCCCACCGGTCTCCGCCAACGGCTTCCGAAAGGTCGGAAGGTGTTTGGTCTCCCTGTTCGTTTAAAGTCTGAGTGGCAGAGGCTGCTTTGATCATCGCTTGCGTAGCAATGTCCCATGCGTAGGCGTCTACTCCGGGTGTTTGGTCTGCCGTTTGGAGTTCTCCACGGAATGAAATGAGGTCTTCCCCGTAAGTTACTTTAAGTACGGGTGAAGCTGAAACTTTGGGTTTGATGACATTGACTTTCTTTTGGTCGGTGATGATGATCAATCCGTTTGCATCCGCACGTGAGCAAATAAAGTCCCAGTCAGAACAGTAGTACTGCACCATTTCCGGGTGCGAAACCGTTGTGGCGTCTACCGTTGCGGAAAGACCGGAGTAGGTGCCCAAAATGGTAGAGATGATATCACTGTCTTTTTGCTGTTCGAAATAATTGTTCTTTCGGGTCAATGTGGCAGGAAATACAAAATCGGCACACTCGATCTCCAGTGTGGCGGTATCGTCTTCGGGAATTTCCACGTTATGGGTAATTACCACACCTTCGAACAAGATGTGTTCATTGCTTTGGTATCCTGCTTCAATCCGGATGGTAGTTCCGGGCGCGAAGGTATCGTCATCACTTTCCGGGATTTCCTTCATGGGCATGTTTCCAGCCTCAAACACCAGCTTGGCACGACCAATGCGATTGACTTCCCGGCGGATCCAAATCGAAACCGCTTCAAAGCTGTCGCTGATCTTTTCCCCTTCGCTGTAGATGGAAAAAGTTACGAGTCCTTCACTATTTTTTTCCGGAGATACGCTCATTTTCGTGCTAATGGTGGGAACTGGATTTTTGTTCCCGGTTCAATATTTCTGAATTCACTGAGGTTATTATATGCGGCTATTTCGTGGCAAAATGAAGCATCGCCGTAAATTTCATCGCAGTAGCGGGCGATGGTATCTCCGGCACGAAAAGTAATCACCCTTGAAAGGTCCGGTGAATTCATTTGCGTGGTGTCTTTGTCGAAATAACCCGCAAAAGAAAAAGATACTTTTACCCGCAAGGGTGTTCCGTCGGGAGAGAATAAGCTGTAATCGTAATTGATGCTTTCGACCCTTCCCCGGAAAATGAAAGTTCCCCAGATTACTTTCGTGTAACTAGGTTCGTGACTTTCGGAGTTGATGCGGTAAATGGCTTTTTCAAGTTGATTGATACGGTCTTTGATTTTTCCCGTTTTACTTGGAATAATTCCCGTATCGTCCATTAAAACCTCGAAAGAAAGGCTGTCAAGTGCCTGGGAACGGAATTTACGCAGGTTTGCAACACCCTGTGCTTCTCCGTTTTGAGAATAGTTGAGGCGTTTCCCGAGTTTCATCGTGGCAGGATTCACCTGCGTGGTGAAGTCGCTGGTCTTCTTCGACTCGGAATAACTCTGATTCTCGTACCCAATGATTTTTAACTTGACCAATTCGCCCATTACCGATCTCCTTTTTTAATGCGTTGTTTTCGTAATGTGTCCTGCACCTCTCTCAAGATATCTTTTTTGAGTTTGGCGACTTTCAAATCAAGATCACCCGTTGGGCCTGCTTTTCGCTCAATGGTTGTTCGAATGCTGATTTCTTTAATAATAATTGACATAAGATCTAAGAACGTTTCAGGGTTGTGTATGCAAATTCGATTGTTTCAATTAAAATGGTGTTGGATTGAGAATCCAGACCTCCCACTTCCCACTTAACCGGATAAGCTTTCGAACAGGTCCAGGTGTAAACAGGTGTACCATCTTTTCCCAGTAAATTCACTATGATATCTCTTGGGACAATGGGTTGTGAAAAATCGCCTTCAAGGATTTTTTTGATCCAGACCACATCGTTCCGGTTAATCGGATTCAAAGCTCTTTTCAAACTCAGATTACCATGTTTTACCTGCTTGGGAAGGAGGTATGTAAATTCATTCACACCTCCTTCTTTTACAGGTTCGGTTTCTATTTCAGCCGATAATCCGGTTACTTCTTTGAAAGCAAACTCTTCATTCCCGATTTTTACCTGGAAATAAAAAGCTACCGGAAGTTCCCATTTTGACTTAGCCATAGAATCTGTTTATTAGCTGTTTGCAATCGTTAATCCTTCGTGAGCAATCTCAACTGTTTCAACAGCTACTTCATTACCATCCGATTTCATATCCGTTCCGGTAATTTTCGTCGGCCATGCATTGTTCAAAGTCCAAACCATTGTTGGTGCCCCTGCTTCGTCCAATAAACTGATTACCACTGTTTGACGTTCGATCGTATTCATCTTGATCTTGTTGAACCAATCCCAGAATCCGTTGTCTTTCACGAATACCCCTTTTTTCAGAGTCACATTTCCGGTCTTTTTGATTCCGGGCATTTTAATCGTTGAAAACTCTTTGCTGTTCCCGTGTCTGTACTCAATGATTTGAGCTTCAATGTCCAATCCGGATACTTCCTGGAAAGGAACTTCTTTATCCCCTAATTTTACCTGGAAGTAAAACTTCGGTAGAGGCCATACATTATCTTGTTTTTCTCCTGCCATGATTTCTTATTTTTTAATTCTATTAATGTTCAAATGTTCAAATGTTCAAATGTTCAAATGTTCAAATGTTCAAATGTTCAAATTGAACCTTTTAAACTCCTTGAACTTTTTTGAACCTGTGATCTTGTTTAATTAGCTTTTCTGCATTTGCTGCTGGAACGTAATCTCGATAAATTCAGCCGGTCTTGAGATTGCAACCAAAATGGTAATACGCATAATTCCTTCCAGAATATCTTCCGGTGTCATGGTGTCGCCAAGCCCGATATGCACGCTGAATGCATCTTCCGGAACTGCTCCTGCCAAACCACCGCGTTTCCAGATCCCGTTCAGGAAATTGCTGATCATACTTTTCACGCTCACCCAGGTATTTGCAACGTTTGGTTCGAATACATAAGCCTTAGCTGCATTTTTGATCGATTCTTCAAGCATTATCATGGTTCTGCGTACGTTCATGTATCTCCAGTCAAGTGAGTTTCCGTCCAGTGTGCGTGCTCCCCAAACTTTGATCCCGTCACCCACGAAGTAGCGGATTGCGTTTACTGCTTTACCGTTCATTGGAACATTCAGGTCTTCCTGGTCGCTGAAAGAAATGCTCACAGTCGGGCTGATAACATTTGCCACTCCGATGTTTGCCGGTGCTTTCCAAACTTCTTTTGTTCCGTCAACCAGGGTGTAAATTCCAGCCATTGCTGAAGCTGGCGGCAACAGGTTGATGATCAGGAGCATTTCACGCATTAATTCACTGTAAATGGAAGAGTGGCGTGCCAATACTTTGTGTGCTGTTTTAAGATCCAGGTCCAGTTTCATGAAATCATCCGTTTTATCGACTGCATTCAGCATTTCAAAATAACTATTGACATTGGCTGTAGTCACTTTTTCGATAAATTCTGTCAGTTTTCCTGCTTTATCTTCTGCCGTAAGAAGTGCCGCAATAGCATCCGGATCACTGAAATTCAGGAAACTGATGTCGTTGTCCGAAACAATGGATGTATTTAACCACGGATAGTATACTGCTCCGTAATCCAGGAATTCGGTACCGATCTTTTCACGGAAATTCTTGACATTCTCGCTTCTGGTGTCCTTGAACCCGTCGAATACATCAAAAATGGCTACACGGTTCTTCATCTGTCCTCCGCAGTGAGACAATGTCTTAACCTGAACATTGGCACAGCTGTCAACTGTACTTAAGTAAACAGCTTCCGGTACCAGTACCATGGTCGGTTCTTCTTCTTTCAAAAGGGTGTCGATCCCGTTTTTCAACTTTTCTTCATCCAGCCCACCGGTATATCCTTCGCCCACTGAAACAATGTAGCATGGGCCACCCCCGTTTGCAAAGAAAAAACGCATCTGGTAGTAGAAGTTAAACTTGTCGCCCTCGCGTTGAACGGTGTATTTCGCACCATTGAGCGATAAAGTAGCAACTCCCAATTGCTCATCACCCTCTGCACCGTCTGCGGCTGGAGTCGTGCTGAATTTTGGAACCGGAGCTCCTCCGAAATACTGCATAAACTCAGCTAACGAACTGATTTTCCACGGCTTGTTTAATAAAGATTTGTTTCCGTCTTTGGCAAACTCGGTGTAACCTATGAATGCAGGTACCGCAGTTGCAGCCTCGACAACGGAATTAGGGAACGCGTTCTTTTCGACGATGTATACCCCAGGTGTTTTCATTGTACTCATATTTGGATTTATTGTATTGATTTATAAATAGATGTAACTTGTTATAGTGTCCTTCGGACTGAAGGGGGAAAGTACATTTACGCGAGGAAAATCCGGAAGTCTGCTCAACAGATTCTCGCCGCTTTTGCGAAGTTCCCACAAATGAAACTGGTACTCGCTTTTTTGCTTCAAAGGCAGTGATTCGGAAGAAACAAACCGGTAGAGTATTTTATCGGTTCCGGGAAGCTTGAGTTCCTCGGCATCCTTAAAGAGTACTTTCTCACGCTGTTCCCGGATTTCCAGAGGGCCCATAGTATAGTTTTGAGAAGGAAAGACCAGGAATTCCACATGTTTTAATTGGCTTTTTAATTGAATTTCAATGGTTTCCGTTTCTGATGCTTTTGTAAGTGCTTCGCTTACCGGAATAGTGAGTGCTTTCCAAATCCCGTTCTTGTTATAATTGATCAATGACCACCAGGTTCCGGAAGCCGAATCCTGATCCGTGTAATAGTAAAATTCGTTTTGTGTGGTTTTGAAATAGAAGTTCAGATTCGTTTCCTCATCCAGTAGGATTTCATCTTCCCCGATCAGGAACCAGGTACGTGAATCATGCTGCTTGAATATAAGTCCCGCTTTGTGCAGACTCATTTTAGTGGAAGCGTCAGGCTCAATCTTTAAACCGCATTGTTCCTTGTCAAAATATTCATGAAGTACGACCAATTTCAACCAAATCCGATATGTTCCCTGCCAGCTCATTGTAGTTCGGTATTGGTGTTTGGTTGAGAAACTGCATACGAAATATCGGTGATCTCGTTGCCGGTAATTTCTGTTCCACGGATCTTGCATACAACGGAAGGGTAATAATTCTCCCCGGAAATGCTCCACAGATTGGAGAGTTCATGCATGCTCAGGTTCATAATTTCCAGGGTGAGTTTTTTACCTTCGTCACCTGTAAGGATGATCTGGTTTCGCTGAATGAAAGACATTACTCCGGAAAGCAGCCGGATCGACTCTTCGTATTGTTTTTCCTGGAAAATTACCGAGATCATTACGTGCAGGTTAATCCAAATCGGCGGATTTACAGATCCGAACGAAGCATCAGAGATTCCCCGGAGCGGAGTGTAAGTGCTGATTACGGTTTCCCGTTCCACACCGATCAGTGAAATAGCTACCCGGTTGGGAAATGACTTCGCAGGATCTTTTACGGGAGAAATGAACACAATGTCTTCCGTTAACCTGAAACGAATCTTCAAGTAGTCATTTAGTTGCCCGGAAAGCATTTGCAGTGCTTCGAAAATCATAACTCAGCGAATAGGTAACAAATAAATCAAGCTTACAAGGATACACTCGAATGGCGAAGTTTTATTTCGCGATGTATCTTTTCTTGATTTTGAATAATACGTCCCCGAGGATGGCCCGCTGATCGGGTTTTAAATGGCGGGAGGCAATATTACATACGTTTTCAAGAAGGTCCAGTTCGGAAACATTCAGATGCTGGTAACCGAATTGATAGTCGGCATCTCTGTAGAAATACGCTTTCCGTTTCTGACAATATTCAATCGGAGCAAAAAAGCCCAGAAAAGTGTCGTCTTTCATCGAGTTTAGATCCAGCTGAATGGTACGCTGGGAAACTTCATACCCGAGATTTCTTTTGCAGGTTTCAGCAATGGCAGAAGTTTTTACATAAGTGTGCTTCCGGAGAAGTTCATCGATAACCGCATAGCGGGCTATGGCAAATTTGTTTTGAGGCATGTTGTAATGAATAGTGTAATTCCATTGGATATGAACAGGAAATTTTGCCAGAAATCACTGGGTACGCAAGAGTTGTGAAATGTGGTAAACTGGTCTTTTCCATTGGAATTATCGAGTGAACAGTGAGTGATAAAGGTAGTAATAGTTTTATACGATCTGTGTTTTTTGAAAAAAATAAGCGGATTTCTAACGGATCAACTAAAAAATTATCACAACATAAAATGCTGATTATCAATATGGAATAATCTGTCTCGTTTTGCGTTTAATTTATTTCCTGGTCCGGAAAACAAGGGTTACCCCTTATTACTTAGCAATGACAGAATTATCAATTATCAAGAATTAGTGTGGAAACGAACTAGATAATTACCCAAAAAGGTCTCCCGTTGTTCCGATTAGTTTGGGCGCTTCTAGTGACAAGGCACAGGTTTTATTCAATTTCCGGATTAAGTAATCGGTTAATTGCGGCGTATACAATTCGTCCGGCTGGTGCATGTAAAAATGAATCTCCCGGATGTCTTTCTGAAGCCAAGATTTGATCCGTTTTACCCAGGCGTCAATGCGCTCGTAATCCGTTGGGTGCAATCCGTTTCCTACAAAGCGAATGAATGTTGTGGATGATGTTACTTCCATATGCATACAGTCTCTTCTTCCTGAGACATCCGTAATCACCGACCCAATTGACAATTCGTGAAGTGTCTGGAAAAGCTCTTCGCGAATTTGGGTATTCCCGAACCAATCAGGATGGCGGACTTCCAGGGTTACTGAAATGTCTTTCGGAAGTTTTTGCAGGTAGGAGAACAATGCATCCCGGCGCTGTGGACCGAACTTTTCACTTAATTGCAGAAACATCGGTCCCAAATGTTCCCCGAAATTCATCACCGAATCCAGGAAACGGTCTGTATCTGCATGTGCTTTGGCACTTGAAAGGTCGCTGTAATGGCTGATGGATTGGGGGAATTTAGGGCAAAACTTAAAATCGGTCCCTTTTGCTTTTTCCGCCCATTTTTGAATGGTTGCCGCCGGATAGATTTGGTAATGCGTCGTATTGAGCTCAATCCCATTGAAATTACGGATGTAGTAGTCCAGGAATTCGGATTCTTTGGTTTTCGCCGGGTAGATCAGTCCGACCCATTCTTTTCGACCCCATTTGGCCCCGCCCACGAACAATTGGGGGTGATGAGCAGCCGGTTTTAATGCTTTTGTGAAAACTCCGTCCTCCGGCAGGTGAAAATTTACCTTGTCCAGTAAACTGCGATCAATTTTTCCGAATTCCATGGACTAAAAATACTTAAAATTAAGTGGTTTTGAACAAGGCAAACATGGGATTTGCAGATAGAATAACGGAAACCTGATGTTAAGGGAATATTAAATCCCGGAACTGTTTAAAAGTTCTTTACCAGGGTAAAAAATAAAAGCCTTAACTTTCCGGTGTAATCAAAAAACAGCAGATTGAAATTTACCCGTTAATTGGCTGAAAATAAAAATGTTGTATTATGGCTATACCAGTTAGACTTGTCAAGGATTTGATCGAATTCTCTGACATTATTCCGGATCTCCAGGGAATCGGTGTAAAAGTGTTCTCTTACTGTAAAATCAGGGAGATTCACTGGTTGGGACAAGATATCATCAAAAGTGTGGAGATCGTTCAATACCGGAATTTGGAAGATTATTTCAGCGAAGGAGCAGGTGACCCCGTTTTCCGCTCATTCGGAAGAACGAACCTGCCGGATGAAATCCGGTTCTTCATCAATCAGAAAGAGCAATACCCGTCTTTGTTTGTGAATTAAGAATACCAGCAATCAGAAAAAAGTATACTTATTGGAAAATACCTGTTGTAGCTGTGTTTATCGGATTGATTTACCTGGCAATAACTTTACATTCGGAGCATTGGATATCAGTGGTCAAGGGAATGTTATTTTTTTCTGATTGGAACGATGAACAACAGGTGGAATTAATCGGAAAGTGTTGTTTTTATACAGTTCCTGTATTGTCTGTTCTTTTTCTTATTATCAGAAACCGAATCGCGAATATTACATTGATCACGCTGATGGTTATACATGTATTGCTGGTGTTTCCTTTCAATTATATAGATGGCCTTACAATGAATTTTTAAGCGAAATCCGGTCTTAATTTTCGAAATACAATAAGCACTCATTTCTTAAAAAATGATAATTTATATACCAATCGGTATATAATTAAAAAAATCACTTACATTTGCTTTGTAATTGAATACAATTCATGACAAAAGCAGCACGCACCAGACAGTTAATTATAGAAACAACGGCCCCGATCTTCAACAAGAAAGGATACGAAGGAACTTCTATTTCGGACATTACAACTGCAACCGGGCTTACCAAAGGAAGTGTTTACGGAAACTTTCGGGATAAAGACGAATTGGCGGCTGAGGCTTTTGATTACAATCACAACATCATTAAAAGCGAAATCGTAAACCGTTCCCTGGGATTAAAAGACCCGGTTGAACAATTGTTGGTTTACGTGGATTTTTATACCGAAGTTTTTGAAAAAGTATACGTGGCTGGTGGCTGTCCTTTGCTGAATACAGCTGTTGATACGGATGACTCCAACCCGGAATTATTTGGCAGGGTACAGAAAGCCATGCGCGATTGGTATGATCATGTGCAAAGTGTTGTAGCTTACGGAATTAAAAAGGAGATTTTCCGTCCGGAAACCGATGCAGCAGTTTTCGCGGATCATTTTCTTTCACTGATTGAAGGGGGAATGCTGCTTTCAAAAACCTTTAAGAACAAAAAACATTTGAATTCAAACCTGGAATTAATCCGGAAAATGATTGATGAAATGACTGTATAAAAATTTTTTACCACAAAATATACCAATCGGTATATTTGAACATCGTGATATAGCGATGTTCAAATATTGAAATATTGAAAAATCGAAAGAATATGAAAAACAACGTGTACATCTTAGCAGCGACAAGAACCGGAACCGGAGGTTTCATGGGATCCTTGTCTTCTTTCTCAGCACCGCAGCTGGCAGCAGAAGTCATAAAGGATGCTCTTTTGAAAGCAGGTATCAAACCCGGTGATGTGAATGAAGTGATCCTGGGAAATGTACTTTCTGCAAATATCGGTCAGGCACCGGCCAGACAGGCTGCACGTGCAGCAGGCATTCCCGATGAGGTTGATGCAACAACCATCAATAAGATTTGTTCTTCAGGGATCAAATCGGTTTCTTATGCTGTTCAGTCCATTCTTTTGGGCGACAGTGATGTGGTGATTGCGGGAGGAATGGAAAGCATGTCGAATGCACCGTATTACATCGAAAATCACCGGGAAGGACATAAAACAGGTCATCAGCATATCATTGACGGAATGCTTAAGGATGGTTTGTGGGATCCTTACCACAATTTCCACATGGGAAGTGCGGCCGAACTGGCAAATACCAAATACGGAATTTCCCGTGAAGAGCAGGATGATTATACGTTAAAATCCTTCTCCAAAGCGAAACAAGCGCATGCTTCAGGGAGTTTTAAGGATGAGATTACCCCGATTACCGTTAAAAACAAAAAGGGAGAATTCGTTTACGATACGGACGAAGATATCGAGAAACTCAACCCGGAAAAAGTAAGCCAGCTGAAACCAATTTTTGAAGCAGATGGGTCGATCACGGCTGCAAATGCATCCAACCTGAACGACGGAGCAGCAATCCTGATCATTGTTTCGGAGAAATTTCTACAGGAAAGGAACTTGAAACCTCTGGCAAAGATCATTGCTTTTTCGGATGCTGCCCAGGCTCCGGAATGGTTTACCACTTCACCTTCCTTGGCGATTGAAAAAACGCTTCAAAAGGCAGGAGTCGGGATAGGAGAGATTGATTATTTCGAAATGAACGAAGCCTACGCCAATGTGCCGATTATCAACTCGCGCCTGGCAGGTGTGGATTTGGAAAAAGTAAACATCAAAGGCGGAGCAGTTGCACTCGGACATCCGCTTGGAGCTTCCGGGGCACGAATCCTCGTTACGCTTACACACATTCTGCAACAGCAAAAAGCGAAATACGGAATGGCTGCTATTTGCAACGGAGGTGGAGGTGCCACAGCAATGCTCATAGAAAACATACGATAAAAAAACACTTCAATTCGTCAGCGGAAATTATTAAACAAGGTCCTTCAGCGTTCATCTGCGAACCTCTGCGGGAGAATATAAAGTATACACTAACAAATAAATAAATCAAACACATGAAAACAAACGGAAACACAATCTTAATCACAGGAGGATCAGCAGGGATCGGTTTCGAATTGGCAAAACAATTTTCTCAATTGGGAAACAAAGTACTGATCACTGGGCGCAACGAAGAAAAGTTGAAGCAGGCGGCAGGTCAGTTGGAAAATGTCGTTCCGATTTCTGGTGACGTAACAAGTTCAGAAAGTACAGATCAGCTTGTGGCAAAGATCAAAGAACAGCACCCTGAATTGAACATGGTCATTAACAATGCAGGTTACGCGGATGTTTACCAGCTGGATGAAAACGCAAACGCTTTTCCAAAAGCAAGCCAGGAAATGGAAACCAATTACTTGTCCATTGTTAGTCTCACAGAGAAATTACTCCCGACGCTTTTAAAGAACGAGCATGCTTCAGTGGTGAACGTAACATCAGTCGTAGCATATTATCCGCAGAAAATGCTGCCGACATACACAGCAAGTAAAGCGGCTCTGAAAGCTTATACCGATGTTTTGCGTCAAACATTTGAAGATCGATTGAATGTTTTTGAATTAATCCCGCCTTTAGTAAATACCGATTTTTCCAAAGAGATCGGCGGCGAGAACGGAATTCCTCCCAAAGAAGTAGCAGATGAACTGGTATTGGCTTTGGAAAAAAACCAATGGCTGGTTCCGGTCGGAATGTCTAAGGAATTTGTAAGTATATAAAGTTCAAAGGTTCAAAAGTTAAAAAGGGTTCAATTTTGAACGATTGAACTTTTTGAACCCTTTAACCCTAATGAGTATGGAAATCACAAAACAGCGCGAACGCGCATATTCCTGGGAAAATCCTTTCGAAGGAGTGGAACTGTCCAAAGATCTTTCAGGAATGGAATATTTATTAGCGATCAAAAGAGGGGAGGCTCCGGCTTCTCCTTTGATCAATACACTGGATTTCTCCCTGGGTGAACTGGAAGAAGGGAAAGCGAGTTTCTACTTCGAACCGCAGGAGTTCCATTACAATCCCAACGGAAGTGTACACGGTGGAGTCATTACAGCGCTCCTCGATTCGGCAATGGGATGCACGCTTCATTCGCTTTTACCCAAAGGAACGGTTTATACCTCCCTGGAACTAAAAGTGAACTTCCTGAAAATGGTGCGTGCGAAATCCGGAATCCTTACGGCAACCGGGAAAATGATCCACTTGGGAAATTCAACAGCCCTGATAGAAGCTTCCCTGATGGATGAGTCCGGGAAAAAGTACGCGCATGCCCTTTCAACCTGTATGCTTCTGAAAAATGAGTAAATGTTCAAAATGAGTTTAATTAGGCAATAAGCAATACCTTCGGCGAACACAATGAATTATAATTTTCAAAGAAGTATAGGGGCTATGTTGTTCTATATGACAGATTTTTCGATCAATTCGTAATTCGTAATTGGGAATTCGTAATTCGAAAGTCGTATATTTGAAAAACATAATTCTATACCATGAATGGGTTATTGACTTTACAGGAATTTTATGCAAGCATTTTGAACAAGGGAACGATGGAACAATTCTCTCACTTGTCTAAAATGAGCCATTTCAATGTGTTCAAGCGCGGTCAGTTCCAGTGCGCTCGCATTACGGAGCTGCATCGAACGGATTTTCATAAGATTTCACTGGTAGTCGGGGATGGTATTATTCATTTCGAAGATCGCAAAGTTCCTGTTTCCGGAAAAACACTGGTTTTCTACCACCGCAATGTGCCGCATGTATGGGAACCGGTTTCCGATGACCAGCAAGGATATTTCTGCTTGTTCAATAGCCATTTTATTGAAACCTTTTTGCTCGATACAATTTTTCGGGACACTCCCTTGATGAATATGATCATGAATCCGGTTTATCCCTTATCCGATCAGGAGGCCAGAATATTTGAATTGATTTTCGAGCAGATGCATGGAGAAATCGAGGGTGATTACGAAAAGAAGTACGAAGTGATTGTGCACTATTTACACCTCTTATTACATGAAACAAACAAATTGTGTACTCAAAGCATACGCGAAGAAAAGAAACCGCAGGCTTCCGTGGTGTTGACCGCTTTATTTATGGAAATGCTCGAGAGGCAGTTCCCTATAGATTCTTCCGATCAGTCCCTGGCCCTGAAAAAACCAAGCGATTTTGCGGAACAATTGTCCATTCATGTGAATCATTTAAATCGTTCTATCAAAGAAGTGACTGGTCGAAGTACAACCGAAATAATCTCTTCCAGACTTGCTAATGAAGCCAAAGCACTATTGCGCCACACAGACAGTTCCGTTGCTGAAATTGCATATACCTTAGGCTTTGAGCATCCTTCCAATTTTAATAACTTCTTCAAAAAACAAACCCAGCTTACTCCTAAATCCTTCAGAGAGTTCATTTAGTTAAAAAATGTAAAATGTTTGATTTTGATAATTAATTGCATGAATTGAATAAGTTTTTGCGCCGACTTTGAAAGATCTTTGTGGCCAGCATTTGACCAAATAGTTAAACCAGAACAAAGATTCAGATTCTGACTCACAATACCCCGATTAGTCAGAATTTCAAAAAGACAAAAATTTATGATTGCAAAGAGAACAAACCACTTATTGGCGGCATTGTCGCTTGTACTTTTGGCTTCCTGTAGTTCCGAAGAAGCACCCGCGCCGGCCGGTGGTATCAAACCTTACCAGGTACTGGAAATTGAACAGAAAAACACCACC
This sequence comes from uncultured Fluviicola sp., assembly GCA_966248825.1. Taxonomy (GTDB): domain Bacteria; phylum Bacteroidota; class Bacteroidia; order Flavobacteriales_D; family Crocinitomicaceae; genus Fluviicola. The sequence continues at coordinate 64,045 of CBINBC010000025.1, forward strand.
ATCGAAACAACTTATCCCGCAGTCCTGGAAGGAATCGAGAATGTAGATATCCATCCGAAGATTGACGGATTTGTGGAGAAAATTGCTGTAGATGAAGGCGATTTTGTCAAGGAAGGACAATTGTTATTTACCATTTCAGCACCACAATACGAACAATTGGTGCGTACGGCAAGAGCAGCTGTAAAAAGTGCTGAAGCAGGTGTTAGTGTTGCACGTTTACAGGTTCAGAAAACCAAATCATTGGTGGAGAAGAACATTGTAAACAAATATGAACTTCAGGAAGCGGACCTCACTTTACAAACTCGTCTTGCGGAATTGGCACAGGCGGAAGCGAACCTCGTAAATGCGAATGTGAACCTGGGGTATACACGTATTTCCAGCCCGGTTGCTGGGGTGATCGGAAGTCTGGAGTTCAAATCCGGGAGCCTGGTTTCAAGCAATATGACCAAGCCCTTGACGACGGTTTCGAATATTTCTAAGATTTATGCATATTTCTCCATGAATGAGAAACAATTATTGGAATTTATCCGCAACACGAAAGGGACGGAAATAAAAACAAAAATTGCGAACATGCCGCCTGTTTCATTGGTTCTTTCAGATGGTTCATTGTACCCGGATAAAGGAACGATAGGTTCTGTCAACGGATTGATCAATCAACAGACCGGGTCTGCAAGAATTCGCGCCACGTTTTCCAATACCCTGAATTTATTGCGAAGCGGAGGTAGTGCTCAAGTCCGTATTCCGCAGGAAATTTCAAACGGGTACCTCATTCCACAGCGCGCAGTTGCAGATATACAGGGAAAGAAATTTGTCTACAAAGTCGGAAAAAATGGAACACTTAGCATGACCAATATAGAAGTGATGGAAGCAACGAGCGGACATTTCTACATCGTCACGAAAGGCGTAAAACCGAAAGACTCCATCGTTCTGGAAGGCATCCAGTTCCTGAAAGACGGAATGCAGATCAAGCCGGTAAAAGCTGATCCGAAAACCATTTATGCAGAATTAAATCAATAAGATTCGTCAAAACAGTTATCCAATTTTAAGTACGAATTATGTTTAAAAAATTCATAGAAAAACCCGTATTATCTACGGTGATCTCAATATTGATCGTCATTCTCGGAATTCTGGGCCTCGTAGCCATTCCGGTTTCCCAATATCCGGATATCGCACCTCCGACCGTTCAGGTCTCTGCTTCCTACCAGGGGGCAAACGCCGATGTAGTGCTTAACAATGTGGTTATCCCGCTGGAAGAACAGATCAACGGGGTAGAAGACATGACCTATATGACTTCTACTGCAGGAAACGACGGAACGGCAACCATTACGGTTTATTTTAAACTGGGAACAAACCCGGATTTAGCGGCGGTAAACGTCCAAAACCGCGTTTCCCGCGCTACAAGTCTGCTCCCAGCCGAAGTAAACCGTGCCGGGGTGGTAACAACCAAACGCCAGGCGAGTAACTTGTTAATCTTTAACTTATATAGTGAGGATTCCACCTACGATCAGACATTCCTGCAAAACTATGCGAACATCAACCTGATCCCTCAGATCAAACGGATCAAAGGAGTTGGGGATGCAACAGCTTTCGGTTTGATGGATTATTCCATGCGTATTTGGCTGAAACCGGATGTGATGGCAAGTTACGGTCTCGTTCCGGATGACATCAATAAAGCTCTGGCAGAACAGAATATCGAAGCGGCACCGGGACAATTTGGTGAACAAGGAGACCAGAGTTACCAGTACACGATCAAGTACAAAGGCCGCTTGAAAGAAGAAACGGAATTCAGCGATATCGTTATACGTGTGGGCGAAAACGGTGAGGTTTTACGTTTGAAAGACGTTGCCCGCATCGAATTGGGAGCTCAGAGTTATGCGAGTTCGGTTCGTGTGAACGGGAAATTCGGTTTGGGAGTTGCGGTAAACCAAACTGCTGGTTCCAACGCCCAGGAAGTTATCGAAGGAACCTTGAAAGTATTGGATGATGCGCAGGCATCTTTCCCGAAAGGAGTAAAATATACCACGATCGTAAACGTGAACGATTTCCTGGATGCATCCATCGAAAAAGTGTTCCATACGCTCATCGAAGCATTTATATTGGTGTTCCTGGTGGTATTCCTCTTTCTGCAGGATTTCCGATCGACTTTAATTCCGGCAATCAGTGTTCCGGTAGCCATTATCGGTACGTTTTTCTTCCTGAATCTCTTCGGGTTCAGTATCAACTTGTTGACATTGTTTGCATTGGTGCTGGCAATCGGTATTGTAGTGGATGATGCGATCGTGGTTGTAGAAGCCGTTCACGCAAAACTCGACGAAGGGTACAAATCTTCTAAAAAAGCAACCATTGACGCCATGGACGAGATCACCGGCGCAATCGTTTCTATCACATTGGTCATGGCAGCAGTGTTCATCCCGGTAAGCTTTATTCAAGGATCTACTGGCGTTTTTTACAAACAATTCGGGTTGACACTAGCCATTTCCATTATTCTTTCAGCCGTAAATGCCCTGACGCTGAGCCCTGCTTTATGTGCTTTGCTCCTGAAGCCTCATAAAGACGATCACGGAAAGAAAAAGTCATTCATGCAGCGCTTCAACCTGGCCTTCAATACTTCTTTCGGGAAAATGACCAACCGCTATAAACGTTCGGTTTCATTCTTAGGAAGAAAAAAATGGATGGTTGTTGTGATCCTGTTAATCTTCACAGGCTTGTTGGTTTGGGGAATGAAAACCACTCCGAAAGGATTTGTTCCGGCGGAAGATATGGGAACTATTTTCTCAGATATCACACTGGCTCCCGGAACTTCACAGGAACGTACGGAAGAAGTCTTGACGGAAATCGACAACATTGTGCGCTCGGTTCCCGAAACAAAATTTACCCTGCGTGTGGTTGGTCGCTCCATTATTTCAGGTGCCGGAAGTTCCTACGGAATGGTGCTTGCCCGCATGAAATTGTGGGACGAACGTGATAGGGATGTGAAAACGGTGATCGAAGAATTGTTTAAGAAAACGGCACACATCAAAGATGCGAAAATCATTTTCTTCTCACCGCCAACTATCCAGGGGTTTGGTAACACCGCCGGATTTGAATTCCAGCTGCAGGATAAATCGGGTGGAGATATCAATGAGTTTAATACCGTTGCTCAAAATTTCCTCGGAGCTTTGGCTCAAAGGCCGGAAATCCAGTACGCAGCTACTTCGTTCAACCCGAATTTCCCACAATACCAAATTGATGTCAACGTACCTAAAATCAAACAGGCCGGTATGACCATGAGTGATGTGATGAGTGTACTCCAGGGATATTACGGAGGGGTTTATGCTTCCAACTTCAATAAGTTCGGAAAACAGTACCGGGTCATTTACCAGGCAGAACCGGGAAGCAGAAAGAACCTTCAAAGTTTGAACTCGATCTATGTGCGAAACGCAGACGGAGAAATGGCGCCGATCTCTGAATTCATTACGATGAAACAGGTTTATGGTCCGCAGGTGATTTCCCGCTTCAACTTGTTTACGGCAATTGCGGTAACCGGTGTTCCGAACAAAGGATATAGTTCCGGAGATGCGATGAAAGCAATTGAAGAAGTGGCCCAGACAAGTTTGCCGGCCGGATACTCTTTTGAATATTCCGGTTTGACACGGGAAGAAAGCGCCGGCGGGAACCAAACGCTGTTTATTTTCTTGCTGGTGGTAGTGTTTGTTTACTTCCTATTGTGTGCACAGTATGAAAGTTACATCTTGCCGCTTGCGGTTCTGATCTCGCTTCCGGTTGGTCTGTCCGGGGTGTTTATCTTCGATAAGATCTTTGAAGTAGATAACAATATTTATACACAAATCACCATTGTGATGCTGGTCGGTCTATTGGCTAAAAATGCCATTCTGATCGTAGAGTATGCCGTTGAGCGCAGAAAGAACGGAATGAGTATTGTGGACGCTGCAGTGAGCGGTGCAACTGCACGTCTCCGACCGATCCTGATGACTTCATTTGCTTTCATTTTCGGTTTATTGCCGTTAATGCTTTCAACCGGAGTTGGAGCAGCGGGGAATACTTCCATCGGAACGGGGGCTGTCGGCGGAATGTTGGTCGGAACCATTTTCGGAGTCCTGGTAATCCCGATCTTATTCATGGTATTCCAGAGTTTACAGGAAAGAATAAGACCAAAGCAGGACGAGGAGACAGAAGCCGATGAAGCAATCACACACTAAAATGAATCAATCCATGAAAAGAGAAAGCAAAGCTTTTAAAGACAATGTCATGACAAGCACCGGTGCGAAAATGACCCGGAAAATACATACCGTTTTATTCGCTGGAATCCTTCTTGTTTCAAGTTGTGTGACCACGCGTTATGAACGACCGGATATGAATACGGCGAATTTGTACCGGGACAACACTTCGGAGGATACGACTTCAATGGCTGACCTGGAATGGAAAAAACTGTTTTCTGATCCGGTTTTACAGGACCTCATTGAAAAAGGACTGGCAAATAACCTGAACCTGAAACAAGCAGTTGAACGGATCACTATCAGTCAGGCTTACCTGAAGCAAAGCAAAATGGCTTTCTTGCCAAGCTTGCAGTTAGACATCACATCCACAGATGCCAAACAATCTGACAGAGCAGTAAATGCTCCTCCGGGATTGTTAAAACTTACAACACACACGAACCGCATTCAGTTGGGTACTTCCTGGGAAGCGGATATTTGGGGAAAACTGAGAAGTGCGAAAAGAGGCGCAATTGCAGCAATGCTGCAAAGTGATGCGTCGAAACGCGCAGTTCAAACACAGTTGATTGCAGATATTGCCAATACGTATTACAACCTGTTGGCTTTCGATCAGCAATTAAAAATCACGTTGGAAACCATTGAATTGCGCAAAAAAGAAGTGGAAACGCTTACTGCTTTGCAAGAATCGGGGAAAGTGACCAGTGCCGAAGTGTTGCAGAGCCAGGCAAACCAATACGCTGCAGAAGTCATGGTTCCGGAATTGCAAAACCAGATCTGGCAGGCCGAAAACCGGATGAATTACCTTTTGGCACGTGGTCCGGAAAAAATTTCCCGCGGCGCCTTGGAAGAACAAGTGATTTACACCGATCTGCGTTTGGGAGTTTCTTCTCAACTGCTGAAAAACCGCCCGGATGTTCAGGCAGCGGAATATTCTTTCGTTGCTGCTTTTGAAAATACGAACGTGGCAAAAACCTATTTTTATCCTTCGCTCACATTAACTGCAAACGGAGGATTCGCAAGTTTTAAAATTCAGGATTTATTCAGTCAGTCCATATTCTATAACATCATAGGCGGTTTAACCCAGCCAATTTTTAACAGAGGTCAGAACAAGGCGCGTTTGAGAACAGCGAAGGCGGAACAGCAGATTGCATTCTACAATTACCAGGATGTGATTTTGCGAAGTGGGATGGAAGTCTCAAACGCGCTTTATGAATATCAGAATGCAACGGAAAGAGAACGCATTCGCAAACAGCAGATCGAGTCTCTTGCTACAGCGGTTGAGAATACCCGGGAATTACTGAGTAACCGCAGCGAAACCAATTACACGGATGTGCTCAGTTCGGAACAAAACCTGATAGCGGCCCAGATGAATGGTATCAACGATAAACTGGACCAATTACAGGCTGTAGTGAATTTGTATAGAGCACTTGGAGGAGGCTGGAAATAATTCAAAAGTAGGTGCGCGATTAATCGCGCACCTACTTCGTTGTTTCAAATCAACATCACAGTGCGGTGGATTAATTAATTCGCAATTCGTAATCCGGCATTCGTAATTAGGATTATATTTGGACAACTTAAATTCAAACGAATGAAAAATTTAAAACTAATCGCACTACTTGGATTGGGATTCATGACTATTCAATCTTGTTCAAAACAAAGCGAATTGTGCGACTGCACAGACATGACGACTGAAATCCTGAAAGGTGAGCGTGAAAAGAATTACGACGGAAGCTTCCAGAAAGAGTATGTGAAGAGTCATAAGAAAGAAGAAGAAAAATGCATGAAAATCTTCGATAAAATGGGCAAGGATAAAGCTGCTATGGAAAAAACGCGTAAAGAAATGAAAGAGTGCGGTGGTTACGATGCATTTTTGGATGAGTCTATCAAGCAATTGGAGAACTTCAAAAAACAAATGCCATCCATGTCAAAAGAAATCGATGAGTCTATCAAGCAAATGCGTGAAGAATAAGCTCATTACTGAATAAATAAAAGCCCGGATCCATGCATAGGAGACCGGGCTTTTTTGTTCAAAAAAGGTTCAATAGTTCAATAGTTCAACCGTTTCAACTTTTGAACCTTGGAACTATTTGAACTTTTTACTTGGTGGTTCATAAATCCACCGGACAAAAAAACTATAGGAATCGTACCTGGTATCCATCGGTATTCCGGCAACCAATCCTACTTTCGATGTTTTTGAAACAGTTACGCGCATTTGCGGCCGCAGTACAACCGAGGTAAAATCTTTTGAAATCAGGGTGTTTATCTCCACTCCGATGACACTTTTCGTTGCCGGAACAGCATAATGAATGCTTCCGTTTGCGTGAAAATACAATTCGGTTCCGCGGGAACGCATTTCTTTCTCCCATTCGGGCCCGGTAATCAGCATTGTATGGAAATTATTCTTCCAGCTCTTGGCAATCACCAGGAACGGATGCATGAGGTTTGCCCGCACGATCTGTTCTTTTCCGTATTTATTGAAAGAAGTGAGCTCAAATTCATTCAGGTAGCCGATAGCGGCAGAAGTGTTGAATCGGGGAGAAACTAAAAAAGTATATTGTGTGGCGAGTTTCAGTCCGTCCAAACGGTTTCCTGGGAGCGGTTCTTCGGAATTGCCTGAGCCAAATGAAAATGTAAAAGGGATTTCGATTTCAAATCCCAGACGATTTACCGGTGCAAATTCGTATTCAACCAAAGTACTCAATTCCACCCGGTCATTCAAATGGGCACTTCCAAAACCGATGTTCCATTCACGTTCGCCTTTTCGTGCTCCAAGATCCCGGATCAGGTCTACGTACAGTGGTTCAATGTGCTTGATCTTGACCGGAAGTGTTGTGTCTCCGGGTTGGGCGTTTAGCAGCGATGAATGAAACATGCCTGCAAGGA
>CBINBC010000026.1:0-70883 GCA_966248825.1 uncultured Fluviicola sp.
TCCAATTCCTGCATGATCAAACCGTAGGAAATCTGATCCAATCCCGGACCTCCGTATTCTTCAGGAATGTATGGTCCAAAAGCGCCGATTTCACCTAATCCTTTCAACAAATGCATTGGAAAAGTCGCCTTTTCATAGTGTTCGTCGATGATCGGAGAAACCTCTTTCTTTACCCACGCACGAGCAGCATCACGTACTAACTTTTGCTCATCTGTAAGCAATTCATCCATCAATAAATAGTCCGGATGCGAATATAAATCAGATTTCATTTGAGTTTTTTTTCAATTATCGGTGCAAATGTAATGAAATCAAACGAATGAATAAAATACAAGTTCAAACATGGTTCAAAGGGTTCAAAGGGTTCAAAGGGTTCAAAGGGTTCAAAGGGTTCAAAGGTGTTTAAGGAAATTTATTTTGAACTTTTGAACTTTTGAACTTTTGATTCCGACAGCTATCGGAATTTGAACTTTTAACCAAGATTTAATTTCCGCAGATGGAGTAATTTCAAAATAGTATTTTTGTACCTGACAATTATTTCGGTTCATGCAATTAAGCGGACAGTTCTTTACTACTTCAACGGTCAATGAGGTAATGGTGCTTACAGAAAGAAGCTCCAACTATTCCTATTTGATCATTGCTGCTTTAGGAGTATGTCTTTTATTGATCTCGGCAGCACGGCTGAGACAACGCGAAATATTCCTGATCCTGGGACAAAACACCTTTTTTTTCCAGAGTTTTTCAGAACAGTACAAAAATGGTATCCGGGAAAACCCGCTTTCATCCATTTTTTTAGTCCTTCAGTACATCATTATCAGCGGAATATACATTTACTGGCACAATCATTTTTCTCTGGTCGATTTTAATACTTACCAAACAATCATCCTGACTACTTTCCCGGCAATCCTGCTTGTTTATCAGCTTTTCATGATATCACTTACGGGAAGCATAACCGGATTCAGACAGATTATCCCGGAAGTGAATCAGCTCACTCTGACCATGGCACAATCAACAGGAATCGTGATCCTGATCGAATTCTTTCTCATTTACTTTCAGCCGAAACTCATTATAGAATCGAATTTAATCATTGGCGGGACCTTTTTATTTTTCATTGTTTTACGAATAATTCGCGCTTTTTATCATGCCATACAATTGGGTGTATCATGGTATTATATAATTTTGTACCTTTGGACCCTTGAAATTTTACCTCTTTTGATTGCTATAAAACTGGTTTTTCCGAGTGAGATCTCAAGCTGGTTAGGTTAAATAAATGTTGAACGCTAAAACAAAATAAACCTTGAGTATTAAGACAATATTGGTTTCACAACCGAAGCCAGAAGGAGATAAATCTCCGTATTTTGATTTGGCCGAAAAGTATAAGTTGAAAATTGATTTCAGGCCGTTTATTCATGTGGAAGGAATTTCCGTTCAGGAATTCCGTACTCAGAAAGTAGATATTAAAGATCACACCGCTGTTATCTTAACATCTAAAACTGCTGTTGATCACTTTTTCCGTATTGCAGAAGAAATTCGTTTTGAAGTTCCGGATACTATGAAGTATTTCTGTATTTCAGAAGCCGTAGCTTTATACTTACAGAAGTATGTAACTTACCGCAAGCGCAAAATTTTCTTTGGAAAACAGACCATTGAAGACCTGGTGGATCCCATCAAAAAGCACAAAGGAGAAAAATTCCTGCTTCCTTGTACAGATATCTTACAGGATAAAATTCCGTTAACACTTGAAGACGCAAAAATTCCGTTTACGAAAGCAATGCTCTACAGAACAGTTGCTTCGGATTTGAGTGATTTGGAAGATGTTTATTACGACATGCTTGTTTTCTTTAGTCCGGGAGGAATTGAAAGTTTATTCAAGAACTTCCCCGATTTTAAACAAAACAAAACCCTGATCGCTGCATTCGGTCCAACCACCGCAAACGCAGTTGTAAAAAATAATTTGAGATTGGATGTCCATGCACCAATGCCAAATGCACCAAGCATGACAGCTGCAATTGAGAATTTTATTAAAGAAAGTAATAAGAAGAAATAATCCGGTTCGGATTATTCTTCCCGGAACAAAATACAGTAGGGACGTGATGCATCACGTCCCTACTTGTTTAACACCCAGCCAATCTTTTTAGCATTTTTTTGTTAGAAAGTATCTCCTGAACCAATCAACAATTGCTTTCGAATTTCGATATTTGCCTTTGCGAATAGTATTTCGTTATTTTTACCATTCAAATGAGTCGTATGGCACAAAAAAGTAAAGGACCCGCAGCAGCAGCGTCTTTTTCACCGAAAGAGCATAGACGAGCAACGATTGCCTATTGGCTGCTTGCCACTTTTCCGCTTTATTTCATTGGAGCATTGCTGATGTTTCAATCGGAGGATAACCTACCCCCTGTTGCGATGCTCGACAATCCACCGGAATTATTAGCCTCTGTAATTATTGCCGATGACGGTGAAACGGAATTGGGACGCTACTGGAAGATCAACCGAACTTCTGTAGAATACCGCAAAATAAGCCCGAATGTAACCGATGCACTCATTGCTACGGAGGACGAACGTTTTCACGATCACTCGGGGGTTGATTTCCGTGCCGTAGGTCGCGCAATCATCAATGTCGGAGGTGCCGGAGGTGCTTCAACGATTACACAACAGTTAGCAAAACAATTATACACCCTTCAATTGCGTGAACGCGAGGAATTTGCACGTGCAAACGGAGAAAATGTAGAATCGGAGGCTTCCGGAAGAATCGGAAGAATGTGGAAACGCCTCAACGAAAAAGCCCGCGAGAATATTATTGCAACGCGTTTGGAAGCGCGCTTTACCAAGGAAGAGATCATCACGATGTATTTGAACCAATTTGACTTCCTGTACAACGCAGTCGGAATTTCCAACGCTTCAAAAGTGTATTTCAATAAAAAGCCAAGTGAACTATCCAAAGAAGAAGCAGCAATGCTTGTAGGAATGTGTAAAAACCCTGCTTTGTACAATCCCTACACCTTCAAAATCAAAAACTACCGCCTTTCATTGGCAAAAAACAAAGGTGTTGAACCATCTGCAATCACCTCCGCTGAAATATCCGAAGCAAGAGCTGCCGACAGTTTGCGTGCATTGACCAGACGAAACCAGGTACTGAAACAATGGCTAAAAAATTCGGACGAAGGAAATGAAGCTTTACGTCAGAAACTGACAGAAGCAGAATACGAGCGTTTGAGTAAAAAACCGCTGATTACCAATTACCAGATCGTAGATCACAAACGTGGAATTGCTCCATACTTTAGAGAATCTCTTCGTAATGAAGTAACCGAGCTTTTGAATTCCAAAAAAGAAGACGGTTCATTGGTTTACAAACGGGAAGATGGTCTTCCTTATGACATTTACCGCGACGGCTTACGCATTTACACTACTCTGAATGCAGACATGCAGGCTCACGCAGAATATGCATTGGAAAGACACTTGAAAGACGAGATGCAGCCTTTGTTTGACAAAAACAACAAATCGGCGAAGAACTGGCCTTTCTCCAACTCATTGTCTGATGATCAGGTAAACAGCATCATGAGATCATCTATGCGTCGTTCAGACCGTTATATCCGACTTTCGGAAGCTGGAATGCCTGAGGAAGAAATCAAGCGTATATTCAATGAACCGGTTGAAATGCGGGTCTTCAGCTGGAACGGCGAGCGCGACACTATTATGAGCCCGATGGATTCCATTCGTTACTACAAATCATTCTTACAAGCCGGGTTGATTTCCATCGAGCCAAGCACCGGATTTGTAAAAGCATGGGTCGGCGGTGCCAACATTGATCACTTTGCATACGATCACGTAAAGCTAGGGAAACGCCAGGTTGGTTCTACGATCAAACCTTTCGTTTACGCAGCCGGAATTACCATGAATGTAGTGAAACCCGGATTGGTTGTTCCGAATATTTCCTATTGCGTGGATTTATACGACCCGAACGGAAACCCTGACGGACAATGGTGTCCCAGAAATTCTGACGGAAGCGGGAACGGTGGAACAATCTCTATCATGAAAGGGCTGGCATTGTCCAAAAACAACATTGCCGTTTATATCATGAAGCAAATGGGCGCATTGGCCGGACCGAAAACAGTTGCTAAACTGATGCGTGATATGGACATCGAATTGCTTGACAGAGATGTAGTTCCTGCAATGTGTCTGGGTTCTATGGATTTATCGCTCTATGAATTGGTAGGTGCCCAGGCAACCTTTGTCAATAAAGGCATTTTCAATAAACCCACAAGTATTCTGCGCATTGAAGACCGTTCAGGTCATGTCATTTACAGTGCTAAGACCGTTTCCAAAGAAGCGATGAATGAAAACGTTGCTTACACGGTATTGAAAATGATGCGGGGAGTGATCCAGGGAGGTACCGGAAGCAGATTGCGCGGAGGTGCTGCTTATGGAGGAATTGCTTACCCTACAGCCGGGAAAACAGGAACAACACAAAATAACTCCGATGGTTGGTTTGTCGGTTTAACGCCGGACCTGGCTACAGGAGTATGGGTTGGAGCAGAAGACCGCGGTGTTCGTTTCCGAAGCACCGATCTGGGACAAGGAGCACGTACGGCACTTCCTATCTACGGATATTATATGAACAAAGTATATAAAGATCCGAAAATAGCCATTTCGACTACAGATTTTGAAGCACCTAGAAATTTTGACAATTCGGTGTTTAACCTGACAGGAGCAGAAATTGATCCGGCAGTTGCGGATACCACCGCAGAAATTGTCGACCAAATCCAAATGTGATAAAAGACCATGAATAAAGTTGTAAAGAACGTGGAAGAAGCCTTAAAAGGCATTGAAGATAATATGACCTTGATGGTTGGTGGATTCGGGTTATGCGGAATTCCTGAAAACTCCATTGCACAGTTGGTGAAAATGGGAACGAAAGGACTAACCTGTATCTCAAACAATGCCGGCGTGGATGATTTTGGATTGGGTTTGCTCTTGCAAAAGAAACAAGTCAAAAAAATGATCTCTTCTTACGTAGGTGAAAACGAAGAATTCGAGCGCCAAATGCTTTCCGGCGAACTGGAAGTTGATCTGATTCCACAGGGTTCATTAGCTGAACGCTGCAGAGCCGGAGGAGCCGGAATCCCGATGTTCTTTACACCTGCAGGTTACGGAACGGAAGTTGCCGAAGGAAAAGAAGTACGTGTTTTCAATGGCAAACCGCATATCCTGGAAAGCGCCTTAACAGCTGATTTTGCGATTGTAAAAGCATGGAAAGGCGATACGGAAGGAAACCTCATCTATAAAGCTACTGCACGTAACTTTAACCCGATGATGGCCATGGCCGGAAAAATCACGATTGCAGAAGTGGAAGAATTGGTTCCTGCAGGAGAACTGGACCCGAATTTCATTCATACACCGGGAATTTTTGTGCAACGTATTTTCCAGGGAGAAAAGTTCGAAAAACGCATTGAACAGCGAACCGTTCGCCAAAAATAAATGACATTCTTTCGATTAGATAATAAGTGGCTGATATGGCCACTTTTTATTTTTCTGATGAGCTATGCCATCTTAAGAGCACTTTTTGTTGAACCGCTTTTTGATGAACTGGCCACGCTTTACGGGTATATTCAAACCGGCTACTTGCCAGGTCGCGGAGCAACCATGGATGCCAATAACCACATTCTGAATTCATTGATCTCGCATCAATGCTTTCGTTTGTTCGGAGACCATTTCTTTGGTTACCGCTTGTTTTCAGTTCTCACCTTCCCTATTTACTTTTTTGCAGGTAGAAAACTGCTGCTAAAAACCAAAAGTCCTTTTTCAATTTTCATCTTCCTGGCGCTCATTTCCATACACTGGATCTTTGATTATTTTTCATTTTCCCGTGGATACGGTCCTTCGCTCGCCTTTCTGGTCCTCGCCTTTTGCCTCATTCAAAGCTGGTTTGAAACCAAAAAGACCCTTTTCTACATAGCGGTGATTTTCCTTTTCGCGGCAGCATTGCTTTGCAATCTGAGTTTACTGATCCCATTGGTCATTCTTTTGTTCTACCTCATTTTTGTTTCCATTATTCTTGCAAAGGAGTTCACCGTCCGCAAACTTGTAGGATTTTGGATAACGACTTTGTGCTTCATGACCTTCCTGGTCCCGGTTTACATCTATATCAACAAACTGAAGAAAGCAGGAGCACTTTGGTGGGGAAGCAAAGAAGGTCTTTGGGAAGTTACCGGAAAATCGATCAGTAAGAATATATTCTTCTCCGAAAGCGAGGTGCTCAAATACGCATTGGTGTTTTGGATTTCACTTGTAGCAGTAAAACTCATCAGACGCTGGAAAAACTTGGGACTCAAAAATTTGCTGGCTGATCCTTCCTGGTGGATTCCACTCCTATTCGTTCTTACTCTTTTTAGTATAGAGATCAGTTCAAAACTACTGGATGTCAATTACCCCATGGACCGAGTGGGCATGTATCTTGTACCATTATTTATTCTTTCGGTTGGATACAGCATTCAAAACACGGAAAAACTCCGTTGGGTTTTACTGGGGTTGCTTTGGTTTCCGGTATCCTTTGTTCTCAAAATGAATTTAGACAGCTCTGTTTTCTCTCCGGAAGACCGTATTCACAGAAGTTTTTACCGGGAAATCCTTGGCAAAGTTCCATCCGATGCATGTGTTTCTGCTGATTATGTTTCACAAGCCAGCTACGCATACCTGACTCGCCAAGAAAAAATCCCGCATGTCGCAACAGATTACTTAGCCGAGGATTCACTCAGCAGAGGAGATTATCATATTTCCTGGGTCGAAGCATTGAACTGGTCCGGTTATTCCTGCATATTGCAAGATCCGGTAAGTGGAACCCGTTTGTACAAAAGGAAAAACCTATTTGAAAAGCAAGTGATCCTGGATACGATCATTCCGGTCCTAAAAAGCAGCAGTACCATGATTCCGGTTTTAGATCTTGACTTGAGCCCCTTCTCCGGAAAACTGGTTCAAACAACAGTAGACGGAAGTGTTCAATTAGACAAATATTGTCTGGACCTGAATCTGCGGCACGAAGTAGAATCCCATAACGGAGCTCTCCGAAGAACAGATAACACCCGTTTCAACTGGTATTTCGGAAGGAAAACGAGCTATCAATTCCACTACCCCAATCATCCGTTCCTAATTTTGCCGGAAGATCGAATCCTTCACATTCGTTTTTACAATGATGATCACAATCGGGTAAATCTTTCAGGGATTCACGTTAAAATCCTTGCCGTAACCAAAAAGTGATAACTTAGTAACCCGAATTAAATCCCAATATTTTGATTCAAAGAAACTCCAAAACACAACTCATTACGTGGATCCTCTTTTTGGGTTTATTGATCTACGCCGTTTTAAGAGCCTGGATAGTAGAACCAATTCATGATGAAGTAGCAACGTATTTTCATTATATCGAAACGGGAGAGATCTACGGCGGACGTTCGTTGATGGATGCCAATAACCACTTGTTCAACAGCTGGCTTGGAAACCTTTCTTACCGCTGGTTCGGCGAACATTTCTTTTTATTCCGTCTTCCCGCCATTTTGTGCTTCTGCCTGTATTTTTGGTCGAGCCGAAAGCTTACCCGCAATTTGAACCTGGGTATCTGGGGTGAATTTTGTTTCGTTGCGCTGAATACCATTCCATGGATCTTTGATTATTTCAGTTATACAAGAGGATACGGACTCGCTGTAGGATTTTTCATGGTGGCAATCCTGCAATTGTCGCTATGGTTAAAAGCGCAACATACCGGTCATTTGATCCTGCTCCTTTTATTTCTTTACTTAGCAGTTCTCTCGAATTTGACTTACCTGATCACCAGTTTGATCATCAGCGCTTATATTGTTTTTACTACTTTGCTTTACGCCAAAAAGATCGGTATCAAAGCACTCATGTTCCATGCCTTTTTACTCCTTGTTTTTGGCTTTGCACTGCTCCCGCTTATCGAATTCAGCTTCGAATTAAAGGAAGCCGGGGCACTTTATTACGGGAGTCTTGACGGACTTTGGTGGGTAACCGGAAAAACGCTTTCGCGCTATATTTTGTTTTACGACGCAAACTGGCTGCGTATCGCTTATCTGTTGATTGGTTTCACAGGAGCAGTGCTTTTATTCCTGCAATGGAAAAAAGAATCCTGGCTGCAATTCCTTACCAGCACCTCTTTCTGGCTGTGTATGCTGATTGCCGGAAACATTTTCGCCATTCTTTTCCTGGCAAAAGTCATGCAGGTAAATTACCCGGAAGACCGAGCTGCCATGTACCTGATCCCACTGAGCATTTTAGCCCTGACCGCGTTATTTGCTCAAAATCGAATCTCTAAGTACTTTTTGGTAGTGTTGCTATTCTTCCCGATAAGTTTTATCGCAAAATTGAATTTAAATACATCTGTTTTTTCTCCGGATGACCGCATGAGCGTTGAATTCTACAAAGCAGCAACAAAAAACCTGAAACCGCATGAAACAGTAAGTATCTACCCGATTCAGCAGCTAACCTATGCTTACTTCGAACGCACGAATCCAAACCGAAAAGTAAAACACATAGGTACTCTGCAAAAGGATTTTCTTCCGGAAAGTGATCTGATACTAACCAAAACAACGTGGTTATTCCCCAAAGACGACACCAGGGCTTATAAAATCGAAGCCGAAGATCCGGCAAGCACCTATATTGCTTTGAAACGGAAAATCCCTTTCAAACAGGTCCATTTGTTTGATTCCGTGGGAAAAACAAGACAATCCGATGAAGAATTTATCCTTTTTTACGACGGCCCGATCCGTTCGGAATGGCGGAACAAAACCATCCAGATCAACCTGAAAGGTGATTTGAAAACGGACAAGCACCTGAATGATTTCAACATCGTAATAGCCACCGATGATAACAACGGAGCTCATTTAAGGTATGATTATCAGAACCTACGCTGGTATTACGGAGAGAATGTACAGCAGTTCAAATTGAATTATCCGTACACCGCTAAGCATTTTCTCAACGAAGAATCCCGATTGATTATTTATATTTGGAACCCGGAAAGAAAGCATTTCACGCTGACACGTCCGACCATTCAGATTATTGAGTTAAAATAAAGCACATGGCACTAGATAAAAACGGAATAGCAAAACGAATTGCACAGGAACTGCAAGATGGCTGGTATGTGAATTTGGGAATTGGTATCCCTACATTGGTCGCAAATTACATTCCTGAAGGCATTGAAGTAGAATTCCAGTCGGAAAACGGGATTCTCGGAATGGGTCCTTTTCCTTTTGAAGGGGAAGAAGATCCGGACTTGATCAATGCCGGAAAACAAACCGTTACACTTCGCCCGGGAGCATCTATTTTCGATTCAGCTACTTCTTTTGCTATGATCCGTGGTCAGCACGTGCAGTTGACGGTTCTCGGAGCAATGGAAGTTTCTCAGAACGGAGACATTGCTAATTGGAAGATTCCGGGAAAAATGGTGAAAGGAATGGGGGGTGCAATGGATTTGGTTGCTTCTGCCGAGAATATTATCGTAGCTATGATGCATTCCAATAAGGCCGGTGAATCAAAAATACTGAAAGCCTGTACACTGCCTCTGACCGGTGTTGGCTGCGTAAAGAAAGTCGTAACCGAACTGGCAGTATTGGAGATCAAAGACAATAAATTCTACCTAATCGAACGCGCTCCGGGAGTGAGCGTGGAAGAAATCGTTTCCAAAACAGAAGGTGACCTGGTAGTACCGGATTTTGTGCCGGAAATGAACATCTAATAAAATTCCCTTTTTTACGTTATCCAAACATGATTCAAAAATTATCCATTCTTATACCTGCATACAATGAAGGCCCGACCATTCACCTGATTTTGGACAAGATCAAAAAGGTGCAATTGGAAAACAACGTTCACAAAGAATTGGTAATCGTAAATGATTGTTCAAAAGATAACACCGTAGAACGTATCGAGGCTTACATGGCAGCGAACCCGGAAATGGACATCCGCTTATTTTCCCAACCGCATAACCAGGGAAAAGGAGCTGCCATTAATCGTGCTATCCAGGAAGCAACCGGAGAATACATCATCATCCAGGACGCCGATCTGGAATACGACCCCGAAGAATACAACTTGCTTTTAAAACCGGTTTACATGGACAATGCAGACGTGGTTTACGGTTCCCGTTTCATGGGACATCAACCTCATCGTATTCTTTTTTACTGGCATTCCAAAGGAAATAAATTCCTGACAGGACTTTCCAACATGATGACGAACCTGAATCTAACGGACATGGAAACCTGTTACAAGCTGATTCGTGCTTCGATAGCGAAAGATATCAAAATCAAAGAAAACCGCTTTGGTATTGAACCGGAGATCACCGCAAAATTGGCCAAACGCAAAGGAATTCGCATTTATGAAGTGGGTATTTCCTACTATGGAAGAACATATGAGGAAGGCAAGAAAATCGGCTGGAAAGACGGATTCAGAGCAATCTATTGTATCATTAAGTACCGTTTCACCAACTAATTATTAATTATGAATGGATTAATTATGAATGGATTAATTATCAAGGATAACATGCTTGATAATTGATAATTATAGAATTAATAATTGATGTTCTTCGACCAGTGTATCGACCGTTTTTCAATGATCCGGTAGTAACAGTATGCAAAAAAGATTGCTCCGAAGACAGCCACTGTGAAATACACCCATGGATTCCAGTCTACATGTGGTTGACTGATGCAATAACTCAGGAACAACCCACCCGAAAACCCGTGAGTAAGATAAAGTGAGTAAGAGAAACGCCCGATTCTTTCCAGCCATGCACTTTTAATTGCAACCCAGAGCAAAAAGGTAACTCCTATGAAAGCAATCACGGTATCTTCTAATGGAAAGATAACCAACAGGAAAATAAAGCAGGCACTTATCAAAAGATAATTCAGGACCACATTGCGTGATCGATAGATTTCCGAACAAGCAATTCCTATGAGGAAAAAAGGCACATTATGGATCAAATCGACCGAATAGAAATAACAAGCCGCAATCAATGAAGATGCTGTTATCAATACGTAACCTGTTACGTTCTTCTTCAATGGAATTACCAGCAATCCGATTATCAGGTAAAACAGGAACTCCACCTTCAAGGTTACAAAAATCGGATTTATCCATTGAGTATCCTTGAACAGGTCTACCGAAAGTGTAGCATTCTCGAGCAGCTGTTTTGCGGAGTACGGGAAAGGCCATCCAAAAATAAGAGGAGTAATGCTAATCAGCCCGATAACTCCTAAAAAAGGTGGAAAAATGCGTAAAAACCGCTTCAGAAGATAACTGGGGTACCGTTGAATACCGAAAGAGTTATCTTTTGTCAGCGAATAGTAAATAACGAACCCGGAAATAATGTAGAACAGTTCAACTCCCTGTGCCCCGAATTCGGAAAGCTTACGGATCAGTTCATGTTTTATCAGGTATCCTTTTGAATCAGAAAACGAAATAAAATGAAAAATCAGTACGATCAATGCTGCCAGCGCACGCAATGATTCAATGTGTCCTAAATAGTTCTTTCCTTTTTCCAAAGCCTCGCTAAAATACCTGTTTCGTTTTAAATACAATGTCAGAATTGATTAATTGATTAAAACCAAAATCCCCGATCTGTAACAGACCGGGGATTTTTATCAGTTATTTTGAATCTTAGTACAATTCTTGTTTCAATGCCGTACGGTAATCCTTAATTTCTTCTCTGTTGATTTTGTGCTCGGCATTTTTCAACAAATTCAATAAATAAAGGAAGTTTTCCTGATCTTCGATCTCCAAAGGATACTCATTTCCTTCTTCATCTTCTTCATACTGAGCCTGAACGTCAAATGCATTTCTGTCTTGCAGGAATTCGTATGATAAACGCAAAACTTTCACCACCAACGGATCTTGTTCTTTCAAAGCTTGTTCACGCAATTCTTTCAAATCATCCACAAGACCTTTGTAGGCAATCCCCTCTTTTTCCACTTTGGAAATAATTGTTTCTAATTTCTTATTGGCAATGGCCGTTTTCATACTTCACTTATTTTCAAGGTTGTAACTACTTTATCACAACTTTCAAGACATGCAAATGTAATGACTTATTAGCAGTAAAAATAACATCTGCAGTGTTTTTTTACAAAATCATTGAATTTCGACCCAATCCGGCTTTCTTTTAGAATTACCGCTCACACGTAGAACGAATGACTATATTTGTAAAAACAGAAAAACCGAACTTTTGCTAGATATTTTAATCAAAGGAATTATAACCGGATTTATACTCAGTATAATGATCGGACCTGTATTCTTTCTGCTTCTTGAGACGAGTATCCGAAAAGGAGTTCGTGCGGCAATTGCATTTGACCTTGGCGTACTGCTTTCAGATATTATTTATATCCTCATTGCCCTGGTATTTTACGCGCAGGTCACCAAAATTACTTCCGGAGAATACGGGAACATCATTTCCATTGTCGGCGGTGTTATCCTGATCATTTTCGGGCTTGTTACACTCCTAAAGAAACCCAAGGAAGATAAAAAAGAAGCCGATAAACAACTGAATAATCAAACAAAGGACCTCATCTTACTCGGTTTGAAGGGTTTCCTGCTCAACTTTGCCAATCCGGGTGTGATTTTTTACTGGATTACTGTAATTGCACTTGGAGCAGACGGAAAAAAAAGCGCGAATAACGCCATTGACGAAAGCACTTACTGGTATATTTTGATCATCATGCTTACGTTCTTTTCTGTCGATTTGTTGAAGATTATCGGTGCAAAAAAGTTAAGACCTTTCATCACAGACAACGTATTGACGGGACTAAACCGTCTGATCGCCCTGATAATCATCGGTACCGGAATATTATTGGTCATTAAAGGTTTTCTTGCAAAGTAAGCGATGTAACATTTCAAGCGATTCGTAATTATTAGATTAAAAACTCATTCAAATTATTCCATGAAGTTCATTTGTTTCCTAATTTCTTTATGCTCTTTATCGGCAATGGGTCAGGTTATTAAAAAAGAAAACCTTACGCCAAAGGAGAAGAACTATTATGATTTCCAACAAACACAACTGGAATCTATAGGAAGCTATTACAAAGATCCGTTAGGCGAAACCAGGGACAAACATGGGAAATGGTTGTATTATGACCGTTTCGGAGGAGTAAGCGAAGAACGTAATTATTACAGGGGGAAATTGAACGGACGAGTGATCTCATTCCATCCGAACGGAAAAAACAAACAGGAAGGTTACTTCAAAATGGGAGAACAGGACAGCGTTTTTCGTGAATGGAACGAACTGGGGAAATTAACTGTTCAAGGGAACTACAAATTCGGAATACCTGCCGGAATCTGGGAATATTACTACCTCACCGGACAGAAAAAGCAGGTAGAAGAAATTATCGATACCACCACTTACCTGCGCGAATTCTGGATGCCCGACAGCCTTCATACCCAAAAGATAAAAGATGGAAACGGTGAATACCTCACTTTCTATGACACCGGCATGGAAAAGGAATGGTACAACTACAAGAACGGATTGAAAGACGGCCCATTCGAGGAAGTTTCCATTTACGGATACCTGTTAATCAGCGGAAAATTCAAGAACGGGCAAAAAGACAGCACCTGGAATTTCTTTTATTATACCGGAAAAAAGGAAAAAATCAGCAATTATGTCGACGGAAAACTGGATGGTGAGTACAAATACTTTTACGACAACGAACAGGTCAATGTAGAAGGAACTTATAAGAACGGTGAAAAATCCGGTTTGTGGACCTGGTATACCAAAAAAGGAACCAGGGATATGGAAGGCTCTTTCGACAAAGGGCAGCAGAATGGAAAATGGACCTATTGGTATCCGACCGGAGAATTACGCAATTACGCGGAATACGACCACGATAAAAAAACTGGGACCTGGCAGTACTTTTACAAAGACGGAAGTAAATTCAAAAGTTCACCGTATGTAGACGACCAAAAACAAGGATTGTGGGAGACCTGGTATGAAAACGGACAGCTGCTGATGTCGGGGAAATATGTCAAAGACAAAGAAGAAGGAACCTGGGTCAACTATTGGGAAAACGGGAAAGAAAAGAACATCGCGACCTTCAAGAACGGCTTGCTGCATGGAAAGTGGGAATCTTACTTTCCAACCGGAAAACCAAACATTTTCGGGAATTACAAAGAAGGCGAGAAAACAGGTGAATGGACCAGTTTCTTCGAAAACGGAAAACCAAAGGACATCTTCAATTACAAAGTCATTACGAAGAAGTCCAAAATCCCGAATGGCCCACTGAAGGATTACGATGTGAAAGAAAGCATCAAGGACGGTCATGCTGTTTCGTTCTCTCAGAAGGATTATAAAAAAACCGAAGAAGGGGATTACAAGAACGGTGAAAAGGACGGAGTTTGGTATACCTACTGGCCTGGCGGGCATATTCCAAGTAACACCACGAGTTACAAGAACGGATTGCTGGAAGGAAAATCAATTGAACTGGACCGCAGAGGAAACCCGGTTTCGGAAACCGAATACAAAAACGGCTTAAAGCACGGAAAGATGAAAATCTACGACAAGCGGGGGAAAGTCGTTAAAGAACTGGAATTTGAGTTCGGACAGCAAGTCATAAAAGGTGCGGGAGGAAGCCATATTGAATTCAAAACACGTTAAGAATTCAAAAATTATTCTGAAACAATTTTGCATTTTGCATTTTGCATTAAATGACCTTTTTTCTTAAATTAAAGAAGAAAAGGCTCATGACAGACCAGGAATTAGGCATTTTCGGCGAGCAGATGGCTCAAAAGTTTTTGCTCAAAAACGGATATGTTATTCGTAAAACCAATTACCGGTATTTAAAGTTTGAGATCGATATCATTGCCGAAAAGGACGAAAAGATAGTGGTTGTTGAAGTAAAAACCCGTCAAACTGCCGAGATCGGTGAACCGTGGATGGCAGTTACCCGCAAGAAACAGCGCCAGATCATCTTTTGCGCCAACGAATACATCCAATCCCGCGATTTACCCAATGAGGTCCGTTTCGATATCATTTCAATCGTTCACAATCAGTTCCGCACGAAACTGGAGCATATTGAGGATGCATTTTCGACGTGATTTTCTCCCGCAGAGCGCGCAGAGGAACGCTGATTGTTTCCATCCTATATGGAAAATCTATCTTTGCTGCATCTCAAAGAAAAAGATCCATGAAATCTCTGTTTTTACTTACACTGCTATTTTCAGGTATTTCCGTATCCTTCTCACAAGATGATGATTACTTTGAAGAAGATTCACTACATCTGACACAATTTTTACAGCAAGTTGACCATATTGAATTGTGTGAATTAGGTCTTACTTGCTATATGGATTCAGTTTATGTTGACGATTCTGACGAAATGAAACTAAGAAAAAGATGCTATCTGGGTGGAGCCATTAAATCCGGGGAGGTTGATTTTTCCAAAATTAAATGCAGACAAATCGCAACTAACAAAGAAGATTTCTTTCAAGTATTTTTAAAAAGCACCAGGAACACTTCCCGAATAATGGGAGCTTGTTATCAACCCAGAAACGGAATCCTATTCTTTGATAAAGATCAAAAATTGTTAGCATAACTGGAAATCTGTTTTGAATGCCATAATATCAATAGAATAAAAAAGTTAGGGTCCATGGATTTTGAAGAAGAAGACTTTGCGCTGTTGGAAAACCTTTTTATCGCTCATGAAATAAAAACCAATTGACAAAACGTTTTCAATCTTCGGAAGGTCCAAATCCTTTTCAATTATCCCATTTTCAATTCTCAATTAAATAAGTTGATTTTCAGTTATGTAACAAAATTGACCGAAACATCTTATCTTTGTGCCGTCTACTGCGATAGTAAACATTAAATTCTGCTCGTGATGAACACAAGAAAAACAGGTACAGGGAAAGGCCGTACCACCACAGGAAGAGGAGCAAAACCTACTTCTTCAAGAACCGGGAAACCGGTACCAAAAGGCGCAAAGCCGAAAAACACTTCGAAGCCCGCTGCGGCTGAAGGATCTTCAAAACCGTATTTTAAACCGAAAGTTCGCAAAGGTGATCCATTGCCAACCTTCAACGAAGAAGATGTCCGTTTGAACAAATATTTGTCGAATGCCGGAGTTTGCTCCCGCAGAGAAGCGGATGTTTTGATCCAAACCGGCGTGGTTTCCGTGAATGGAGAGATCATTACCGAATTGGGGTATAAGATCAAGAAGGGTGACAAAGTTCAGTATGACGGTGAAACCATCAATGCTGAAACGAAGCGTTACGTGCTTTTGAACAAACCAAAGGGTTTCATCACGACCATGGATGATCCGCTGGGAAGAAAAACCGTAATGGGATTGGTTATCAACGCTTGTAAAGAACGTATTTATCCCGTTGGGCGTTTAGACCGCGACACAACCGGATTGTTGTTGTTTACAAACGACGGTGATATGGCGAAAAAGCTGACTCACCCGCGTTATGAAGCAACGAAGATTTACCACGTTGAAACAGATAAACCGGTCCAAAAAGAACATTTGGAATTGCTGATGCGCGGAATCGAACTGGAAGACGGACGTATCCAGGCTGATAAGGCAGAATACGTTACGGACGGAAAATCTGCCCGCGAAGTCGGGATTGAGATCCACTCGGGGAAAAACCGCATCGTACGCCGTATGTTTGAAAAATTGGGCTACGAAGTCGTGAAACTCGACCGCGTTCAATTCGCAAGCTTAACGAAGAAAGATTTGCCAAGAGGTTATTACCGCCATTTGACGGAAAAAGAAGTTAGCTTCCTTAAAATGACTAAATAAATCAACATGCACAGAAAGCTGTTATTCCTATTTCTTTTAGCAGTCATTGCAAGCCCGGCTGATGCACAAATCCGCAAGCATCAACGGAAGAGAAGTACCAATGCCGGTACGCTTTTCTTCTATTGGGGCTATAATCGAACTGCGTACACTCCGTCGACGATCCATTTCATCGGTTCGAATTATGACTTCAAGCTCAGCGGAGTACGGGCAACCGACAGACAGCCGAAATTCGGAGCAAACTTGTATTTGAATCCCATGAATATGACCATTCCGCAGTACAATTTCCGAATCGGGTATTATTTCACGGAAAAATGGGCATTATCTGTTGGTGTTGATCATTTCAATTACGTGATGGCCCATGACAAGGAGGTCACTTTGGACGGTCACTTCGATATGGATGCAGATTCCCTTTGGGAAGGAAATTATACCCAGGAAAGTGTTTTAGTGGATCCACGTCAGCTGCATTATGAGCATTCGGGGGGATTGAACTACCTGAGAATCGAATTGATGCGTTCGTTCGACCTGCTGGAATTGGGCGACAGAAGACAATTTGCGATCACCGGGAATGTTGGGTTGAATATCGGCCCGATGTTGACAACCACCAACTTCTGGTTTGCAAACCAGCAGTCGAGTCGCTCTTCAGCTCTTTCCGGTTATGGGATCGGCGCAAACGCCAGCGCACGTTTGGAGTTTTTCAAACACGTATTCATCCAGGCGGAAGGAGGATTGGCTTTTGCGCATCTTCCCGGAGTTAAAACCCGAGCGAATGATCGCAACCAGCGTGCAAAACAAGCTTTCGGATTAGCTTCCTACAATGTATCTTTGGGGCTGATGTTCTACATCAAAACCAAGAACGGGTGTGACAGCTGTCCGCATTGGTAGAAAAAAGGTTCAAATCTTCTTCGCTCTGCGAGCTCTGAAGGTTCAAAAAAGTTTAAATGGTTCTATTTGAACTTTTGATTCCGATAGCTATCGGAATTTGAACTTTTGAACTTTTGAACTTTTGAACTTTTGAACAAAAATTAAATACTAAATTAAAAAATACAGACTATTGATTTTAAGTCCTGATGTCCTAAAATCTTAAAGTCCTAATATCTAGAATAATGTCACAAGAATTATCAGAACAAGAAATCCAGCGGCGACAAACGTTGCAGCACTTACGCGATGCAGGGATTGATCCATATCCTGCAGCACTTTACCCGGTAACAGATTATTCGGCTTCTATCAAGAACAATTTTGAAGAAGGAAAAACGGTATGTTTAGCCGGAAGAATGATGAGTCAGCGTGTAATGGGAAAGGCTTCGTTTGCTGAATTACAGGACTCTGAGGGAAGAATCCAGGTATATTTCAACCGCGACGAAATCTGTCCGGGAGAAGATAAAATGCTTTACAACGATTTGTTCAAAAAATGGCTTGACCTGGGTGATTTCATCGGGATCAAAGGAGAAGTGTTCAAAACACAAGTAGGAGAAGTTTCCGTAAATGTGAAAGAATTCCAATTGCTGAGCAAATCCTTAAAACCGCTTCCGCTTCCGAAAACAGATGCAGAAGGAAATGTACACGATGCATTTACCGATCCGGAATTGCGTTACCGTCAGCGTTATGTGGATTTGGTTGTAAATCCGCAAGTGAAAGAGGTATTCGTAAAACGCACGAAATTGTTCTCTGCTATGCGTAACTTCTTCAATGACGCGGGTTATATGGAAGTTGAAACACCGATTTTGCAGGCAATTCCCGGTGGAGCTTCCGCACGGCCTTTTATCACGCACCACAATGCTCTGGACATTCCATTGTATATGCGTATCGCAAACGAATTGTACCTGAAAAGGCTGATCGTTGGTGGATTTGATGGTGTTTACGAGTTCTCCAAAAATTTCCGCAACGAAGGAATGGACAGAACGCACAATCCGGAATTCACAGCCATGGAAATCTATGTTTCTTACAAAGATTACAATTGGATGATGGATTTCACGGAGCGTTTATTGGAACATTGTGCAATAGCTGTAAACGGTACGGCAGAATGTACCTTCAACGAACACAAAATCAGTTTCAAAGCGCCATACAAGCGAGTTACCATGCGTCAATCGATCATTGATTTTACCGGTTTTGACATCGATGGGAAATCAGAAGATGAATTGAGAGCTGCGGCTAAAGGAATGGGAATCGCTGTTGATGGTACGATGGGGAAAGGAAAATTGATCGATGAGATCTTCGGAGAAAAATGTGAAGGGAATTACATTCAACCGACTTTCATCACCGATTATCCGAAAGAAATGTCGCCGTTATGTAAAACACACCGCGACAACCCGGAACTGACGGAACGCTTCGAATTGATGGTTTGCGGAAAAGAAATCGCGAACGCATATTCGGAATTGAATGACCCGATCGATCAGCGCGAGCGTTTCGAAGACCAGGTGCGTCTTTCTGAAAAAGGAGATGATGAAGCAAATGGATTGATCGACCAGGATTTCCTGCGTGCATTGGAATACGGAATGCCGCCGACATCCGGGCTAGGAATCGGAATGGACCGTTTGATCATGTATTTGACCAATAATCCGTCCATCCAGGAAGTGTTGTTCTTCCCGCAAATGCGCCCTGAGAAAGTGGTAAAAGTAGTTTTGAACGAGAACGAGCAATTGATCTTCGACATCATGCAGCGTGAGAAGTCCATGAACCTGCTTACTTTGAAAGAATCTGTGAACCTGAGCAATAAGGCCTGGGATACCAGTATCAAAGGATTAACAAAACACGGATTACTGAAAGTGACCAAAACAGATGATATTCTGAACGTGGACCTGGTAGGATAATCCTTACCGATATAAACTGGAATCCCTGGTCTGCCGAAGCAAGCCAGGGATTTTTATTTTGGGATAACTTCCTGAAAGTATTCACGAGCCATTTACTATCTGCCAAAGTATCAACAGGATTAATTTGTTAAGAATTTATTCTCACATTGATAAATCAACAAAATTCTCACAAATCTATCTTTTCAGGCAACTATTTTTATCAAATTTGTATCTATATACTTGCAAAACAATAATTTTCAGGGTATAAGGACATTTATTCAAAATAAATATTACCTTATCCCTGACTTACCGAAAGGTAAAAGCTACAATACGCTATATGAACCGAAAAAGAACTGATTGGAACCGACTGTTAATCTCCGCTTGTGCCATTGCCACGCTGGCTTTGGTGCTTTTTTCAGTCCCTGCTTGTAAAAAGAAACCCAAAGTAGAACCTATTGATCCGCCGGTGGAAGAAGAAACGGGAGTTTCTGTGGATCTCACTACCGTTCCCTACACCAAATTGTCTGATTACCGCTTTTTCGAAGGTGAACTAAAAAATCAGGTACCCGCTGAAAAAGTGATTCCTTACCAACCGGCATCAGGTCTTTTCACGGATTATGCCCATAAGAAGCGCTTCATCTGGATGCCAAACGGAACACAGGCAACTTACAATGGTGATCACAATGTATTGGAACTTCCGGTCGGAGCAGCATTGATTAAAACCTTCTATTATGATAACGTACAGCCGGCAGGAAACACCCGTATCATCGAAACTCGTATAATGATCCGTAAATCATCCGGTTGGATTTTTGCCAATTATGTGTGGAATACCGAGCAAACCGAAGCTTATCTGGATGTGAACGGAAGCTATACCAATATCAGCTGGCTCGAAAATGGTGCTCCAAAAAGCACCGCATACCGCATTCCCAACCAAACGGAATGTCACACTTGTCATAAATTAAATGACGAACCTATTCCGATCGGAATCAAGCCTCAGAACCTGAATGTTGACTACACTTACGAGGACGGTACACAAAACCAGCTTCAAAAGTTAATTGCTGTGGGATACTTGCAGAATAATCTTCCGGGAAACATTGTTTCAACTGTGAATTACATGGACCAGACAAAGACTGTGGATCAACGGTTCCGCTCCTATGTAGACATCAATTGTGCACATTGCCATGCCGAAAACAAACATTGTTCATACCGACCAATGCGTTTAGCATTTTCAGAAACATCAGATCCCATTAACTTAGGTTTATGCGTAGAACCAGAAGAAGTTATTGATCCTGCCTATGTATACATCATTAAACCGAATGATAAAAACCGTTCCATGATGCATTACCGACTTGGATCCGTTGAACCAAGTGAGCGTATGCCTTTACTCGGCCGGACCATCGTTCACGAAGAAGGTCTGCAACTCCTGGAAGAATGGATTGCCTGGAAACAAACCTGTAACTGATACACTATTGATAACTTAAAACCGAGAATTATGAAAATTAATTTTACTTTTTTTCTTTTGATGGGGATGCCCTTGCTTTCCCAGGCACAGAATACCTGTGCTACTGCCCTGCCGGTCACGGCGGGAACCTATGTAGTCACTGCTGTTGACGGAACCGAAGCTCCGACACTTGCCTGCGCATTAAACGGATTAACGAACGTAACTGCAGGCGAATGGTATACTTACACACCAAGCGCAAACTATACGGTTACTTTAACAACCGATCTGCCCGCTTCAGGTGGGACCGATACACGATTCCACGTTTACTCGGGGACATGCGGATCACTTGTTTGCGTTTCCGGGGATGATGACGGGGGAAGTGGTTTAACCTCGCTGGCTTCTTTCAATGTTACAGCCGGAACAACATACACCATTGCTTTTGACAACCGATGGTCGGCAAGCGGATTCAGCTTTGAATTGACTGAAAACCCGATAGTTGTTCCTCCAACACCTCCAATTACGTTTACGGCAAATACTTTCCCAGCAATCAGCGGGAATTACGGACTTGCAACAACGGACATGAACGGAGACCATCTGGATGATATTGTTACTGTTTCAGCTTCCAGTGTACAAATCCTGTATCAGCAAATCAGCGGAGCTTATGTAACGAATAATATCCCGACTTCTACAACGATGTTCCAGCCTTCCTGGAGTATGGCAATCGGGGATATCGATAAGAACGGTTTTAACGACATGCTTTACGGAAGTGGCTCAGGTGTAACATTTATGAAAGCAAATGCAACAGGAACAGCATATACTGAAATTTCAGGTACCGAATATGTATTTTGCCAGCGTACAAACTTCGTGGACATCAATAACGATGGAAACCTGGATGCCTTTTCCTGTCACGACGTCGATCCGAATGTTTACTACATCAACGACGGAAGCGGAAACCTCACTTATCATCAGGGAGGATTAGGGGATCATCCGGAAGGAGGGAATTACGGTTCGATCTGGATGGATTACGATAACGACGGAGATCAGGACCTTTTCATCGCAAAATGCCGCGGTGGTGCTTCTACAGCAAAAATCAATGAGTTGCACAGAAATGACGGAGCAGGTGTATTCACCGACGTTTCTATCTCTTCCAATATGGCAGATCCTGTGCAGACCTGGTCTTCAGCATGGAATGATTTCAATAACGACGGATGGATGGATGCTTTAATTGGAGCAAGCTCCACAGATGATGGTTCTCATAAACTGATGAAAAATAACGGTAACGGAACATTCTCCAACGTGACTGCAGGATCAGGCTGGGATACCAATCCGAGTTTGAATATTGAGCATGTATCTTTTGATTTTGATAATGACGGCTTCACGGATGTATTAGGCGGAGGTAATAAAATCATGTTCGGAAACGGTGATATGACTTTCTTCCCGATAGTTTATCCCTTTACGAACGGTTCCGTTGGAGATTTGAATAATGACGGTTTCCTGGACATCCGGAATGGAAACACTATTTACATGAGCGATAAAAATGACAACAACTGGATTACCATTAACCTTCAGGGAATTGAAAGTAATTATAACGGAATCGGTGCGCGTGTAGAAATTTATGGCTCATGGGGGAAACAAATCCGTGATATCCGCAGTGGTGACGGTTTCAGATACATGAACACCCTGAATGCACATTTTGGTTTGGGAACTGCAACCGTGATCGATTCCATGTTCATCAAATGGCCTTCCGGACATATTGATCAGATCAACAATCCAACGATCAATGAACCGATCACTGTAGTAGAAGGTTCTCACCCTTTGAGCTTACTGGAAGTTGACGGAAAGAAAATTGCGCTTTATCCGAACCCGACAACAGACTACTTAACTGTGGAGAATTTTGATCTGTTGGATGCAAGCAGTATTGAGATCTATTCTCAACTGGGCGGGCGTGTAATGAACGCAGAAATGAAAAACGCGAAAATTTCGCTTACAGGGTTAACCAGTGGGCGTTATTTCTTAGTCATTCACACGAAGAACGGAGAAAAGTACTCCGAGTCATTCATTAAGATGTAGTAAAACAATTGAATACAAAAAAATGGGTGTTTCAGCTATACCGAAACACCCATTTTTTATGATTTACAGATTATTACATTTTAAAAACTACACCTCCGGTAATTAAAGACTTTCCGTAACCGGCTTCTGCATAAATACCCACTTTTTCACTTGGGAAATAACGGATACCTACATGTGGTCCGAAAAAGAACAAAGCTCCTACATGAGAATCATAATACGGATCGTTCTCATATTTGTTACGAACATTTCTGAAAACCGGCCCGCTGCCAATGTTCAACCCCCCGTAAACATCCAACGAATTCGCAAATCCTTTTCCTGTTTTATCAGCGATCAATTGCAAGAAGTGGAAATTAGCAATAAATCCAATCGGAACACCCACACTCCAATAAGGAGAATTGGAAGGTTTGATATAACCCGGGGCATAAACACCTCCATAGTAATAACCGGCAGTTCTCGCTGAAACTTCGGCTCCTACAACAAATCCCAGCCCAATGTACTTGTGAACACCAAACTCCATTTGTAGATTAAATGCTCCGTAAGAAGTGTTATAGGCACGGTCATAATCAGAATACAAAGAATAATGCTGATTATACCCTAATCCTAACTGCAAATACTTACTACCACTTCCTCCAAACCCCTGAGCTTGGGAATAATTGCTTGTCAACAACACAACTGTTGCCAACATTAGCATCAATTTTACCTTCTTCATAACCAATTTTTTACTCTTATTTGTTAAATCAAATATAAACAAGTAGACCAAAAAGTTGAGATAAATCAACTTTTTTTGTGATTTGGCTCATTTTAATTCCTCGTCTCCTTACGGACATTTGTCCTATACAATCAGAAGGTTATGGAAACAAAAGAAATAAAACAAAGCACCTGGATAAAACTGGAAAATCTGGCAACTCAATACCGATTCGGAGTAATTGCGATCACATTATTAATTATAGGATGTTTAGGCGGTATCGCGATGAGTTACGGAGCCGCACTCCATATGTGGTCTTTGATCGCAGTAGTTATTCCGACCATGACAACCCTTAGTTTGCTTTTAGCAGTAGCTCCAATGAGATGGATTCTTAATACATTCATTGTCACTCTTATAGTGGACATCACGGTTATTCTTATCGTATAAAAACTTACTACGCTAGCAGGAAGTAGGGGTAGAAAATTTTCTACCCCTACTTTTTGTGTATTCAATTACAAAGTTGTCAGTACCTTTGCACCTTCAAAATCGGGAAAAGTATGATCTCAGTAGATAGTGTAACGGTAGAATTCAGCGGAAAAGTTTTGTTCAGTGATGTTTCTTTTGTCATCAATGACACGGATAAAATTGCATTGATGGGAAAGAACGGGGCCGGGAAATCGACCTTATTGAAAATCCTTGCCGGAGTGAACAAAGCGACAAAAGGTGGTGTTTCAGCCCCCAAAGATGCCGTAATTGCTTACTTACCTCAGCACTTGTTAACAGAAGACAACTGTACCGTTTTTGAAGAAACCAGTAAAGCATTTGCAGGTATTTTCGCCATGCGCGATGAGATTGAAGCATTGAACCAGGAACTAACTGTTCGAACGGATTATGATTCGGACGATTATATGAAACTGATCGAACGTGTTTCTGAGCTGAGTGAGAAGTTTTACTCCATCGAAGAGATCAATTATGACGGTGAAGTAGAAAAGGTGCTCAAAGGAATGGGATTCGAACGCGAAGATTTTACCCGCCCTACTTCCGAATTCAGCGGTGGGTGGCGCATGCGCATCGAATTGGCTAAAATCCTGCTTCAAAAACCGGATTTGATTTTATTGGATGAGCCTACCAATCACATGGATATCGAGTCTATTCAATGGCTGGAAGATTTTTTGGTAAACAGTGCAAAAGCAGTAGTAGTAATTTCCCACGACCGTGCTTTCGTTGATGCAATTACCAACCGCACCATTGAAGTAACCATGGGCCGTATTTACGATTACAAAGCGAAGTATTCCCATTACCTGGAACTGCGCAAAGAAAGAAGAGCTCAGCAGCAAAAACAATACGAAGAACAGCAAAAGTTCATTGCTGAAACTACCGAATTCATCGAACGTTTCAAAGGAACTTATTCCAAAACCCTTCAGGTACAATCGCGGGTAAAAATGCTTGAAAAACTAGACATTATTGAAGTTGATGAAGTAGACAATTCTGCGTTGCGATTGAAGTTCCCTCCTGCCCCGCGTTCCGGATCTTACCCGGTTGTGATTACAGACCTTCAAAAGAATTACGACGATCACGTAGTATTCCGGGATGTGAATGTAACGATCGAGCGTGGAGAAAAAGTAGCCTTTGTCGGAAGAAACGGAGAAGGAAAATCCACATTGGTGAAGGCCATCATGAAAGAAATCGGGTATGAAGGTAACCTGGAACTGGGCCACAATGTCCAAATCGGGTATTTTGCGCAGAACCAGGCTTCTTTGCTGGACGAAGAATTAACCATCTTTGAAACCATCGACCGCATTGCTGAAGGCGATATCCGTACGAAAATAAAAGATCTGCTGGGCGCTTTCATGTTTGGCGGGGATGCTTCAACTAAAAAGGTAAAAGTGCTTTCCGGAGGAGAAAAAACGCGTTTGGCACTGATCAAATTACTCCTTGAGCCGGTCAATTTATTGATTCTCGATGAGCCTACGAACCACCTGGATATGAAAACGAAGGATATCATCAAAGATGCCCTGAATGCCTTCGACGGAACGCTTATTCTGGTTTCCCACGACCGTGATTTCCTGGATGGTCTGGTTACCAAGGTCTATGAATTCGGGAACAAGCAGGTAAAAACCCATTTCGATGATATCAACGGATTCCTGGCAACCAAGAAAATGGAGAATTTGAAGGAAATTGAACGAAAATCATAATCATCAGTAGGTACGTGATGCCTCGCGTACCTACATAAAAACCGTCCGGATTATCTCCAGTGATTTCATTTTCCGCATGCCGCTTACATGGAATTGATAATATTCCAGCCAGGCATCGATGAGTTTCACACGTTCTTCTTTTGGAATTGAAAGTGCCAGGAAATCCAATTTCTCAAATTCCAGGCTGTCTGTTAACCAATGAAGCCAGGATTCTTCTAAGTAGGATGGTAAAAAAGGCAGTTCATTCGTAAACTTTCCTTCCTGTAATTCAAAATACTTCGGATTTTTGTTTTGCACTTCCGGCTGGAAACCCTCCAATTTAGAAATCTGGGCCAAAAACCAAATCAGGTAATTACTGAGCTCTTCACTTGCATTTAGCCAATGAATCTCCGCACCTAAGAATTGGAACAGCTTTTTATCCTGGTGATTATCCCTCAGGCAGATCAGCATTAGTTCGGAAACAAAAAAGGCGATACTTGATTTCAAGGGATTCTCCAGCAATTGATGCAACGGTTCCAGGCTCTGCATTTCC
This sequence comes from uncultured Fluviicola sp., assembly GCA_966248825.1. Classification (GTDB taxonomy): domain Bacteria; phylum Bacteroidota; class Bacteroidia; order Flavobacteriales_D; family Crocinitomicaceae; genus Fluviicola. The sequence continues at coordinate 26,473 of CBINBC010000026.1, forward strand.
GTCAGCTTCAATAAGCTGCTGTCGTTCCTTTTGTAATAAGTTATTTCCACCAATTCCAGTGGGAAGAGGATAAGCCCTTTTCTCTTTTTAGCTCCCTGGAACAGGAAGGTTTGAAGACCAGATTCCAGTGTAAAAAGATTCACAATTAAACTGGTTTCAGAATAGGACAGGCGCGATAAAACAATTGCTTTATCTGTTATTTTCATCGGATTACAACTACTTTACCCACTTTTTTGCCCTTTCCCTCACTTGGAGCAGTCCAGATAAAATAAACACCGGAACTCACATCCTCACCGGTCAATCTTTTACCGTTCCAGGTTGCAGTTCCACCGTTTGAAGTCGTTTTGTATACTAAATTCCCTGCAGCATCTGTAATTTTCACATCACTTCCGTATTTAATTCCCTGGATAGTGATAGGTCCGGAAAAATCGGGTTTTACCGGATTCGGAAAAACTTTCGTTGAAGCGTAATCAGGATCTTCATAGGTCGCATCCGTTCGGTAAGAAACCATTCCGTTATCGGTGATAATAAACAATTCCCCGGTGATGTGATTAAATTCCATGTCCAAAACGGTATTGGAAATCATCGGTGAATTATCCTTGTTGTAGTTTGCAATCACTTCCTGCCCATCAGCAGAAACCAGGAACACCCCTGACTCAGCTGTTCCGATCCATTTCCTGTTTCCTCCGTCTATTTCAATGTCTGAGATATAGGAATTCCCAAGCAGCATCTCCACGTTTCCGTCATAAGTAACTAAAATGCGGGACACATCAGTCGTTCCGGCAGCGGAAAATACTCCTTCGCTATTGTACAAAACCGCCAATCCGTTATCCGTTCCGATCCAGATCTCATTGTCGAAATCGGCAGCTAAAGCTGTTACATTATCAGAAGGCATATTACCGGATCCTTCTCCTGTCAGCATCACTTTAATAATGTCATCTGCTGTATTTGAAATGGTTCCATTGTCTTTATATCCCATCAATCCTTTTCCATAAATTCCCACCCATTTATTGCCATTATAGTCAATAGCCAATTCGGAAGCAAACGCATTGGAGATTAATGAATTCGTTGACATCGCATACCAGCTTCCGTCTGCAGTACGAACTTTGAGGGGTTTCGAAGAGTAAGCATTTACAATCCACAAATTGCCGTCCTCATCGTATTCAACTCCTGTGATACAAGTCATGTTATTCCCCAGGGCAGTATTTTCTAAAATAGAATTGGAAGCTCCGTAAACATTCGTAATCTCTGAGCCATTGGTGATCGTTAGTCCATTGAGGCAATACCCGCCGAGGGCAACTTCGTCACCATTTTTCGGATTAATTGCTGCAGTACCGATATCCCAAACACCGCTTGACCATTGGGCTGGCTGCGTCGCATTATCGAATAAGGTCCAGTTCTCTTCTTCCATTGTATAAGCTTGAGGAAGATTGAAGTTCAGCGAAACACGGTCTATTGTTCCTGCCGTAACAACGATTTTCCCATCGTTCCCGTTAATACTGAAGAAATCATTCTTGGGTGGTCCTTCGGTAGAAATGATCTTTGAAGTACCGAACTGATCGTATTTAACCAATCCGTTCTTATAATCAGCAATCCAGTAACTATTTCCCCCGAAAGTAACGGAACGTATCTGCGGAGAAGGATTTGAATAACCGGAAATACCGAAAAATATCGAACTGTCGTCATTAAAAAGCAGGTAGGAATCCGAAAAACTCACCCCCATTTTATCGTTTACGATTTGAAAATTGATAATTTCCATCGGGCTAAACTGGTGACCGATGAACTCCTGCAATCCTCCGGAAGTAACTTTCATGATCGAATCACCACCATACGCCTGTTTTTTAGCCAAAACATAGATTTCGTTGTTTAAGACACCTCCTTTCGTATAAGAAACATCCAATGCCGGCGGGGCAACACGTGTATCGACACTCCAGTTATTCGGATCTCCCAGAAGGGGGTTATTTGTAAAGGCCTTCACCATTCCATCGTTGTGGAGTGCATAAATCGAATCATTCACAAATAATACCGACTGGTAATTTTTAGGAACGCTAAATGGATTATAAGTGTCTTTTACCTCGTGTTTGATCGGGTCCAGTACGATAATTGCAAACCCTGTTGCGGCAAATACCCTTCCATTTTTGGATGTAAAGCTGTTGATCCGTTTGTTTCCTGTTATCGCAGCCAGTTTCACAGCCGGAATATTTACGATGCTTCCATCCGAATACAACTGATCGATATTCCCGTTATCATACCCGATAAAAAAAGATTTTGTTCCCGCATCATAGGAAATGCAAGAAACTATAATATCCGAAAGTCCGTTCTGGTCGTTGTAAATTTTAGTTTCTCCGGCCGCTTCATCGTATTCGATCACCCCGGTTTTTAGGGCCGCCATAGCAAGTCCGTCACCATAAGCCACATCAATTGCCTGAGAAGCAGCCACATGCATACGCCACTGGCCTGTACCCAATTGTGCAAATGCTGCGGAAGATAACCCTGTTAAAACCACTAAAAGAAGACTTCGCATGAAATTTGTTTTGGTGAATAAACGCATACTATTCAAAATTATTGGAAAAATCGCAAGAGAAGTGAAAAAAGGAACTAATTTTGGGGGAAGATTGTGAACTCAATCAAACTGGCTCCGTGGCGCAACCTCTTTTTTAAAGATTTTTGCACCACGAACCAAAACGGCTCCGTGGCGCAACTGTATAGCGCATCAGATTTCGGCTCTGAGGGTTGGGGGTTAGAATCCCTCCGGGGTCACGAACAAGACTCATCAGAAATGGTGGGTCTTTTGTTTTTAGTGGGTTTGTGTAGTGCTATGATTAGTTAGACAGAGAACTAGGGACGGAATATGGGACAGAAAATTCTGTTTGACACTAAACATTTCTTTTTTGAAAGCGTATAATAGTAAAAACGATAAATTATTTATGCAAAATTCAGAATTGATTAAACTAGGGGTTGAACAGGGGAGTTACCCGAAGTATTTATACAGATTTCGTAAACTTGATGAACAGTTTAATGGAATCCTTGAAGAAAGTGCAATGTGGTTCTCGAAACCTTCTCGTTTTAATGACCCTTTCGATTGTAAATCAAACTTAGATGAAAATTATCCAAAAGAAAATGTCATTCAATGGTACTTGAATCAGGGTTTTAACTTAAAAGATGCCCATAATCTATTTGCAATGGCTACACCACAGCAATTTAAAAATTCTGTTAAGCCCATTCTCGATAAAATAATTGCTGATAGTTATGTCTGTTGTTTTGCTGAAGAAAAAGACAGCATATTAATGTGGTCGCATTACACAGATTGTCACCAAGGTGTTTGCTTAAAATTTGATATAACGGAAGACCCTGAGTTTTTCAATACGCCAATTCACGTTAAGTACTCTGAGGTTTATCCAAAGGAAAACTATATCAAAGACAGCAACAAAACGATCTTTTCCATCCTTACAACCAAGTCAGAAGATTGGAAGTATGAGAAAGAAATACGAGTTGTTAAACCTTTCGCTGGCAAAAACAAGTTTGGTTTTAAGAAAGAAGCATTGAAAGAGATAATTTTCGGATGCAAAACTGAACCAGCAAAGATTCAAGAAATAAAGGATTTGACTAAAAAATGTGGTTTCGCTCATGTGATTTTTAGTCAAGCTGTTACAGATTCAGATGATTATAAGTTAAATTTTAGAACAGTTTAAAAGGTTAATCCATACGCTTCCATTGCCTCTGCACTCACAGGATAGAAATCCTTTAGATTAGTAGTTTATTATCTTTTGATGATAAACAAAGGGTTGAGAAGGAAAGGAGATGAACTATCTCGCTCTCTAAGTAAGACTTATAGTGTGATTCAGATCTCCTTTCCTTTCATCGGTATACTCATATAGAAATTCGGGGATAAAGCCCCATTATCAAGGAGTTGAGTTCCACCGATGATTCTCAATCTATACTAAACGACTTCAAAGTTATGAAAAAGCCATCTGTTTTTATTGGGATAGATATCAGCAAGTTAACCCTTGATATCTGTATAATCAAGGATGAAAAAAGATCCTATCAACAAATTGAAAATCAACGGGAAGCTATAGATCAATTACTTACCTGTTTGGATGAAAAGAGGACTGTAATTGCCATGGAAAATACAGGCAGGTATAATTGGGAGCTTTATGACGCACTGGCAGGGAAGCACTATGGTGTATATGTACTCTCACCTTTACATCTTAAACAAAGCCTGGGATTAACCCGAGGTAAGAATGATCAAGTGGATGCCAACAGAATAGCCTGTTTTATCCAAAAGAATTACCAGGATCTTCCACAATGGGAGCAAGAGAGTACTACGTTACAGCAATTAAAAGTCTTGTTGGCAGAAAGGAAGATGTTGGTCCGGTATAGATCGACGATGATCAAAAACAGAAAGGAACTCTATCTGATTAAGGAGGATGATTTCCGGAAAAAAGCGGAAAGCAGGCTTCAATGCAGGATAGAACAGATCCAGGTAGACATTACGGTGGTGGAAAAGGAAATGAATGAATTGATAGCAGCGGATCAACACTTGAAAGAACAAGTAGATCTCCTGGAATCCATTCCCGGAGTTGGGAAGGTTCTTAGTTGGAATTTGGTCATTAAAACCAACGGATTTCAACGGATCTATGAACCAAGAAAGTTAGCTTGTTATGCAGGAGTAGTACCCTTTGATCATCAGTCCGGAACTTCGGTAAAACGAAGGGCGGCTGTCTCCAACTAGGCTGACAAACAACTTAAAACTGCTTTGCATATGGCTGCAATGGTTGCCAGTAGATTTGACCCTGAACTCAAAACTTATTACACAAGGAAAGTCTTGGAGGGAAAAAACAAAATGGCTGTTCTCAATGCCATACGCAACAAACTCATACATAGAGTTTGTGCTGTTATAAAAAGAGGAACTCCTTATCAAGCGAATTTGGCTTTGTCATAGAAATCACACTCGCTCTGTTTTTTAGAGCTTTTCTTTCAGTATCGAGTGTGAGTTTTGAGTGTGGAACCCTTGTTCGAAGGGCAATCTGGTTTCCCCCTTTTAGAGGTCAGATGACTCTGGCGAGGGTCAGACTCCGTCAGATGGGACTAAGGGGGAGGATGTCTCAAATCTCCCGAAAACCATTGATTTTATGCCGTTTTTAAATATTCAGAGTGATTCGAATCCCATTCACTTTTAGGTATAATTTCTCTCCGGAATTTTCCAATAGTTCGCTGTTTTTCGCAATTATTGAGTATCATTGAAGTCAAAACGTAACGGAAGTTATTCGTACGATGGAATTCGTTACATCGTTGAAATTCCTGTCTGAAATCCAGTTTTAAGTAGTTGGATTTGCTCTTATGAAATGTAAATAATTCATTTTTTGCACTTTAAATAACGAATGATATTTTGAGAAAAATTCTAATCATAGATGACGAAGAAAAGTTAAGAACCTTGCTCGCAAGAATTATCAGCCTGGAAGGATTTGAAGTGCTGCAGGTGTCTGACTGTAAAACGGCCTGGAAAAAGTTGGAGCAAACGGATATTGATGTAGTTCTTTGTGACGTTAAACTGCCGGATGGAAATGGTGTTGAGTTTGCAAAAAAAATCAAAGATAAATTTCGTCTTCCGGAAATTATTCTGCTGACGGCGTATGGAAATATCCCTGACGGCGTACAAGCTATTAAAAATGGTGCTTTTGACTACATTACCAAAGGTGACGACAACAACAAAATTATCCCTTTGCTTTACAGGGCACTTGAAAAAATGGATCTGGCTAAACGAGTGAGTCAATTAGAAAAGCAATTGGGAGAAAAACATTCCTTTGACAAAATAATCGGGAAATCAAAAACCATTCAAAAAGCCATTGACCTGGCAAAAAAAGTAGCAATTACTGAAACAACGGTTTTGCTTACAGGCGAGACCGGCACTGGAAAAGAGGTGTTTGCACAAGCCATTCACCAGGAAAGTCCGAGAAGCAAACAAAATTTTGTAGCGATCAATTGTTCTGCGTTTGGCAAAGACTTATTGGAAAGTGAAATGTTCGGACACAAATCCGGAGCATTTACAGGAGCAAGCAAGGACAAAAAGGGGCTTTTTGAAGAGGCTAATAACGGAACCATTTTCCTGGATGAAATTGGGGAAATGGGGCTGGACTTACAGGCCAAATTACTCCGTGTTTTGGAAACAGGTGAATTTATTCGCGTTGGAGAAAGTAAACCTACCAAAGTGAACGTTCGAATAATAGCTGCTACAAATAGAAATTTGCAAACCGAAATTGAGCAAGGACATTTCAGGGAAGATTTGTTTTATCGTATTTCAGTCTTTCAAATTCAGTTACCTCCATTACGGGAAAGGATCATGGATATTGAGTTGCTCACATACTACTTTTTACAATTAACCTCATTGAAGACCAATAAAAAAGTTAAGCATGTATCCGATGAATATATGGAAGGCCTGAAGCAGCATCGCTGGAACGGTAATATCCGAGAATTGAAAAATGTGATTGAACGAAGTGTCATTCTATGTGATGATGCTCTGACTTTTGAAGATCTGCCCATTGAACTTCAAAATCCAATAACCCAAAAGGATAAAACACTTTCGGCATTTGAACTGGCAAGTGCTGAAAAACTGCACATCCAAAAAGTGCTGAATTATACCAACGGCAATAAAACCAAAACAGCCGAACTTTTAGGGATCGCATTAACCACCCTTTACCGTAAAATTTCTGAATACGGGCTGGAATAAGACCAACCCTTTTAAAATGCTATGATTTACCCTTTCATTTTGAAAGGGTTTTTATTTTTGGCACAAACCGAAAATCAATACATCTATCTGTATTACTGTTGTTTACATAAGTTTTGAAGACTTGGGAACACCATTTGTCATAAGGGAATCGAACAAATAAACTTTAGTATGACAAAGCAGCAAAATACGGAAGTCCGGGAAATGGAAGATTTAGAGCTTGAAACACTCGAAGCCATCTTCCGGGGACAAAAAGAAAAGGTGCAGAAATTTTTTGGAAAAGCCGAAAGATTATTCGTTAAAGGCAACTCCTACACGCGCTCACTGATTGCGAATAAATTCATCTTTCCACTCTCTCAATTGCTTGAAATGAATGATAGCTGGGGGCGTGAATATTTGAATTTATTCCCTCCACATTTGAAAGCAGCGTATTGCGGACAGATCACTTCATCAGGAATTCATCAACATTCAAAAAATCACGTTCAATGACAGCATTATTCCTCATCGCAATAGGTGTATTTAGCTATATGTGCTATGTACTTGTAAAACCTGAAAAATTCTAACAGTGAAATGGCAGAAGATAAAGGATGCACTTTTTGTTTTAGTGATTTGGCTGATCGCTATTTCAATTCTGTATATCGTTTATCTCAAAGTCAATTACGTTTTCAACCAGTAAAAACAAAAAAATGAATACAGAAATTCTTGGAGTAATCTTCATGTATGCGATCGTGGTAGCTTTGGCTATTCTGCTGGGTCGCTATATCGGCAAGGTTTTTAATTATGAAAACACCTGGCTCAATAAAATCTTCAATCCGCTCGATAATCTCTTTTTTAAACTCAGCGGTATTGATCCTGCCAAAGAAATGAACTGGAAACAGCACTTAATGGCTTTACTAACCATTAATGGGGTTTGGTTTATCATTTCGATGTTTGTCCTTACAAATATGAGTTGGTTACCCTTAAATCCTGATGGTAATCCCTCTATGAGTCCGGATTTAGCTTTTAACACTTCAGTTAGCTTTGTGACCAATACGAACCTGCAGCACTATTCCGGTGAAACAGGCTTGTCTTATTTCGGGCAATTCATTTTAATGTTATGGCAGTTTATCAGTGCCGGAACAGGAATTGCAATCTGTGCGGTTGTTTTTATGGCCATGAAAGAACGTAGTTCTCAGACTTTAGGGAACTTCTACTCGTTCTTTGTAAGAAGCTGTACCCGCATTTTATTTCCTTTAGCTCTGGTAGTTGCCTGTTTGTTGGTGTTTAATCATACGCCTATGACATTAGAAGGAAAAGCTACGATTACTTCATTGGAAGGTCAGGAACAACAGATTAGCCAGGGTCCTGTAGCTGCATTTGTTGCCATCAAACAATTGGGTACGAATGGTGGAGGATTTTACGGTCCGAATTCTGCTAACCCGATGGAGAACCCAAGTTACTTCACCAACATGGTCGAAACAATTTCCATTTTTATCATTCCTATCGCACTAGTTTTTGCAATGGGTTATGTGTTAAAGAGACGCAAACTATCCTGGACCATTTTTGGAGTAATGACGCTGGGTTTTCTGTTATTACTCGTTCCTTCCATTGCGAACGAAATGAATGGAAATCCTGAAATTTCAAAAATGGGAATAGCCCAGCAAATGGGAAGTATGGAAGGGAAAGAAGTGCGTTTTGGTCCGGCTGCATCGGCTTATTGGGCAGTAAACACCACTGTTACCAGTAATGGTTCGGTAAACGCCATGCACGATAGTATGACACCGTTAACCGGTATGACAACCATGCTCGGTATGATGATAAACTGTTTTTACGGAGGTGTGGGTGTTGGTTTTTTAAACTTTTACATCTTCATTATCCTGGCGGTGTTTGTCAGCGGGTTAATGGTTGGAAGGACACCTGAATTCCTTGGAAAAAAAATAGAAGCCAGGGAAATGAAAATTGCGATGGCAATAGCCCTGCTCCATCCGCTCTTAATATTAGTTGGAACAGCTATTTCAAGTTATTTAATTGCAGGCAATCCGACGGAATATGCCGCCTGGTTAAACAATCCCGGGCATCATGGATTTAGCGAAATACTGTATGAGTTTACTTCATCAAGTGCAAATAACGGAAGTGGTTTTGAAGGATTGGGAGACAATACACCGTTTTGGAATGTGGCTTGCGGAATAGTGATGCTGCTGGCTCGTTATCTGCCAATCATTGGCCCTGTTGCCATTGCAGGAATTCTGGCAAGTAAAAAATACATTCCGGAGAGCAGCGGGACATTAAAAACGGACACTTCAACTTTTGGTTTGATGGTATTTGCAGTCATAGCGATTGTAGCTGCATTGGCCTTCTTCCCTGCACTAACGCTTGGTCCGATTTCAGAATATTTCTCAATGATTAAATAAGTAAGGAAATGACAAAAAATGCTTCTTTATTTCAAAAGGACTTAATGCAAGATGCATTGAAACAGTCTTTTGTGAAATTAAACCCAAAAATAATGTTTCGAAATCCTGTCATGTTTACAGTAGAGATCGGAACGGCCGTGATGCTTTTCGTATGCTTGTGGATAGCAACAGGCGAAAAATCACAGGGCAGCTTTGCCTATAACTTTATCGTGTTCCTGGTTCTTTTGCTCACTTTGCTATTTGCCAACTTTGCTGAAGCCATAGCAGAAGCAAGAGGAAAAGCACAAACAGATAGTTTAAGAAAAACCCGGGAAGAAACACCTGCAAAGAAAATTCCGGCTCTTGGAAAATTCCATTCCGATGACGTGCAAATAGTTCCTTCATCGCAACTGAAAAAAGGCGATTTGTTTTTCTGCGAGGCGGGTGATACCATTCCGATGGATGGTGAGATTTTAGAAGGTCTGGCTACCATCGACGAAAGTGCCATAACCGGTGAAAGTGCACCCGTAATTCGTGAGGCAGGTGGTGATAAAAGTTCAGTTACTGGAGGAACGAAAGTATTATCTGACAGAATCACCGTAAAAGTAAACACCGAACAAGGTGAAAGTTTTCTGGATAAGATGATTGCTTTGGTAGAAGGTGCAAGCCGACAAAAAACACCCAATGAGATTGCACTCACTATTTTGCTGGCAGGGTTTACACTGGTTTTTATCATTGTAACCGTAACATTAAAACCCTTCGCCGATTATGCAAACACACCGATTACCATTGCGGCATTCATTTCCCTGTTTGTTTGTTTAATCCCGACGACCATCGGCGGTTTATTGTCAGCAATTGGTATTGCAGGGATGGACAGAGCATTGAGAGCCAATGTAATTACTAAAAGTGGTAAAGCTGTAGAAACTGCAGGCGACATAGATGTGTTGTTATTAGACAAAACAGGAACAATCACTATCGGAAACAGAAAAGCCACACACTTTTATCCTGCCAATGGAATTGATGAAAAGCACTTTATTAAATGTGTTGTGTTGAGTTCTATGAGTGATGAAACACCGGAAGGGAAATCCATTATTGAATTGGCGGAAGTCAACCCGCTAAGCTTCAAAATTGAAAATCCGCGATTCATTAAATTCACTGCAGAAACAAGAAGCAGTGGAATTGATTTTGAAAACACCCGGATAAGAAAAGGGGCTTCTGATGCCATCAAAATCTTAACGGAGAAGGCAGGAAATAGTTTTCCGGCTGAAACTTCAGAACAAGTGAAAAGAATATCAAGTAACGGTGGGACTCCACTGGTTGTTTCTGAAAATGAAAAAGTAGTGGGTGTAATAGAATTACAAGATGTTATTAAGCCGGGTATTCGGGAACGCTTTGAGCGCTTACGGAAAATGGGGATCAAAACTGTAATGGTTACCGGTGACAACCCTTTAACTGCGAAATTTATTGCTGAAAAAGCAGGTGTAGATGATTTTATAGCCGAAGCTAAGCCTGAGGATAAAATGAATTACATCAAAAAAGAACAGGCAGAAGGCAGACTGGTAGCAATGATGGGTGACGGTACCAATGATGCACCCGCACTGGCCCAGGCAGATGTTGGCGTAGCTATGAATAGCGGAACACAGGCAGCAAAAGAAGCCGGTAACATGGTGGATTTGGACAACGACCCTACCAAATTAATTGAGATTGTAGAGATTGGAAAACAATTGCTGATGACTCGTGGAACCCTTACCACCTTCAGCATCGCCAATGATGTAGCGAAATACTTTGCGATCATTCCCGCGTTATTCATTTTAGCAATTCCCTCCTTACAAGGATTAAACATTATGAATTTGCACAGTCCCGAAAGCGCCATTCTTTCCGCCGTTATTTTTAATGCGATCGTTATTCCTATATTGATTCCTTTGGCATTAAAAGGTGTGGCATATAAGCCAATCGGTGCAAGTGCCTTACTGCGAAGAAACTTGCTGATTTATGGCTTAGGTGGTGTCATTGTTCCTTTTATCGGGATTAAAGCAATTGACCTTTTAGTTTCACTATTTATTTAAAAAATCAAAACAATGAAAAACAATATAATTCCAGCAATCAGATTAACCTTCGTCTGCTTCGTATTTTTCTGCGGTATTTATACGCTAATTGTATTAGGTATCTCTAAATTTGTCCCGGAAAGCAGGTCATTTTCTAAGTCAAAAGCAGGTTATTATGAGAATGTGGGACAAAGTTTTACCTCTGACAAATACTTCTATTCCAGACCATCAGCTGTTGATTACAATGCGGCTGGCTCAGGTGGAAGTAACAAAGGACCTTCAAACCCGGATTACCTGGCAGAATTACAAGCGAGAATCGACACTTTTTTGGTACATAATCCAGAAGTAAAGAAAGAAGAGATTCCTTCGGACTTAATTACTGCCAGCGGCAGCGGAATAGATCCCAATATTTCGGTACAAGCTGCAAAAGTTCAGGTAAAACGCATTGCCAAAATCCGCAATCTAAGCGAAAATACAATCCATCAACTCATAGAGCAACAAACAGAGAAACCGTTGTTGGGCTTGTTAGGAACAGAAAAAATAAACGTGCTGAAATTAAACCTGGCACTAGACAATTTAAAAAAATAAGAAATGAAGAAGACTTTTACGGTATTGCTTACGCTGGTGACTCTCAGCATAAATGCACAAACCGATAGCGCAAATACACCAATCGATAGTGCAAAACATGCACTAAAATTCAGTGGATATGTCGAAGCTTATTACAGTTATGACTTTGCGAATCCACAGGACCATAACCGCCAGAATTTTGCCTATTCATTTAACAGGCACAATGAAGTCAATCTTAATTTGGGTTTTGTAAAGGCTTCGTACGAATCAAAAAAAGTGAGAGCAAATTTAGGGTTAATGGCCGGCACTTATGCCAACGCCAATCTTGCTGCCGAACCAGGTGTCTTAAAAAACATCTTTGAAGCTAACGCAGGGGTAAAAATCTCGAAAAAGAAAAACCTTTGGATAGATGCCGGAATTTTTGCTTCACACATTGGCTTTGAGAGCGCTATTGGGAAAGACTGTTGGAACCTAACACGAAGTATTTTGGCTGATAACTCACCTTATTACGAAAGTGGTGTCAAATTATCTTACACGAGCGATAATGAAAAATGGTTTGTTAGCGGTTTGGTTTTAAACGGATGGCAGCGCATACAGCGGGTGAACGGAAACAATACACCTGCATTCGGACATCAGCTCACTTTCAAGCCCAATTCAAAAATCACCTTAAACAGCAGTTCCTTTGTTGGAAGTGATACCCCGGACAGCGTCAGACAAATGCGGTATTTCCATAATTTTTATGCGCAAATTCAATTGCATAAAAAGTTTGGGTTGATAGCCGGATTTGACATCGGTGCTCAACAAAAATCAAAAGGAAGCAGCGATTACAATACCTGGTATTCACCGGTAATTATTGTAAAATATGCTCCAACGGAAAAAATCAGTATTGCAGCACGAGGAGAATATTACAGTGATGCCAATGGAGTGATTATTTCAACAGGAACACTTAATGGCTTTCAGACCTATGGTTATTCCTTAAATTTAGATTACAACATAACGGATAATTTAGTTTGGCGTATTGAAGGAAGAGGATTTACCAGTAAGGATCAACTATTTACTTTGGAAAATCAGCCAAGCACACAAAACTATTTTGTAACGACTTCATTGGCAATTTCATTCTAGATGGATAAAGATAAAACCGTTCAGCATTTTCTCGACCTGATCAAAAAATCAAGAAGGGGGAAATTCAAAATCTACATTGGCATGAGCGCCGGTGTAGGTAAGTCTTACCGGATGCTGCAAGAAGCTCGTACCCTCTTAAAGAACGGTATTGATGTGAAAATCGGGTTTATCGAAACCCATAATCGAAAAGAGACTCACGAATTGTTGGAAGGTTTACCGGTAATTCCCAGAAGAAAACTTTTTTATAAAGGGAAAGAACTGGAAGAAATGGACGTTCAGGCTGTAATTAATTTACGGCCTGAAGTCGTTATTGTAGACGAGTTGGCTCACACCAATATCGAAGGCAGTAAAAATGAAAAGCGCTGGCAGGATGTGATGGATATCCTTTCAGCTGGAATCAATGTCATTTCAGCAGTAAACATTCAGCACATCGAAAGTCTGAATGACGAGGTCAAGAAAATCACCGGTATCGAAGTCAAAGAAAGAGTTCCGGATAGTGTTTTGGCCCAGGCAGACGAGGTGGTAAATATAGATTTGACTGCCGATGAATTAATTACCCGGCTGAAGGAAGGTAAAATCTATCAGGCAGAAAAAATAGAAACCGCTTTAAAAAACTTCTTTAACAGTGAACACATCTTACAACTTCGCGAGCTTGCTTTAAAAGAAGTTGCTTCGCAGGTTGAACGGAAGGTCGAAACAGAAGTGACCAAGCCCAATGCCAAAAAGCACGAGCGTTTTTTAGCCTGTATCAGCAGCAATGAAAAAACGGCAAAAACAGTGATCCGTAAAACTGCCCGACTGGCGAATTATTATCATAGCAAATGGTATGTTCTCTATGTGCAAACGCCCAAAGAAAGTTCGGACAAAATACCATTGGACAAACAACGGTACTTAATCAATAACTTCAAATTAGCCACGGAATTAGGCGCTGAAATTATAAAAGTGGAAAGTAAAAGCGTTTCCAAAGCAATTATTGCGCAGGCAAGTGAACGAAAAATAACAACGATTTGTGTAGGGAAACCGCACTTAGATTTGTTTAAGATTATTATGGCGACAAATGTTTTCAATGAACTCCTCAAAAAGCTATCTTCAAACGATATTGATCTGGTAATTTTATCATAAATGAAAATCAAAACAAAATTAACGCTGGGTGTCGGACTTTTATTCTTGCTCATCATTCTGCTCAGTCTTTTAGGAGCAAGGTATATCAGCGCTTTAAAAAGTGATACTGAAAACATTTTGGTTGCAAACTACAACACACTGGAATATAGCAGGAACATGTTGGCTGCCTTAGATGAAGGAACTGATAAATCAGTACAAACCTTTGAAAGAAATCTTAAAAACCAGGAAAAAAACATCACTGAAATTGGTGAAAAGGAAGCCACAGCCGAACTAAGTGAGCATTTTGAAGCATTCAAACAGAATAAAACCGATAGAAGTATTTCCGGTGAAATCAGAAAAAGCATATTCCAATTAATGGATTTGAATATGCAAGCCATTCAGCGCAAAAGCGAAGTAGCAAAAACAACTGCCGATAAAGCCCTGTTTTGGATTGCTATTACGGGGACGACCTGTTTTTTAATTGCTTTTATTTTAGTGATAAATCTTCCTTCCAGTATTGCAAACCCGATAAAAGAATTAACAGAGAGTATCAAACAAATCGCTTCTAAAAACTACTCGGAAAGAGTTCATTTTGAAAGCCACAGCGAATTTGGTCAGTTGGCCAAATCATTCAATACAATGGCTGAAAAATTAGAAGAATTCAACAACAGTAATCTTGCAAAGTTGATGAAAGAGAAAAAACGAATTGAAACGCTTATCAACAATATGCACGACCCTGTTATTGGATTGGATGAAAACCTGAATGTCCTTTTTGCAAATGAAGAAGCACTAAAAATCATCGGAATTAATGAAACAGAAATAATTGGACATCATACCAAAGATCTGGCCCTTAAAAATGATTTGGTTCGGACACTGATTCAAGATCTGATCATCGCCGAAAGCGGAGACGGAATAAAATCCAAACCAATGAAAATTTATGCCGACAATAAAGAAGGTTATTTTGAAAAAGAGACACTTCATATTTCGATTGTTCCAACCGGAGAAGAAACAAAACAACTTATCGGGCATGTAATTATTCTTCGAAACATCACCAAATACAAGGAACTGGATTTTGCCAAAACCAATTTTATTGCCACCGTATCACATGAGTTTAAAACACCCCTTTCATCTATAAAAATGAGTTTGCAATTGCTCGAAAATGAGGAAATCGGAAAACTCAATCACGAACAGAAGGATTTGATAGAGAGTATTGAAGATGATGCAAACCGACTTTTAAAAATCACCGGGGAATTATTGAATATGACACAAGTCGAAAGTGGAAATATCCAACTCTCAATACTTCCTGCTGACCCGAAAGAAATTTTATCGTACGCCATAAATGCCACGCAAACACAGGCCGACCAAAAACAAATCAAGTTTGAAATCGATTGCCCGGAAAACATCCTTAAGGTTCAGGCAGACGTTGAAAAAACAGCTTGGGTATTGACCAATCTCATATCAAATGCTATAAGGTATTCCTATGACAACTCTACTATTTACCTGACAATTAAAGAGCAAAACAAGAAAATACAAATTTCAGTAAGAGACACCGGACAAGGTATAGCCCCACAATACAAAGACAAAGTTTTTGACCGCTACTTCCGAGTTCCCGGAACAAAGAAAGAAGGCACCGGTCTGGGACTTGCCATAAGCAAAGAGTTTATTGAAGCCCAAAACGGTCAAATTAAAGTTGACAGTGAATTTGGAGCCGGAAGTACTTTTTCTGTAATCTTAAATACGCTGACTTGATTCAGCTCATTTTGCAGGCACACTGCCAAACCGCACATGCTCCAACAGGACATTTATTTGCAAGGCACTTTGTTCTTTCAGAGTGAGCATTGAGAGCGAGCGGGATCCGTGTTGGAAGTTTCAATTAGTTTTCCTCAGAGGGCAACCCTCAAATCTCCCACATTCCTTTGATTTTAATCTGCTTTTCAACCATTCCGGTAGTCCGAATCCAGCTTTTAACAACACCTATCTCCATGAATTTACTATCTTTGCCAACCTATGCAAACAAGAAGAGCTATTTATCATTCACCGGTTACTCCACCCTGAGTAATTGATTTCTTTTCCCTAACACCACACAATCCCATAGTTTTTAGTGAGGAATTAGTTCCTAGTGAATGATATTTTATTTCGAATGAAAAAGTATTTTAATTTGTTTGACCTCAAACAGGAGGTAAATTACAAGACTGAAATCCTGGCAGGATTAACTGTTGCAATGACCATGATTCCCGAATCACTTTCCTTCGCCCTATTGGCAGGTTTCCCACCTCTTGTTGGACTGTACGGAGCATTTATCATGGGGATATTTACGTCTATTTTTGGCGGAAGACCGGGATTGATTTCCGGAGGTGCCGGCGCAACGGTTATCGTCCTCATCGCCTTGATGCAATCACATGGGCTGGAGTATGTTTTTGCTGCCGTTGCACTTGCCGGAGTATTCCAAATCCTCGTTGGGCTTTTCAAACTGGCAAAGTTTATTCGCTTAGTGCCGCAGTCCGTGATGTATGGTTTTGTAAACGGTTTGGCAATCATTATTTTTCTGGCACAGGTTTCACAATTTAAAACAACAGGTAAGAATCCTGAATGGATGACAGGCTCAACGCTCTGGGTTATGGCTGGATTGGTTGCTTTGACAATCGGATTGGTAATTCTGATTCCGAAAATAACAAAGGCTGTCCCGGCATCACTTTTGGCAATCATGGTGGTATTTGGATTGGTGTATTTCATTGGAATAGACACCAAAACCGTTAGCGACATTGCATCTGTTCAGGGAGGATTACCGCCCTTCCATATTCCGCTTGTTCCGATGGAATGGAATACCCTTTGGATCATTGCTCCCTATGCTGCCATCATGGCGGGAGTTGGTTTGACAGAAGGATTGCTGACCTTGAATTTAGTAGATGAAATAACCCAAACCAAAGGAAACGGAAACCGTGAAAGTATTGCCCAGGGAGGCGCTAATATGCTGAACGGGTTCTTTTTCGGAATGGGGGGCTGCCCGATGATCGCTCAAACATTGGTGAACTTATCTGCGGGTGCAAGAGCAAGGCTTTCGGGAATTGTTTCTGCATTAACCATTCTTATCATCGTTCTTTTCGGTGCTCCTGTAATCGGACAGCTTCCCATTGCAGCGTTAACAGGAGTAATGATCATGGTAGCGATCGGAACTTTCGAATGGACGAGTTTACGCATCTTCGGACGTATGCCGAAAGCAGATATTATCATTATGCTCGTTGTGACACTGATTACCGTTTTCATGCACAATCTGGCATTAGCTGTTTTGATCGGAGTCATTATTTCTGCCCTGGTTTTTGCATGGGAAAATGCCAAGCGAATCCGGGCACGTAAATTTACAGACGAGCAGGGCGTAAAATATTACGAGATTTTCGGACCGTTATTCTTCGGTTCTGTTTCTGCATTCAACGAAAAGTTTGATGTCGCAAATGATCCTCAAAAAGTTGTTGTCGATTTTTCTGAAAGCAGGGTCGCAGATATGTCTGCCATTGAAGCATTGAATGGGTTGACTGAACGTTATCAAAAAGCGGGTAAAACGTTACATTTACGCCATTTAAGCAAAGATTGCAGAAGACTTTTAACCAATGCAGATAAGCTCATTGAAATCAACGTGCTGGAAGATCCTACTTACCAGGTAATGGAAAACGGCATATAACTCAAGTTGCTTCCTTAATAACTTATCAGATTCAGATTTTTTTAGAGTTTTTGTTGAACCAAAACCATTATATCGTAATATTGCAATATAGTTTTATTACGATAGAGATGGGAGCAACTAAAACAGATCATTTTTCAGAGGAGCAAAACAAACTGGCGATCATGATGAAAGCTTTGGGTCATCCGGCCCGAATAGCAATCATGGAACACCTGATTTCGGTTGATTCCTGTATCTGCGGTGATATTGTGAATGTTTTGCCTTTAGCACAACCAACGGTCTCACAACATTTGAAAGAGTTGAAAAATGCAGGGCTGATAAAAGGAAATATTGAAGGAACAGCAATTTGCTATTGTGTAGACAAAGATGCTATTGCCGAATTACAGAGGTATCTGGCCAATACCAGTCTTCAATTGGAAAATAAAGAAAAATCGTGTTGTTAAATTAAACTTTTTAAAAGATGAAGCTTTCAGATATAAAAGCAATTTTGCCCACGTTAGACAACGTAGCATTTCAAACCCCTGACGGGTCATTTGTACCGGAACATTTCCATGTAACTGAGGTTGGAAGCATCCAAAAGCACTTTATTGACTGCGGGGGAACAATCCGAAAGGAACAGGTCGTTAATTTCCAATTGTGGAATGCCAACGATTTCGAGCACCGGCTGAAACCGGGAAAACTGTTGAAAATCATTCAGCTTTCTGAAGAGAAATTGGGAATTGAAGACAATGAAATCGAAGTAGAATATCAAGGCGATACTATTGGCAAATACGACCTTTCTTTCAACGGAAAACATTTCATGCTTGTTTCGAAAAACACGGCTTGTTTGGCATCCGACGCTTGTGGAATTCCGGCAGAGAAACAGAAATTGCCATTGAGTGAGCTTGCGCCTTCTAATGATCAATCCGGTTGTTGCACACCGGGCGGAGGTTGCTGCTAAAAAAGAAACAGATAAGATGAACAACGAAAACACCTGGCTGGAATTGTCCGGGTATTTTTCGTTGTTCGTTCATTCCCCAAAAGAGATAACCATGTACCCTCATGTAAAAAAATACCTGGAGGAATTGATCCCTCAATTTGGCACCATTCCCGAAGAAAGGAAGGCAAGCCTGAAGAAAATCGGAAGCTATGTTGCCGAAAAACAACAACAAAACAAACCGGTTCACTTGATATATATCTGCACACACAATTCGCGTAGAAGTCACTTCGGGCAGATCTGGGCAAAAGTCGCTGCGGATTTCTATGGAATCCAGAATGTTCACACCTATTCCGGAGGTACAGAAGCCACCGCTTTCAACCACAATGCAATTGAAGCGTTAAAACGAGCCGGAATGGAGGTTAAAAAGACAACCGAATCCGAAAATCCGGTTTACCAGGTTTTCCATGCGGACGACCGGGAACCGAGTGTTTGTTTTTCCAAAGTGTACGATGAACCGCCAAACCCCGTCTCCGAATTCGCAGCAATTATGACCTGCAGCGATGCCGAGGAAAACTGTCCTTTTATTCCGGGCGTAGAATTAAGGATCGGAACGACTTACGATGATCCGAAGACATTTGATAATACACCTTTGCAGGATGAAAAGTACGACGAACGCTGCAGGCAGATTGCGCTTGAAACCCTGTATGCATTTTCAACCATTCAATAAAACAGCAATATGTCAGCAACGAATTGTGCTCCCGTAGCCGAAAGAAAAAAGCTAAGTTTCCTGGACAGATTTTTAACCCTTTGGATTTTCCTGGCTATGGGAATTGGCATTTCAATCGGTTATTTTTTCCCGGATGCCGATGAATTTATCAACTCGTTTTCGAATGGAACAACGAACATTCCTTTAGCAATAGGTCTTATTTTGATGATGGTGCCGCCACTAACGAAAGTACAGTTTTCGAAAATCCCGAAAGTGATGGCAAAGCCCAAACTACTTGTCGTCTCATTTTTCATCACCTGGGTTGTTGGGCCGTTCCTGATGTTCAGCCTGGCGGTATTATTCCTGAAAGATTACCCGGAATACATGACAGGACTCATCATCATTGGTTTGGCTCCCTGCATTGCCATGGTCATTGTCTGGAATGAATTAGCTGACGGCAATCGGGAATTGGTTGCGGGATTGGTTGGGATCAACAGCCTGCTACAGGTCTTTTTCTTCAGTTTGTATGCCTATTTCTATTTGGAAATTGTTTTGCCCTTATTCGGAATCAATGCTTTGAAAATTGACATTACCATTGCAGAAATTGCCAAAACCGTAGGTGTTTACCTTGGAATACCCTTTGCAATAGCAGTCATAAGCCGCTTTGCTTTGATTCGTTTAAAAGGTGAAGCATGGTTCAAAAATAAATACTTGCCGTTTATCTCTCCCATTACGCTGATTGCCTTGCTATTTACCATCGTGGTAATGTTCAGTTTGAAAGGAGAACTCATTGTACACATACCTATGGATGTGGTACGTGTTGCTATTCCATTGGTCATCTTCTTTGCCGTCATGTTCTTTTTAATGTTTTTGCTTGGAAAATGGGCCGGAGCAGATTATTCGGACAATGCAGCACTTTCGTTTACAGCTTCAGGAAACAATTTCGAACTGGCCATTGCCGTAGCAATCGGTGTTTTTGGAATTGATTCGGGTCAGGCTTTTGCAGGAGTAATCGGGCCGCTGGTGGAAGTTCCAGCTTTGATCATTATGGTACGCATTTCATTTTGGCTGAAAAAGAAACTATACCGCAAAGCTTAATGTGAGACAAAAAGAGCCATTTGACCTTGTAAAACAGGTTTCAACGAAGTTTTATTTTCGCTTCCGCTAAAAAGCACCTGATTTTTATATATTTACAACCAAAGAACTTAAACACTATGAACGATTCCCGAAAAAAAGCTTTCAAAGCATTAGGCATTGATCCGGATAGAAAAACCATTCTTTGCCTCGACGGTGGAGGAATCCGCGGAATTTTCACCCTGCAATTATTGAAAAAAGTAGAGGAAATTGCCGGAATTCCCTGCCACGAACTTTTTGACATGGTATCAGGTACTTCAACGGGCGGTATCATTGCCGGACTTATAGCTTCCGGGAAAAGTGCTGCGGAAATCGAAGATTTATATATCAACCTCGTAACTAAAGTCTTTAAACGCAGAGGTGCGCTTGTATTCAGAAAAATAAATCCGCCTTTGTATGATAAAATAAACTACCGCCGTGCCCTTGCTGATATCCTGGGTAATGCCACCTTGAAAGAAATATGCGCAAAAACGGATACGGATCTTTTGATAACAGCGAAAGACGTTGCTGCCGGTGAAGAAACTTTCTTTACCTGTTTCTGCGATGAAGGGAAATACATCGGAACATACAAAGACGTGTTATTACGGGCAGTTATGGAAGCAACCATGTCTGCACCCACTTATTTCTCACCTCTTGAGCGATTTGTTGACGGCGGCACTACCACTTACAACAATCCTACCCTGTCAGCAATTATGGAAGCTGTCTATTACGGTCCTGAAAAGAAATACGACCTTTCCAAACTTTGTGTTTTTAGTTTTGGTACCGGAACATCCATTGAGTTCATCGAACCAAAAGGGATCAAGAATCCGGGCGGCCCGGATGTTTTGTTCTGGCTCGATGTGGTGATGCGGGAATCAAGTCAGGATGCCAGTAAGATGCAAAGCAACCTCATCCGCTCCGAGATCATTCCTGAGCTTGATTTCAGAAGATTTCAAATATCACTGGATGAAAACACCCTGGAAAAGATCCCGGATAAAAACATTTCCCAGTTAAATATGGAAGCTGGTTGGCTGAGTGAATTAAAAAACGAAGACCTGAAAGGGATCGAGTTGGATGATGTATCTAAATTCGACCTGATGAAAGTGATCGGAGAAGCCGTTGTGGAATACATCATGAATGATCCGAAAGGCGGAAAATTCAAAAAAGACCTTGTAGATGAGAACAAAAAAGAACTTTTAGTCACCGCCTTCGGAAAAATTGACCGTATCAAAGAACAAATGAGTGATCCTGAGTGGTTGGACAATTTCGAGAGTTAAGCGAACACTTCCGGTCAAATTAAAGCCGTCATTCTTTTTCAGAGTGAGAACGGAAAACGAGAATGAGGAAAATCCCGGTTCGAAGTACGATTTGAAGTCTCCCTCTTGGGAGAGGGATTAAGGGAGAGGATAAAACCAAATCAACTGTAAGCACCAATTTATTAGGTTTTCCAAAATTTATTGCGGTTCGATTCCCTTTTGCTCTCGAAAGGTGTTGTATTTCAGATTTTTTTGGTAGTATTGACAGACTAACGCAACGAGAAACTATTTACTGAAACTCCATTCCATTACAAATTGAATTTCAGGGTAAAAAATCGATTTAATTGATTATAAGTAGTTAATCGTTGCGCATATGTACAAGTTGTGTGTCATTTTGTAAGACCCATCACATTTTATTAAAATCAATAATATGGACACTTCTATTTTCCTTAGTCATAACAGAGAGGACAAAGAGTTTGTTAGACAGTTAGGACAAGACTTACGTCGTGCTGGAATTACTGCTTGGCTTGACGAAGCAGAAATAAAACCCGGTGACAGCATAATTGATAAAATTGAAGAAGGATTAAAAGGTAGCAAACATCTTGCTGTAATACTTTCTCCTGATTCAGTAAATTCCTCATGGGTTAAAAAAGAATTACGGGCGGTACTGTATCAACAAATCACTCTTAATAATAAAACCGTTATTCCATTACTCTACAAAAAGTGCGAAATACCTCTATTCTTAATTGATATTCTTTACATTGACTTTACGGATACCAACAACTATTCATTTGCCCTGCGACAACTTTTGCATCTGCTTAACCCATCTTTCAGTGCCCCGCAATTTGTAAGTGGTAGAGAATTGCAGGAGTTACTTGACAAAATTCCTAACCCTATAAATAACAAGTCAATTCTCCAATCAAAAACAAACCAAGATGATATTGATTTCGTTTCATCCAATTCCGTCGATTTGTCTGAACTAGAAGCAAAAACGCCTTGGGAAAGGCCAAAAATTTATGCTGCATTGAGAGAACTAATGAAACAACATAGAGTTGAGGTATTTTTATTTAAGGGAGTGCTTGAAGACGGTCAAAAATTTATGTTGCCTTTAATTTTCAAAGGCTTGTTACCACCACAACTTCGTTCACCAGATGACGAGATTGAAAAACTTTTTCAGCATCTGGAGAGACAATAAAGCGAACGCACAACATTTTTTTCGCAAAAGTGGGGCTTTTGTACTAGGCTGAACATTTGTACTTTCAATTAGCTTTTCCTTTTTGCAGAGCGAGAACGGAGAGTGAGAGAAGAGTGTGGAATCCCGGTTCGAAGTGGGAATCAGACTTCTCCTTTTGAAGGAGGAGCGATGAGGATGGCATGCCTAAATTTCACGAAATCACTGATTTAATTCAGCTTTATCAAAATTCAAAACGGTTCATTCCGGTTTGCTCGAAAGGTGTTGTATTCCAGATTTTTTGGTAGTATTGAAATACCAAGAATAACTGGCTTTAAATCATTATGGTGAAACTTCAAAAAACACTCATTTTACTGTTCTTACTTTTTATAAAGCTCTCTTTTGGACAGAAGGTTTACAATGATCTTTTCTTTGAAGGTTTAAAAGGTAAAGTGAAAACTATTAAAACCACAATTGAGTATGCAGACACTTCATATTTTCATATTGATAATCAAAAGAGATTGGTGAGTTATTATAAAGAAAATGGAAACCGATATTATGAAGAAGAATACCTGGATACGTCCATAGTGCAAAAAAGAAAATTCATTTACATGGATTTCAAAGGTTTTGATAAACGAATTACGAAAATCACCACTCATTCCGTTGACTCTTTAAATAAAACAATTAGCCGTTATTATCATGATGAGAGTGGTTTTGATACTTTAGTCGTAGTTTGCGATGAAGATAGTTCGTATTATCAACTCTACAAATATCAGAAAAATCAATTCGGACTCAGATCGAAAGGAGTTGAGTTCAATGGCAAAAATGGAAATCTAAATGGTTCTTTCGAAATCCATTATTTGAATGAAAACACGATTGATTCGATAAATTACCTTGATAGATTTAATAAGATAGTTTATACTGAATTTTATATCTATAACGGTAGTGGTGAAATTACTCAAATTTATTATTCTGATGGTGGTTGCCATTTGTACGAACTTACAAAAGTTGATGAAATGGGTAACTGGTTGGAGAAGAAATCTTTCTATGCGAATAAGGAAAATATCCCCAAATTGGTCAGTACACAAAGTCGTTATATTGAATACAATCTTAAGTAATTGTGGTCAAAATAATTACTGTTTCCTGTTCCATTTCCGTTCACCCTTCTCCCATGATTAACCCAGGCTTTCGGGTCCTTCTATCCACTAAGTATCTTAAAAATCAAATAATTCTTTGGCTTCTTCCAGCAGGCTTTCTCCCTCTTCGCCTGCTTTTTTCGTAGCTTCCTTCAATGTTTCTCCGTTGCTAAAGCTGTCAATCTGTTCAACCGCATTTTCCAATACTTTGGTCTTTTTAGCTATTTTGGAAGCGTTCGGAACCTTACTCTTTTTCAGTAATTTGTTTGTATTCACGTTTTTAATCCGGTTATAGGTGAATGAACTTGCGATCTTCAACATGAAAACCTTGTCATAAACTTCTTTCAAAGCACTTTCCGAATCGTCTTTTTGCAGGTACCCGATGCATTCATCAACAAGCGCCTTATCCTCTGCTGTGAGCAGTTTACTTTTCTTCAATTTATGGAGCGAAGCAATTGCTTTATCATTCTTCCCTTTCTCCAGGTAAACATATATTTCAACGGCCCAAACTGCTTCATTATCTATTTTTAATTTTTTACAATCTTTCAAGACCTGTTCAAAATCCTCCAGTGCACGTTCGTGATCAATCTCCCGTTCCATCATCAACCGGTCTATGCCCCGGTACAAATGGTTCATAGCACGGAATGCGGTATATGACTCTTCCTGATTGAATTTTCCAAGCTGCAGGGCATTGATGGTATACCTCAAATCCAGGTTCTTGTTATTTTTGAGCCATTCCAGGTTATTCGAATATTCGTTTTCGGATAAATAGTAAAATCCTTTTTGCATAAAAACAAACCCTCTTACAAAACGAAGCTGGCCTTTCAATTCCGAATCGGGAAGCAATTCCACATCTGTTTCTGCGCATTCATACAATGCGACATCGCTTCCCAAACTGCTGCTAGCCATTGCCAATACCGAAAGAAAAGCATGCTCCCGTGCTTCCTGTTCGGCCTTCGCTTTCCCTTTGAAATAATGAGCGCTTTTCGTTCCATCCCAAAATTTCCGGAAAGCATCTACTACTACCGGGAATTCATCTTCGTCGGTTTGCGTGACAAAATCACCCATTTGATCGTAAATCTGGTACATTGTCCAGTAATCCTTTACCGACAATTCGTCCGCATGGTTGAGCTCCAGTATTTTTTGAACTAACTTATCGGAATCGCGCTTAAATGCTTTGAATTTTGCAGAAGTAGTATCTTCAGAAGCGTAACCCCGAACCATGAGTTTTACAAATTTGTAAGGAACCACTTTCCCGGAAACCAGGCTTTCATTTAAAGCAATTCGATCCTGTTCCAGCAATTCTTCATCGGTTTTTTCGGAAGAACAGGCACTGAAAAGGAACAGAGCGAGGACGTAGAAGAGGTTTTTCATAGCGTAGTGCATATGCGTATGTTTAGGTGTCAAAAATGGAAAAATAAATTGAGAATCGCGCAACAGAATGAGAAACAAGCTCAATCTGTGAAATTCAACACCATTAATCACACTTTCTATGCGAATCCGGGTAAAATGTGAATTTTAACTAACGATTGCTCATTGGTTTCTACAAAAGACACATTCTCAAAATCTCCGATAGCACTTACAATTCAATCAAGGCATCATTCCAGCTTATTGTGATTACGATTCCTGCCAATCTGCCATTCTCACAATTTCACTGATTCTTAACAAAGAACTTTTCCTGCAAAACTTTTGTTTTTCATACCTTTGCGGCAATTAAACACTAAACAAATCGTTTCGAACAATTTTTGATCGTGAACTTGAACATGATACACGTTGCCGGCTCATTGGGAATCCGATTGAAACCCATTTTCGCATGCTTTTTAGTTTGCTTTGTTTTCGCATTCAATGCTTCCGCACAATTTTCGCGATCCGATGAATCTGTTGCCACGAGCATTTATCCCATTATGCTGAATACAAGCTGGGAAAACCAGGCTGCTTTTCAAACATTCCAGATCGGTGTGCTGGATAGTGATACCTCTTTTTACAGTGCTCTTCGAAAAAAGTACGAGGGCATTTCACTGAAAGGAAAAAAAGTAAGCGTTGTCCACTTCAAAAGTTTAGATGCCATAAGTGCAACACAGGTGCTTTGTGTAGACAAAAAATTCAACAAGAAAATTGAGAAAGTTGCGAAGGCAATTGCCGGAAACCACACCCTCTTAATCACTAATGGTTGCAAGGACGAGGATTATGTGATGGTAAACTTTAACGGACGCTTGAAAAAAGACGATTTCACAATCAGTCAGGCAAATATGGAAAGTGCCGGGTTGAAATTGACCAATCAGTTCGAACAATACATGGAAGGAACGGTTGCCTGGGAAGAACTACTCAATGAGTCGACCGAAAAACTGGAAAAGGAACGTGAAAAAGTTGCTGCCAAGGAGGAAACGATCAAAAATCAGAAGGCTAAGATCAATTACCAGAAAATGACCCTGAAGGAAAAGATGGAAATGCTGGACCAGCAGGGTTCTATCCTGGAAGAGCAGGCGCAAGAGCTGGAAGATCAATCCCAGGCTATTTCCGACCAGGAAGACATTTTATTCGAACAGAGACGAAACATTGAAGCCCAGAAAGGACAGATCAACGAGCAACTGCAAAAACTGGGCATGCAACGTGTGATCCTCATTATGGCCCTGGTAGTCCTGATCCTGATTCTTGGAATTGCTTATGTTCTTTACAGAAATTCCCAACAACGTAAAAAATCGATCCGGGATTTATCAGAACAACACGCCATTGTCAGTTCACAAAAAGACCAAATCGAAAAGATCCTGTATGAATTAACGGATAGTATCCGTTATGCTTTACGTATCCAAAATGCGGTTTTACCCAATGAACAAACCATTCGAGGGACCATTCCGGGAGATTTTTTCGTGATGTACAAGCCAAAAGACATTGTGAGCGGGGACTTCTTCTTCGTTGACCGCCGGGGCGACTGGACTTTGGTTGCAGTAGCAGATTGTACCGGGCATGGTGTTCCCGGAGCTTTCGTGAGCATGCTGTGTATCAGTTTACTGAATGAGATCGTGAAACAGCAAGAGATAACGCGTGCTGATATTATCCTGAACGAACTCCGCGACAAAGTGATTCATTCCCTGCAGCAAAAAGGAATTCAGGGGGAACAAATGGATGGAATGGACATTTCCCTCTTGCTGATCAACAACAAGACTTATAAATGCCATTGGTCGGGTGCAAATAATCCACTCTACATTGTTTCTTCGAAAAGCAAGAAACTGGAGGAATTAAAACCTGATAAACGTCCGATTGCTATCTACCCGGATATGAGTGAATTCACGAACCACGAAATGGTAGCGAATAAGGGAGATATCTTCTACCTGTTCACAGATGGTTATTCCGATCAGTTTGGTGGCGAAAGAGGAAAGAAATTCATGAGCCGTAACTTCAAGAACCTGCTTGCTGAAAATGCTCATAAACCGATGAATGAGCAGGGCAAAATCCTGGATACAACGATCGAGGAATGGAAATCTGCGTACGGTGAAGGGTTGGAGCAGGTGGACGATATTACGGTGTTGGGGATACAGATCGGGTAAGACAGAGTGAGTGCGGAGAATGGGAAGTGAGGAACTTACACTTTATGAAAAATCCCGAAACAAACTAGTACTCATCAGAAATTCCACTCCCGATAGCTATCGGGACACTACTCACACTCCATACTGATTTATGCCTTCTTCTTATGTAGATCGTAAACGATTCCGTCCGACAATCCGATCTTGGGAACGTATAGTTCCTTGCATTTAAGCGCATTCATACAGAAACGGAAGATTTCCAGTGCCGGAACGATTACATCGGCTCTATCGGGCTTTAACTGGAACAAATCCATACGCTGACCGACGCTTAGGGGTTCCAGTTCGGCATACAACTGGTTCATCGCTCTTAAGGTAACCGGAGCTTTTTCCTTAAAACCGAGAATTTTGTGGATCTTATTGATATTCCCACCGGTTGCATACACCGCGTGCGGATTATCTTCCACGTGTTCCTTGATCCAGTCTTTCAGTTCCCGCCAGTCTTTCTTGTCAACCTTGTTCTTGAGCATACGAACCGTACCGATATCGAAACTTTTTGCCGCCACCCGCTTTCCATGTTCAAAAACGTTGATCTCTGTAGATCCTCCACCGACATCAATGACCAAATAAGATTCGGAACGGGCAATATCGAGCAAAGCAAAAGTACCGAAGATCAATCGCGCTTCTTCATCACCGGAAATGATCTCAATTTCGATCCCCGTATTGCGCTTGATCTGCTGAATAACTTCCATCCCATTCCTGGCATCCCTCATCGCACTGGTAGCACATGCACGGATTGCAGCAACATCAAAAATATCCGCAATCAGGCTGAAAGCTTTCATCGTCTTAATAAAATCTTCTGCTTTATGAACACTGATCTCACCCGAATCGAACACTTCTCCTCCTAAACGAAGCGGAAGACGCGTGTAAGAAATTTTCTTGACATACGGATGCCCGTTTTCCCTGGCGATCTCACCTATTAACAATCGAGCTGCATTCGATCCGATATCTATGGCTGCGTACTTTTTTGGCATGAAAACCGAAATTAGCGAAAAGGATTCAAATCCCTTCACTCTTTAAAACAAAAAATGCCGCCTCCCTTCGAAGACGGCATTCCAACTATCATTCAGTTATTTACTTTACGATCACTTTTTCAACAAGACTTCCCTGAGCATTGTTAAAGTGTAAGAAATAGATTCCTTTTGCCAGGTGAGAAACCTCCAATTGTGTTTCAGTATTCATCGCTAAAGAAGATACCGGATAAACCATTTTTCCATCCTCGGATACCATGGAGAAATTCACGTCTTTTCCTGCTTTAATTACTACTACTGAAGTAGCAGGGTTCGGATAAATCTCCAACCCGAAATCAGCCATCTCCTCAATTCCGGCACAATCTTCTACAGTAATTGACTGGGAAACGGCATCCGTACATCCGTTCTCAGTTACTGTATAGGTAATCGTCTGCGCACCTGCTCCAGCAGTTGAAGGATCAAAATTTCCTCCCGAAACACCTGTTCCGCTATATGTTCCGCCAGCCGGTAAACCACCTGTCAAACCAAATGCAGGATCCTGCAAACATACATCTGTAAATGCTCCAAGGCTTGCTGTTGGTGCTGCGTTCAAGTTAAACGTAGAAGTTGCAGATCCTGAACATCCGTTTCCATCTGTGTAGTTATATGTCAGAGTAATGGAACCTGCAGTCAAACCAGCCGGATCAAAAGTTGAACCGGAAACTCCCGTTGAACCGGAGAAAGTTCCTCCCGCAGGAGAAGCAGTCAATGTTACCGGACTTGCATTATCACAAATATCTGCAACCTGTGTAAAAGAAACAGTCGGGTTCGGGTTAAATACTACTGTTGCAGCACCTGTTCCTGTTGCAGAACAGCCACCCATGGTTACATTTGAAACAGTATATGTTCCGCTTGCAGTTGCAGTAATGGTATAAGGAGAAGCTGTTACTCCCGTTGCAGTATTGGTTGTTGTTCCGTCAGAATAGGTAATATCCCATGGACCCGCTCCTGTCAAAGCAACGCTCACCGGGAAAGATCCTGTACCACATTGAGTACCACCACCTGAAACAGCAGCTGTTGGTGCTTCGGCAATTGTTACATCAAACGTTTCCGTTGAAGCCGGACAAGAACCATTTGCAGCAATTGCATTGGTAACCGTGTAAGTTCCCGCATTACTTGAAGCCAGGTTAATTTCTCCTGTAGAGGCATTGATGACCAATCCTGCAGTTGAGCTGAATGCTCCTGCACTTGCTCCTGCCCCGTAAACCGGGCTTGGGTCTGTTCCATTAGAACAATAAGTTGGCTGAGCATACGTAAAGGTTGCGTCAGGTGCTCCTGAGATTACAACTGTTTGCATGCTTGTGTTCGGACAAGTTCCGGAAGTTGTATACGTCACTGAATAAGATCCTGCTGTACTTCCTGCCACATCAATTTCCCCGGTTGCAGTGTTAGCAAACACCAATCCTGCAGGAGTTGCAGAAAACGTTCCTGCAACAGAGGTTGTAGGAGTTTGGTTCGGAGATGCATCACAAATAGAGTTTGTAGGGTATGTGTAAGTTGCGTTATCCAAAGGATTGGCTGTAACCGCAATCGTATTTGATGTGGATTTACATCCATTCGCATCGGTTAACTCAACAGCATAAGACCCGGTTGCAGTTGCAGAATAGCTGGAAGTTGTTGCTCCTCCGATCGGAGTTCCTCCATTGTTCCAGGCAAATGAACCAGTTCCCGTTGATGTTAAGTTTACAGACCCTGGTGCACAAAATGTTGTTGCTCCCCCGGCAGAAATGACAGGGGCAGTTGTAGTCATGCTTAGTGTTGCAATGTATTCATTACTAGACCCACAAGGGTAACCATCAAATTGGGAAGGTGCAACAAATGCTACGTAAGTTCCAGGAGTGAAACTATGTGACAAATTAGTAGGTGTACATGGATTTGCAAAAGTGCTGGCCAAAATTACTGGACTTGCACAATTCGAAATATTTACGAATATTAAAGCTGCAGGAAACTCTGCTTCTACATTCCAATTAACAGTAGTAGCATTTGTCACTGTAAAGCGATACCAGTCTGCATCGCGCAATCCGCCATTAGCCCAAGCAGAGCCCCAAACTGTTGTTCCGCAAGTTATATCCTGATAAGCAGGTGTCGTCATGTTACAACCATCATTTAACGCCGCTCCACAAGTTTCAGTTTCAACAATTGACGACCCAGGTTGTGTTAATACACAGGAAGGCATTTCCTGAACACAAATTGTGAACCCCTGAGTTGTCGGGAAACCAACATACCAATCAAAAACACGAACAAAATAGGTTTGTCCCACGACAAGATTTCCAAATTGAATTGATTCAACTCCATCATTTAATGATGTATCCTGACAAGCTATACTTGTTAAAGCCCCGCAAGAACCTGAGAACACTTGAAAAACAGCATCAAATCCAGCAGATCCATCCACGGTAATCTTTGTGTTTGCAGAGGTTGCTACAAATCGATACCAAACATCATCATTAGCTGTTCCATCGCAGGTTGTTGCCGGAGTTGAAGCAGTTGCATTAGCAACTGTACCGGATGTAGGGGTGCAAGAAGTACTCTCAGTTAGTAAAACCGCACCCGCACAATCATTATTTGCTGGATTCGGCAGTGTTGATGTATATGAATATGTATCAATACCTATGTAGTTGGAATTTGCACCATTTGCACCTCCGTTAGTTACAAAATAACGGAAAGCAATGCGTCCGGCTGTTGGTCCTGACAATCCACTAATCGTTATCGTAAATTGTGTCCAAGTCTGAGGGTATGATGTTGTATTTAATGTTGGATTAATTTCCAATAAAAGTGTTGTAAAATCACCAACAGAAGTAGAAGTAGTTCCAGCATTTACACTATTACCATTTGTACTCAAACGCACCTGTAAGCGATCAGGATAAACAGTCCCGGCAGGGATACGGGTATAAAATGAAATTACATCACCGTTGTTTAATACCCGGCTTGGTGTAAAAAGCCAGTTGCTGATTGTTGCCGGAGTTACGGATTCTGTTGATTGATAGTTACAGCTAAGGTAGGAATCCGTTGCACCCGCCTGAGCATTAAAGCTTGCTGTATTGCCACCTCCCCACCCATAGGTGGCACTAGGAACATCGCTAAGGTTATCAAGATACCAATCTGGTAAGTTATTTAAGTCATCAAAGCCTTCCGTAAACGATTGTGCATTAGAGCAAAAACTTGTAGCGGCAACGAGATTTACACTTGTAAATAGACCAAGAGCAACTTTAATTAAGTTCTTTTTTCTCATAGTTAGGTTTATTTAGAGGTTTTTTTTGTTGGTTTCTTAGTCTGGCGATCCATTACCTTTTCCTCACTTTTAGAAAGGTCGGATTTCACTTTTTGATTTTGTGATGAACCAGCAGAAGATAAAGGTTTGGCATGATTCAAACTCTTTTCCTCTCGTTGTACAGGTTTTTCCTTCACAACTTTGGTGGTACTTAGCTCTTGAGAAAAAGCAAAGCTGCCACAAAGAAGCATAAAAGAAACCATAATTGATTTTCTTTTCATAGTAAGTTAATAAAATTAATGTGGCTCGAAGATAATCAATCAGCAACTAATTTCTGAGTTATTTAACATTTTAAACCTCACAACAAATTGATTTTTAACAATTGATACCGCAATTAATGATATCGTCAGGAATTCTTCAAAGGGAAGAAAAATGCCAATGGTTCGTACTTGAAATACAGCCAAACAGACTGAAAAAGATACTTCAGTTCAGAGATCGGAATATCGCGGGAACGAAGCGCCAGCCAAAGCGAAAGTGCAAAACTTACAATAAAATTCACAAAACCGATGACGCCGATTCCCAGAATTCCCATGATAATCGGATACCAACCTGTTTCGAAATGCCCGCCGAATAATCCCAAAGCCATATTTCCGGCAGCAAAGGTGATGTGCCGGATATCCAGGTTCAGGCCTAAAAAAATCCCGACGGATGCAGTGGAACCCAGGAACACTCCAAACCAAAAGTTAGATGCTACTCCGGCCCATTTTCTTTCGATCCAATCGGCAAATTTTTTGGTGCTTTCCTTCCCTAATGAAATCTTCAGAACCGGATGTTCCTTGATCCGGTTGTAAATCTTTTTGTGCTTGATCTTGTTGGAAACCGACCCGGCAATAATCCCGGAAAGGAATAGAAAAACTCCGGCAATGGCCGCATGCAGAATCGCCCAGGAAGCCACCGGGTTCAAATCGGTCATCAAATGCTCACTTTTTGCTTCGTCTACAATTTGGAAGCCCGCCAACCCCTGTAAAGACCAAATCAATAACATGGCAACCGGAAAAGCGATCAGTACATTCCCCACAAAAGCAATGAACTGCGAACGGAAAAGGTGAGAGAACAGGATTGCGAAAGAACGGTGCCTGTCTGCTTCATCTGTCGAGCTGTTCAACCCGTTTTCAATCGATTTAACGATCGTAGCTGCAGTCATGGCCGGTTGCTTGGTTGCCAAAGTAAACCCCAATAAGTAAATCAGGATAAATCCAAAGGCGTAATTTAAACTGTAAAGAAGCGCATGACCAAAGTCGCTGATGACTGCTTTTCCCAAAACCACTTTGAATAAACACAGGAAACCAACGATCAATCCTCCACCCATCGCAGTCAAAAGCATGTGAATATATTCTTTCTTCGACTGAGTAATGTAATGTTCACCGGTCCTGGCGGTATGCTGTGTTACTTCGTATGCAATGGTCTGTGTGCTGTCGAGCAACAAACGACGGATATTATTCTTTCTGCAATTGTACTTAATCAAACGGATTGCCAGGTATATGGAATTATCCCGTTTATCTTCTTCAGAATCGATGGCAAGCAACGGCAATAAAGCTTCTATCCGGAACAATTGCTGTCGGATACGCAGTAAACTCTGGTTCACCCGAATGGAAATCCCGAATTTTGCACTGTTCTCAAATGCATTATTAATAATTTGATGACAGCCCTGAAGCAACTGAACCAGCTCCTGGAAATCGGGATCTGCTGCAGAAATAGAAAGCCGGTCTCCCCGGATTATCTTTGAAACAATGATATCCAGTTTTTTCTCGAAAGATTCAAAAGGGCTTTGCACATGCTCGTATTCGGGTACCATGATCAAGACATCCTGTTCGAGTGCTCTTCCGCTGATACGTTGAATGAGCAGGCTGATCCCGCTGATGATTTCCGTTATTGCCGTATTCTGGCTGTCTTCCTCCGAATCATAAATGGTTCGTAAATCCAGTAAAACAATCAGTTCATTGATCTCGGTCAGTGCTATCTCCTGTACCCATTCAAAATCGTTTTGTCTGTAAAAAACCTGGTTCAGCAGAAACTGAAGCGTATCGGGTTCCGGCTGCTCGGGCAAAATCTTCGATCCCAGGCGTTCCCGGATTTCCCGGATGAAATAAGCATCCCGGATAATTCCTGAATCCGTTAAAATGGATGTAAATTTGCGATTTTGAAAAACATTCCGCAGGTAAACAGCCATTGCATAACGCCTAACAGCATTTTCATTCAGGTAATCTAAAAGTGGCCGGATACTGACCGGTTTTTCTTTTTCAATTTTATCGGGACGAAAATAGGCAACCAGGTCAACCAGGAACTCCAAATTATTAGATGTGTAATCTGCTTCGTTGTAAAACTCATCGAATAGCTCGTCTAGCTGCTTTCTTTTGTTCCCTTTAAACATTGCATTTTCGTCTTTTGCTTAAAAATAAGAAATGCCCGTTAACTAACGGACATTTTGGTCTGGTTTCACCTCCCCTGAAACTAATTCCAGGGGAGGCAGAATAACCTTTGTATTAAACTCTTTCCACTCGGATTAAAGTATCAGCATCTGCTTCGATATCCGTTGAAAGTCCTTCAAAAGCATCCGCTGAAATCATTAAATCCGTTGCCAATACTTCGTCGCAGATAAACTGCTTGTTTGTTTCGGCCGCCAGTTGAATAAATTCGGATGATTTAAGAGTCAGACGGATTTTATCAGTTACTTCCAACCCGGAATCTTTACGCAGGTTCTGGATACGATTCACCAACTCTCTCGCAACTCCTTCCATACGCAAAGCCTCGGTAATAGTGGAGTCCAAAGCAACAGTCAAACCATTCTCAGATGCAACCAGCCATCCCGGAATGTCTTCCGCACGAATTTCGAAATCGCTCAGGTCTAAAATAACTTCATCGCCATCCACAACACCTTTCCAACCCTGGTTTTGCTCAATTTCAGCAATTCCCTGCTGATCCAGCTGAGAAACCCAGGCAGCAATCGATTTCATTTGCTTCCCGTATTTCGGACCGATGGTTTTGAAGTTTGCCTTGATGGATTTCACAAACACATTGTTGGAAGCATCCAGCAATTCCAACTCCTTCACATTCACCTCGGAAAGGATCAATGCCTGCACGTGCTCGATGTTCTTAGCAAACTGCGCATTCAAAACAGGAACCATGATCTTTTGCAAAGGCTGACGTACCCGGATTTTCTCCTTGGCACGCAATGCCAGGACCAGTGACGATACATTTTGTGCAATTTCCATTTGTGCTTCGAGTTCCAGGTCAATCAGCTCTGCATTGGATTTCGGGAAAAACGCCAGGTGAACGGAATTCACCGGATGACGGCCTGAAATGGCATTCAGATCCGAGAACAACTGATCCAGGTAGAACGGAGCAATCGGTGAACCCATAATCGCAACGGCTTCCAGGCACGTGTACAAGGTTTGGTACGCCGAAATCTTATCTGCTTCATACTCCCCTTTCCAGAAACGTCTGCGGCAAAGGCGTACATACCAGTTCGACAACTGATCGGAAACAAAATCCTGAATCAATCTTCCGGCTCTGGTAGGTTCAAACGAAGCATAAGCCTCGTCAACCTGTGCAATCAGGGAATTCAGTTTGGACAAAATCCAACGGTCAATTTCCGGTCGCTCATTCAGCGGAATTTCCGCTTCGGAGTAGTTAAATCCGTCAATATTCGCATACAATGCAAAGAACGAATACGTATTATAAAGCGTTCCGAAGAATTTACGCTGAACCTCCGTAATTCCTTCCGTATCGAACTTCAGGTTATCCCATGGTTGCGCATTGGTGATCATGTACCAGCGTGTGGCATCCGGACCGTATTTCGACAATGTTTCAAACGGATCAACTGCATTTCCTAAACGCTTAGACATTTTTTGCCCGTTCTTATCCAATACCAATCCGTTGGACACCACATTCTTGTAGGCCACCGAATCAAAACACATCGTTGCGATGGCATGCAGCGTGTAGAACCATCCGCGGGTCTGGTCCACTCCTTCCGCAATGAAATCCGCAGGATAAGATTTGTTATTATCGATCAATTCCTTGTTCTCGAACGGATAATGCCATTGAGCATACGGCATCGCACCGGAATCAAACCACACATCGATCAGGTCACTTTCGCGTTTCATCGGTTTTCCGGAAGCGGAAACCAGGGTCATTTCATCCACATAATTCTTATGCAAATCGATCTGAGCGTAGTTCTCCTCCGAGAAGTTATTCGCCTGAAAGCCTTCCAGCGGATTGGAAGCCATAAGTCCTGCTGAAACGGCTTTATCACATTCGGCTTTCAACTGTTCAACGGAAGAAATACACACGCGCTCGTCTCCATCTTCGGTAGACCAGATCGGGATCGGAATCCCCCAGTAGCGCGAACGGGACAAGTTCCAGTCGTTGGCATTTTTCAACCATTCTCCGAAACGTCCGCTTCCGGTTGAAGCCGGTTTCCAGTTGATGGTATTATTCAGCTCGATCATGCGTTCTTTCACATCGGTTACCCGGATAAACCAGGAATCCAGCGGATAGTACAACACCGATTTATCAGTCCTCCAGCAATGCGGATAACTGTGCTCGTATTTTTCGATCTTGAATGCTTTGTTCTCAATTTTCAGTTTCAGAGCAATGCGCTCATCGACCGACATGTATGCTTTCAAATCCGGAATCACGGATTTCAATCCTTCTTTTTGCTTGTGGAATTCGGTTTCTTTCTCTTCGTCCGTCAGGTAATCTGCTTTCACATATTCACCTCCCAGCCCGAACAAAGCATCGGAAACCTCCATGCGGAAACGGCCACGCAAGTCCACCAATGGAACAGGAACCCCTTTTTCATCCAAAACCAGCATGGCAGGTACACCTGCTTCCGCAGCTACACGCGCATCATCCGCACCGAACGTAGGCGCAATGTGCACGATTCCCGTACCATCCGAAGTGGTTACGAAATCACCGGAAATTACACGGAATGCCTGATCTGCCTTTTCGTAAGGCAAAGCCCCTGTTAAAAGTTGTTCGTAACGGATTCCGACCAACTCAGAACCTTTGCAGGAACCAAGAACGAAGAATGGAATAAGTTTTCCACCTGGAGTGTAGTTTTCCAACTTCGATTCCTCTTCAACTTCTGCAAACCCTTTCCCGAAATGCGCAGGAACCAGGTCCTTAGCCAAAACAACCTGCACCGGCTCGTGCGTGTAAGGATTGAAAGTTGAAACCAGGACGTACTCGATATTCGGTCCAACGCACAAAGCAGTATTGGAAGAAAGCGTCCACGGAGTGGTGGTCCATGCCAAAATGAAGGAGTTGTCAGAGAAAGTTCCTCCCCCCTGCCCCCCTCCAAAGGGGGAATTGGATCCGTCGGCGATTTTGAATTGCGCAACAACAGTGGTGTCTTTCACATCGCGGTAACAACCCGGCTGGTTCAACTCGTGCGAAGAAAGTCCGGTTCCTGCCATCGGTGAATACGGCTGGATGGTGTAACCTTTGTACAATAAGTTTTTCTCATACAACTGGCCCAATAACCACCAAACAGATTCCATATATTTCGGATCGTAAGTGATGTACGGATCGTCCATATCCACCCAGTACCCCATTTCTTCCGTCAGACGGTTCCAGATATCCGTGTAGCGCATAACTGCCTCACGACAAGCTTTGTTGTAGTCATCTACCGAGATTTTCTTCCCGATATCTTCTTTGGTGATTCCCAATTCTTTTTCCACACCCAATTCCACAGGCAATCCATGCGTATCCCATCCGGCCTTACGCTTTACCTGTTTTCCTTTCAGGGTTTGGTAGCGGCAAAAAATATCTTTAATCGAACGAGCCATTACGTGGTGAATACCCGGCAGCCCGTTTGCTGATGGCGGCCCTTCAAAGAAAACAAACGGCTCAGCCCCTTCACGTGTAGACACGGAAGCTTCGAAAACGCGCTCATTTTTCCACTTTTCAAGAACTGACCGCGCTACATTCGGCAGGTTCAGCCCTGAATACTCGTTATACTTCTGACTCATAAACTTTAAATCGATTAAAGAGATTTTTCAAACAAATGCAAAAGTACTAATTTCCTGTTGGATTTCGGAGTCTGCCTGCATGTAGAGTAAGGATGAAAAATTTTTCGCCCTTACTGACCAAACTTTTCAATTATTTATAATTAAATTCGTTCCGTTGGATTCATTGAATAGCATAGAGATTAATGACTTGGTTCAAAAAGTAAAAGCGGGAAACCAAACTGCTTTCGGAGAGGTCTATGATCGCTATTGCGGGGCAATTAACGGAGTAATCAACCGGTTCATTACGGATGAAGCAATTGCCCAGGATGTACTCCAGGACACCTTTATCAAGGTCTGGAAAAACATTCAGATGTATGACGACACCAAAGGCAGTTTTTTCACCTGGATGCTCAATATTGCACGGAATACTTCCATTGACGCACTGCGAAAATTGAAAAAAGAAGCGAAATCTGAAATCCAAACTTTGGAAACTGTCGTAAGTAGCTCAACAACTGTTCAACAGAATGTAAGTGCCATTGGTTTAAGACAATTGGTGGATCGCCTTCCCGTTGAACAACAGACAATGATTGAGTACTTATACTTCAAAGGGTATACGCAACAAGAAGTAGCAGATGAGCTGGATCTTCCGCTCGGAACTGTGAAAACACGTTCGCGTGCTGCCATGGCGGAGTTAAGAAAATGGTTTATAGTATTGATATTGTGGATATAAACGAATACATAGCATCAGGAATTTTGGAGTCGGTAACGCTCGGCCTTGCTTCCCCACAGGAAGTTCAGGAAGTAGCTTGCCTGTCTAAAATCTACCCGGAAATTCAGGCTGAGTTCATCCGCGTTCAAAAACGCTGTGAAGAGATGATGCTTGAAAGTGCCCAGGCACCTGATCCTTCCGTTCGTGCATCCCTGCTGAAAACCATTGCCGAAACACCACAGGAAAAAGCTCCCGCTAAAAAGGAAGAAGCAAAAATCATTGCTCTGAATACTGCTCCTGAAATAAACGGTGTGAGCCCGATGTGGAAAATGATGGCAGCAGCATCTTTGATCCTGACTATTGGGATCGGTGCACTCTGGTTCTTATCAAACCGTGAAGTAAAACGCCTGGACAACATCATGGCTTCTATGGAAAAAGACCAGTTGAAGAATGAACAGATTCTCCAGGCAATGATTGTAGAAAAAGACCATTTACAAACCGTTCAGGAAGTTCTTGCCGCAGAAAGCCTGCGCACTGTAAAAATGACCGGAACCGCTATGGAACCGGAAGCAGCAGTGAAAGTCATGTGGAGCAAGGACATGAAAAAAGCGGTGATGCATGCGGAAAAAATCACACCTCCGCCGGCAAATATGCAATACCAATTGTGGGTGATCGCTGACGGAAAACCGGTTTCTGTGGGACTTTTCAACTACGACGAAGTGGAGCAAATGACAGAACCATTCGATGTAAATGCCCAAAACATTACTGCTTTTGCCATCACATTGGAGAAAATGGGCGGAAGTCCGACGCCAACTATGGAAAAAATGGTGGTGATGGGACCGATTAACGGATAGACAAATTAATTTTTTGATATTATAATGTAGGGGTGCGATTAATCGCACCCCTACATATTTACGTTTATTTCAATTAAATTTGGATATGATTTGTCCTCCGAAATTGGTTCCAGGTGATACGATTGCATTGGTTTCTCCCGCAAAAGCGATTGAAGCAACCCACATTGATTTCGCAAAAGCGTATTTCGAAGAGCACGGATTTAAAGTGCTTGTTGCCCCGCATTCGGCAAACGAATACCGCTATTTTTCCGGAACGGATATGGAAAGAGCAGAAGATCTGCAATGGGCGATCGATCATCCGGATGTCAAAGCAATTATCTGCAATCGAGGTGGTTATGGAGCGATCCGTTTGTTTGACCTTGTGAACTGGGCGAACCTGCTTCGCGAACCAAGATGGATACTGGGTTTTTCCGACATTACCAATTTCCACTGCTTAGGGCTGAAACTTGGCATTGAAACCGCTCACACCACGATGCCTTTGAATTTCCGGGAGAACACTCCGGAATCACTGGATTCGCTTTTAAATGTACTTCGCGGAATACCAAACACATACACCTGGCAGGCCAACGCCTCAAATAAGCCCGGAACAGCAACCGGAAATGTGGTCGGAGGAAACTTATCCATTCTGTATTCCTTGTTGGGAACACCCTATTCCCCGAATTACGAAAACGCCATTCTATTCATTGAAGATATCGGAGAACAAGTTTATCATTTGGACCGCATGCTGTGGGCTTTGCGCTTTGCGGGTGTATTTGACCGCATTGCCGGGCTGGTTGTTGGCGGAATGACTGACCTAAAAGACACTGCAACACCTACCAGATGGAGCGTGGAAGAATTAATCCTCGAACATACGACGTACCGTTCATTTCCGATTGCATTTGATGCTCCGGTTGGTCATATTGCTGACAATCGTGCGTTTATTTGTGGGAGGAAAGCCACATTGACCATCGCGGAAAACCACATTTCTTTCATCCAATAGAAAGATTTCTTAGTTGGTACTGTTTTTGCTTCGTCCAGTTCTGTATTTTTGCACTTGAAATTTGACTTATGCGTATTTTTCTAATTGGGTTTCTGATTCTTGCACTTTCTTCGTGCGTAGATATTTGGGATGATATTACTCTTCACGCTGACGGGACCGGTACTTATAAATATACCGTAAACATGAGTGCAAGCAAGGTAAAGATCAATTCCATCCTTGCTTTGGATAGTGTAGACGGAAAACGCATCCCAAAAATTCCTGAAATCAAGGAGAAAATTGAATATTACCGCAATAAACTGCAGGAAAAAGAAGGAATTTCCAATGTTCGCGTAGAATCCGATTTCGATAATTTTATTTTCAAGATAATTGTTGATTTCGAATCTGTTTCAGACCTCCAAAGTGGCATCCGTGAAATCATCAAAGAAGAGATCAAGGAAAAAAACGATCCTGCATTGAATGAGAACTGGCTTACGTGGGACGGAAAAACACTCACGCGCATTGTTCCGAATTTTCAAAGTGTCATCCAAAAAATGAAGGCGGAAGACCAGGAAAAGTTGAAAAAAGGAAAATATACCTGTGTTTCGCGCTTTGACAAACCGATTGCAAAATGCGATAATGCGCAAGCGAAAATTTCTCCCTCGAAAGTCGCAGGTTTGATCGAATCAACTACTTATTCGGTTGGAACAAATCCTTCCATCCTGAAAAGTACCTTCGTTATTTCGAACTAGTTTTTTGCAGATTATTCGAAAAAGACTTCATTTTAACACAAGTTATCAACCAAATACCCGTTGATAAACCAAATAGCGTTTTCAATTCAAAAAATGATTTTACTTTCGTGTAGAATCCGTTCATTCATCCGTTTATGAAAATTAAAATCTTAATTCCGATAACCCTTTTGGGAGCAATCTCATGGGGACAGAAATCAGAAGATATCATTCCTAAAGATGCAGTTACTGTCTTTAGTCTGAACAATATTTCCATTCTTCAGAAGGTATCCATGGATGAGTTGGTCTCTTATGATTTCATGACTGAATTGCAGTCTGAATTATTTGACGGGTCTACCCAAGGGAAAACCTTGAAAGATGCTGGAATTGACTTCAATCAGAAGATGAATATTTTCTACGGGAAAAATCCGGAGTTTGAAATTTCAGGGTTTACTTTCGGGATCACCGACAAAGAAAAACTTTTCACGGTATTTGATGATTTTGACCGCAAAGAAAGTTTGGTTGCAGGAACGGAATATTACAACAATTACTTCAATCATTTAATGATCCAGGGCAACGTGGGCTTGTTGATACGTGTAGATACGGATCAGGACAAATTGACGGAAATCACTGATTCTATCTGGACTTCCAGGGGATTAGAGCTTCCCTGGTATGAAGATGAGTACTTCGAAGAAGAACCAATGGGTGAATATGACGAAGAGGAATTTACAGATGACGATCCTACCTTGAATGAAGACGGTGACGAAGTGGAAGAGATTATCGAGGAAGAAGTGGATGAAACCCCGATCGCTGTAGATGAAACAAATGATCTTTTCAAGAATTACTACGAATTACGAGACAGTATCGAATCCGAGTACTCCCGTAAGCGCCTGGAATTGATTACCGAAGAACTTTTTTCCAAAAAATTGAACCTGAAAGCCCAGGATCCACGCTTGGCGGCACAATTAACACATCCTTCCGACGGAATCTTTTACCTGGATAACAGCAGGAATTTCAAAAACACAAACAGCTTGTTTTATCTGCAGGCAATGTTCCCTGACTTATACCGTGATTTAAACGAATTGTATACCGGCAATGTCATGCTGGGCGATATCGTTTTGAACCAAAAAACCATCGATCTGAAAGTAGAAGCTCATTACGGTGATGGATTGGGAAGTATTTACGAAGAACTGAACAGTGCCAAATTTGACAAAAATGTATTGAAATATATCCCGAAGAACAATACGGGATTTTTTACTTACAAGATCGATTTGAAGAAAGGCTACGAAAAGGCTTATGAAGTTATCATGCCGATCCTGAGCGAAGAAAAGAACGCACGTATTTCTGCCAATGTACTGACCATCGAATTATTGAACGATTTCATTAATACGGACGAAGTTTTCAATACTTACAAAGGAAGCATGTTCGGTACTTTTAACGGAATCAAACGTGTGAAAACAAAACGTGTAGAATTTTTCTACGACGAAGAAACGTTTGAATACGGTGAGAAAGAAATCGAGGCGGAAGAAGATATGCCTGTTTTCACTTTAGGATTTACAACGGGACGTCCAGATATCCCGAACAAGATCCTGAAACACATGTCGCGTATCACTTCCCAATTCAAGAACATGGGAGATTACTGGGTATACGAAGAAGCCATTCTGAACTCCGTTCCGTTATACATGATCAATAAAAACGGGTTATTTATTTTCACCAATGATGAAGATTTGGCGAAAAA
Organism: uncultured Fluviicola sp.; assembly: GCA_966248825.1. Lineage (GTDB taxonomy): Bacteria > Bacteroidota > Bacteroidia > Flavobacteriales_D > Crocinitomicaceae > Fluviicola. The sequence goes on from CBINBC010000026.1 coordinate 69,166, forward strand.
CCATTCCAATGGATACGGCGCAGAAGCAATTACCGGAAAACAGGTAAAAAACGCCTCGAAAAGCGGATCTATTTATGCCTATATGAACCTGGGAGATATGATCAACCGCTTGCCAGAGACAATCTTAAACGATCATCGTTTTGATGTACTGGCTTCTATGAAAGGTAAAAAAGGAGAAGTGGAAGTAATTTCTTCCAAAACAACCCGTCAGAAAACAACGTACAATTTGACCTACAGCTTCGACGGGACTTTTGACAATGCAGGAAAATACTTATTGGACTTAGTAAACACCGCTTACCTGGTATCTACAACAAGATAACATGAAAACCGAAGGGGTAGGAAATAAAGTTATGTTAATCGCATTGCTGTGTGCAGCATTGGCTTTATTTCTATATATCCGTCCGCGCCTGTTTGCTCCTGACCCGCCTCCGAGCCTTTTGGACCGTCTTCCTGAAAGTGAGATCGTTGGAAGGTACAATTTGCTGAATATTGCACGGGAAACGAATTCCCTGATGTTTAAGAATAAAGTTCCATTTCGGGAATACATGACTTATGATTTCCTGCTCGGGCAGGCTAAGGGCATAGGGATCGATATTCAAAGTACCGGCTATTTCTTCTCGAACGGAAAAGACGAATGGGGGACATTTGTAACTGTTATGGACAGTTCCAAGATTCAAAATGGTTTAAACCGACTGGAACAATATACCCACATTTCAGACACCATCATTTACAACCGGAAAGTCAAGAAAATCGATGATCTGGGACTCTATATTTTTTACGACAAGGATTATCTCCTGGTCTACAAAGGTTCCCGGATCAAAAGACGGATTGGAAAAGCCATTTTTGCGCACGAAGGAGACATTGAAACTTCCTGGGAGAAATTCCTGAAGAACCCTGTTTTTAAGGATGAAGATATTGTGCTTTATTCCCATTCACCAAGGCTTCGGAAATTCGGGTTGGATTATGCGCTATGCGCACACGATAGTGATTCGTCCAATATCAGGCTCAAAACTTACCTGCATTCCAGTGCCCCGCTTAAAATAAAAGAGAAGGAGTCCGGAATGAGTTTTGAACGGAGTAAACATTCTACAAAAGCCCTGGATATACACCTGGATATTTCCGAATTCAAAAAAGACCCGAACGGACCGCTTTACAAATGGATAGTTGGACTTGGGAGAAAAGTCAGTTTTCCTACAGCAGCATTTTTTGAAGCATGGGAAGGCGATCTTTCCTTCCAGGAAGGAGGAACTCAGTTCATCGACGAAGAGGTCGTAGAAATAGAATACGATGAAGAATTCAACCCGATACCTGTTAAAAAAATAAATAAAGTGGCAGTTCCGGGTTATTCCCTGTTGTTCTCTGTCAATGAAAACAGCCAGAAACTGGTTTCCGCACTTTTTACAAAAGGAATTGTGACCAAACAGGGAAAGCACTATTATTTCCTCTTTTCTCCTCCGCTGACCCTGAATATTCTACCTGAAAAAATCAGTGCCTACACTGCCGGAAAATCTCCGAAAATGACAACCGGATCTTCTTGCAATGGGTTATGGAATTATCGCGGAACGGATATTTTGTTCCACATTGATTCCCTGAAGAAAAAAGAGATTTATGGTTCTTTAGAATTCGAAGTTGCGAGCCTGCTCAGGAAGGGGAAGCTTAAAAGATAATTACGAATTACGAATTACGAATTACGAATTACGAATTACGAATTACGAATT
>CBINBC010000027.1:0-68699 GCA_966248825.1 uncultured Fluviicola sp.
ATTTGAACATTTGAACATTTGAACATTTGAACATTTGAACATTTGAACATTTGAATCTGCTCCGCCGCGGCGGCAGAAACATTTGAACTATTTATATCCTTTCAGCTATTGTCGTACATTTTTACAAGGCAGCTGAAAGCCCAATCCTCCTGTTCCCATAAACTGGTCCAGTGGACGTGCATGCCATGGATCGGTTTGATGAATGTACTGGCATTCCAAAAAGAAATAAAAGAATTTATACACATGGTAATTCAATCCTGCTTTAACCGCAAAAGCCGAGTTGTAAATACGTTCACTTCGCTCATTGGTCTGAATGGCTGAAAACCCTACCTGAATACCTACAAAGGGATCCAATCGTTTTAATGGAAAATAACGCATGAATCCTGCCTGAACCTGCAGATGATCGTTTACATATCCCGGTTTTGACTGCGCACCTATGAATTGATAAATATCACCTCTGAAACTGTATTTATCATCAAAATGATAATTCATATACCCGCCAACATACAAATTCAGCCCTTTGGTATTCAGCTGTTGAGAAGGATAAATACTTGCCGTTGCCTGTAACAAACCGGAACGCTGACCTTCCGCCAGGACTTGCGTATTCGCGCTACTGGCTCCCAACAGGAAACCCAGGAACAAAACGCTTATTTTCTTTTTGATTTCCATAGATCTGCCAGTTTATAGTTTAACGTCAATGAGGTCAGTAAATGCCCTTCGAGAGAACCTCCCTTATGCTGTTCAAAATGCACGCTTCCGTCTTCTTCCACATGTGAGTGGATATCCGTTCCCAAATGGATCATGTATTGGCTGGAAAGCGAGACATCGAAACGGGGTGTTAAATTGAAATGAACACCTACCCCGCCCTGCACAGCACTGCTCCAGCGGTCAATTTTATTACTTCGGTTCGCCAGTTCTGTTTGTAAAGTACGGTCAAAACAATGTCCGGCCAGAATATATGGTTGCACTTTCGGCGTTGGATTCTTCAACAAATAAAACATCACACTCCAACCGATATGCAGGTCATTTCTGCGTGTATATTGATTGGTAACGGGTAAATAATCCATGAACCATTCGGTATTTACGCGATCAGATAATTGAAGCCGGAATTGTCCGCCCAAACCAACAGCCGGACGTTCGTGATCTCCGTTAAATGAACTCAGTGTAGTTCTTTGCCCAACGGACAGGATCCCTCCTCTCCCGCCTTTTAAGGTCAGATCCTGGGCAAATGTATGACACGAGAGGATCACAAATAGCACGATGCATCTCTTTTTCATAGGTTCGTTTATTGTAGTAATGTTTTAATAGTAGTAACGTTACGAAAGTACAAAATCGTATAAACAGTTAGGGGGAGCGATTAATCGCTCCCCCCACTGGTTTATTTCTTATTTTATTTCTGAGATCAGATTCCTAATTTGCTCAAAACAGAATCACTTACCCCGGTTGTAGAATAACCTCCGTCGTGGAATAAATTCTGCATAGTAACCATTCTTGTCAGATCAGAGAACAAAGTGATGCAGTAATTCGCACAGTCTTCAGCACTTGCATTTCCAAGCGGAGCAATTGCATCTGCGTAATCGTAGAAATCACCAAAACCTTTGATACCTGTACCGGCAGTTGTTTTCGTTGGTGACTGAGAAACCGTATTAATACGTACTTTTTTCTCCAAACCATAGTGGTAACCGAAGCTTCTTGCAATTGATTCCAGCATTGCCTTGATGTCCGCCATGTCCGTATAGAAAGGATATGTTCTTTGTGCTGCCATGTATGTTAAAGCCACCACACTTCCCCACTCATTGATAGCATCCATATTTTTAGCTACGGAAAGCATTTTATGCAATGACAAAGCAGAAACATCAATTCCTTTTTGGAAAAAGTCATAATTCAAGTCCTGGTAAGGGATATTCTTGCGAATATTCACACTCATACCAATTGAGTGAAGTACGAAGTCAATCTTACCGCCTAAAATTTCCTGAGCTTCTGTGAAAAGCTTCTTCAAATCTTCTGTATTCGTTGCGTCAGCAGGAATAATTTGTGAATTTGTCTTTGCAGCCAATTCATTAATTTCTCCCATTCGCATTGCAATTGGAGCATTTGTTAAAACAAACGTCGCGCCGTGTTCATGTGCTTTTTCAGCAACTTTCCAGGCAATTGAATTTTGGTCCAATGCCCCGGTAATAATCCCACGTTTTCCTTCCAATAATTTTGACATAATTGTTTGATTTGGGAACAAATTTAGAATTTAATTTCAAGCCTACAAGGAATATTTCGGGCTATCCAGCGAATTCAAAGGAATTCCGACTAATTCTTTCAATTCCGACTGAAGAAGATCCTTCAATCGAACTCAAATTTCAACCCATCAAAGGCTGCAAACACATTTGGAGGTAATTCACGTTCAATTTCTTCATGTGTTCCGAAAAGATGCGAAATATGTGTTAAATAGGCTTTTCCGGGTTTCACCTGATTGATAAAATTCAAGGCTTCTTCCAGGTTGAAATGAGAAATATGCGGTTCTTTTCTCAATGCATTTACAATCAACACTTTTATGCCTTTCAATTTTTCAATCTCGGCAGGAGCAACCGTTTTCGCATCGGTTATATACGCAAAGTCACCAATTCGAAAACCTAAAACAGGCATAAAATAATGCATTACTTCAACCGGAACAACCGGAATGGTATCCGAAAGCTGAAAAGGTTTGTTTTCAATGGTGATGATATTCAATTGTGGGATCCCGGGATACTTGTCTTCTTCGAATGCATAATGATACTCGCGTCTTAATGCGATCTCAACCGCTTTCGTACAGTAAATATCCATATCCCTGCTCTCAATAAAATTGAAAGCCCGCACATCATCCAATCCGGCCATGTGATCTTTGTGTTCGTGCGTGAATAAAACAGCTTCCAGGCTTTTCACACGAAACTTGAGCATTTGCTGCCTGAAATCGGGACCGGCATCAATTACGTAATTCTTACCGCCAATTTCCAAAAGGACCGAACAGCGCAAACGATTGTCTTCCGGTTTGTTTGAAGTACAAACACGGCATTCGCAAGCGATAACAGGAACTCCCTGTGATGTTCCCGAACCCAGTATAGTTGCCGAAAACTTCATTATTTTTTTGACCGGATTACCTGGATTAATAATACCGTCCACCCAAGGATCATCAGTAATCCTCCGATTGGTGTTACAGGTCCGAAGATTTTCGACAAAGAACCACCTGCGTGTATTTTGGAATATGTGAGCCCGTAAATACTTCCCGAAAAGAAGATGGTCCCAAGTAACAATAAATAGAAAACAGCTTTACCCGGAATAGCGAAACGTGTTGTGATGAATGGAATTACCAGGAATCCAAGCCCCTGGAAAAACTGGTATTTGGTTGCAGTATCAAAAGCTGCCAAAATATCGTTATCGGAAGTTAATCCTTTCAATCCGTGAGCACCGAATGCTCCTAATATGATTGCAATGATGACCAGTATTAAACCGGCAATAACCCATTTCTTCTCCATAATTTAAAGATAGGAGAAAAAAGAGAATCAAGCCTCTTTGACCTTTGAAATTATTTCTACCAACGTATATTTGAACCTTTCCGGACCTGTTTTCCCTTGTTGAAACTCGATTTTTACGATCAAATCATAAGTATACCCTTCTTCGTAGTTAAATCCTTCAACAGACTGTTGGAGTACTTCCCAGCTATCCATACCGATTGTTGCCCCCTTCTGAACAGAGAAGCATAGTTGTGCTCCGTCCGGCTGACAAGCGACACGGTGACCTTGTACACGCATTTTAATCATTTCACCCGCGTCAGAATAAACCGATTGCTCCGGATTTTTTGCTTCGGAAGTAAAGTTGATAGTAGCCAATGAAAGTGTTATCAAAAGAGCCTTAAACATAATTCGTGTATTTGTGTTAGTAAAGATACGGAAACAAAGTGTGAAGGTTGTTTATTTGTTAGAGAATTCACCAAAATTGAAAATTTAGAATTGACAATTGAAAAGAACTTCGTGTATCTTACTTTTCAATTTTCACATTATCCATCCTCAATTTTCCATTAATTCCATAGCCGAAGAACGTGCAAGATCCGTAACCTGTTCTCCTGAAATCAGTTTTGCAAGTGCTTCAATGCGTTCTTCCGTGTTCAGGAGATGAATTTCTGAAATGGTCTGGCTATTTGCATGGGATTTGGAAACTTCAAAATGATGATCACCTTTCGCTGCCACCTGTGGAAGATGCGTAATCGCAAAAACCTGCAGGTGTTTTCCCATTTGCTTCAGTAATTTCCCCATTCTCAAAGCCACCTCCCCGGAAACTCCGGTATCGATCTCATCCAGGATCAATGTAGGAAGTGATTTTTTCTCACTCATGATTAATTGGATTGCCAGCATAACACGGGATAATTCTCCGCCACTTGCTGCTTTTTCAATCGGCTTTAGCTCCAGTCCTTTATTCGCTGAAAACAGAATCTGAATACTCATTCCGCCGTTCGAATCCATCTTTTCGGATTTTTCAAGGACGATCTGAAAACGTGAGTGTTCCATTTTCATTTCTTTCAATAACTCCAGCAAATACGCTTCCAGTTTTGGAACTACAGCCGCACGTTTCTCATACAATTTACCAGCTAATTGAAGTAATTCCTGCTCTTTTTCTTCAATTTCCTTCGCAAGTTCTGCAATACGCTCATCCGAAGAATCAGATTCTTCCAATTTACCTTCAAGTGTATGGAAATAATCAGTCAATTCTTCCTGTGTTGAGAAATGGTGTTTTTTCAGGACCTTATTGTATTCGTCCAATGATTCCGTTAGGCGGAATAAGGCCTCGGGATCACCTTCCAACTGGTTCAACTGCCTGTCGGAATCTCTTGAGATATCTTCCAGTTCAGCAATTACCTCCTGCAATCTGCTTGAAACAGTTCCTAAATCTGCATCTGTATTTTTCCATCTGTCGATGTGTGACTTTAATCTCCGAAGCAGGTCTGCAGCGCCATTTTCCTGGTCAATTGCACTGATTACAGCCGAATATGCTTCTTTGAGATCATCCAATTGGGATAATTTATTGAAATCATTTTCCAAAGCGGCATAATCCACCTGGTCGAGATTTAACTGCCCGATCTCATTCAATTGAAAGCGGATATAATCCAGTTCCTGTAATTGGCTGGACCTGGAAGACTCCAACCGTTCACGTGTTGTTTTTAAACGATGAATATGACTGTACACACCCGAAACCTGCTGAGCCAATTCAAGGCTGTCGGCATACGAATCCAATAAGTCGAACTGGAATTTTGTCTTCTTAATTTCAAGTGTTTCGTGCTGCGAATGAATATAGACCAACTGTTCGGTTAATTCTTTCAACTGGCTCAGTTGTACCGGCGTATCATTAATGAATGAACGGGATTTTCCCTGGCTGGTGATTTCTCTTCGAATAAGCGTTTCAGTTTCCCAGTCGATATCTTCCCTGATAAACCAATCCTTAAAATTTTCATTCAATTGAAATACAGCTTCAACAACCGTTTTCTTTTCGGGGTTTCGGATTACAGAAAAATCAGACCGCTCACCTAAAATGAGGTTTAATGCTCCAAGCAATATGGACTTCCCGGATCCGGTTTCACCCGTAATAACATGAAGCCCGTCATGGAATTGAAGGGAAACATGTTCAATTAAAGCAAAGTTTTGAACGGAAAGGGATTTCAACATTAGTTAAGAATTTCTTCGTACTTCGTTGAATTAGTAGGGTCTATTTTCTTTAACACCGCTACGATCTGTGTTTTTTCTTCCGGTTTCGCAGTTGAATACAGGTTTTTCAACTCATTTAGCTTACAATATGCAAAATTGATGATATTGATCGTATTCGGTCGTGCCGCTGAAACTTTGGACAATTTATCGAGAGAAGTATAAATTGCTTTTTTGGCATCTTCCGGTTTGTCGTAAAGATGGTCCAACCCCAAGCGGTGGTATTCGTAATAACATTCTCTTAAAGGTTCAAACAACTGTTGAAGCGCGTTTTCTACCAACCAGTAACGGTTCTTTTTTCCCTGTTCGTTGGATTTCCAGCCTTTCGCCGAAGAACTTTGTGCGTTTGTAACGATTTGCTGTGCTTCCTGGAAATATTTGGTTCCGCCCTGTTTTGAAAAAGAATCGAAATCCAAAGCAATGATGTAATATGCATAGAATGCCAAAATAGAAGACAAGTTATCTCTAAACTGATTCTTTGCATAAATTACCTGACTGCTCCTGGTATAGGTAAAATCCAGGTTATCATCCTGAAAATTGAACAGGGTTGTATTGTAAGATCCGTTATAAACGGGTCTGCTTGACTGAACCTGGATTGATCCGGTAAATTCGCCGTTGTTAATAGTATTAATCTGCAATTGCAACTGGCAATTAATGCGCTCTTCCACTTTGAACTTTTCCTCTGTCCATTTGGTATTATTCATCAAATCGGTAATTACCTGCTTCAACTGATCAAACAATTCTTTTTCCGCTGAAGTAACCTCGGTTTTGATATTGGTAATCAGTGAAACCTGGCAGTTCAATTCCTGGGAATATCCTTTTACAAAAAGCGTCAAAAAGACAAGGGTTAGAATCTTATTCATATAGATTATTCATCAATTCATTCAACAAAGAGAACGCAAGTTCCTGCTTTGATTGTAACTCAAAGCTACACATTTTATTGTTTTTAAAGAGCAATTTAACGGAATTCGTGTCGGTTCCGAAACCAACTCCCGGCTCTCCCATTTCATTCAGTATAATTGCGTCCAGTTTCTTTCTTTCGAGCTTCCCTTTTGCATATTCTATGCCGTTTTGGGTTTCCAATGCAAAGCCAACCACTTTTTGTGCTGTTTTATTCGAAGCTGCCCAGGACAGAATATCGGGATTTTTCTCCAACAGGATCTCCAGCTGATCCGCAGTCTTTTTAATCTTCTGGTTTTGGGCAACAGCCGGCCGGTAATCTGCAACAGCCGAAGCAAATATTCCCATATTGGATTTTTCCCAGTTTTCCTGCACCGCCTGAAGCATATCTCGTGCAGAAGTTACACGTACCAGCTCAATATTTTTATGCTTTGCATTTAAACTGCTGGGACCAGTTATCAAAGTCACCTTTCCACCTTTCGAAGCAATTGCCTCTGCCAGTGCGAATCCCATTTTCCCGGAGGAATGATTTCCAATAAAACGAACAGGGTCTATCGCTTCATAGGTTGGTCCGGCAGTTACTAAAAATTGCTTTTCAAAAAAACGTGTATCTGCGCGAAAGTGGTCCTGCAGGTATTGCAGCAGCACTTCCGGTTCTGCCATTCTTCCCTGTCCTTCGAGTCCGCTTGCAAGAAATCCGCTTTCAGCAGGAATGATCGTGTAGCCGAATGATTCCAAACGATCCAGGTTATCTTTCGTTGTTTGATGCTGATACATGTCCAAATCCATTGCCGGCGCAATATAAACCGGACATTTCGCACTCAAATAGGTTGCCATCAAAAAGTTATCCGAGAAACCATGAGCCATTTTGGCAAGTGAATTGGCTGTCACCGGGGCGAAGATCATCACATCTGCCCATAAGGCCCATTCCACATGATTGGTCCATTCACCCGTTTTGGAATTATAGAATTCTATTCCTACCGGAGATTCTGAAAGGGTGGAAAGCGTAAGTGGTGTTATAAAATCAGAAGAGGCAGGAGTCATCATACATCTGACCTCTGCCCCTTGTTTCTTTAATAATCTCACGAAGGATGCAATTTTATACGCTGCGATTCCGCCAGTAACACCAACCAGAATCTTTTTTCCTTCTAAAGACATATTGAGTTTGGATTACTCTTGGTTTTTTCTGGTATAAATTTGTCCGTCCTTCAACTCTTCAATTGCAACTGCAACCGGTTTAGGAAGTTTCTCATAAAAGCGGGAAATTTCAATCTGCTCGCGGTTTTCGAAAATCTCTTCCAAATTATCTGTTGACGAAGCAAATTCCTGCAATTTAGCAGTCAATTCTTCTTTCATTGAAGAGCTAATTTGATTTGCTCTTTTGGACAATACTACAATTGATTCATAGATATTACCTGTTGTTTGCTCTAAATCTATTGTATCACGCGTTACAGTCGAACGCTCAGCATTGTTGTTTTTGAAGCTCATTTCTTCTATTAATTTACTTGTTAGATACGGGAATATCGATTTTTTTCAATTTCTCAATATATCCTTCGAATTCGCGAAGATAGTTTGAATTTGGGAATTCTACAAGAAAAATAGTGAATCGTTCTTTTGTTTTCTCTATTCGTTCTTCAATCTTGGAATCCACACTATTACTTGCTAAGTGGTATGAATTGCGTATCAGGATTGCCCAAGCCTCTTCTCTATAAGTTGACCGCGGATAATTCTCCAGGAATTGGTCTGCGCTGACTACTGCCGCACGGTAATTTTCCGTTTTGGCATACAATCTTACGGTCATCATATCTTTGGTTTCCAATTTGTAGCGCAACTTGTCCATAATCATGTTGCAGGTATCCAATAATTCTGAATTCGGAAAACGCATGACAAAATTCTGAAGCTCATTTAAGGCAACTTCTGTTTCATGCTGGTCCAATGAAACTTCCGGACTATTCTTAACGGCACATACTGCTGCCAGGAACATGGTTTCTTCTACTTTGGGTGAATACGGGAACTTAGATTCGAAAGATGCCAGGTAATAGCTGGCCAAATACCAGTCTTCTACTGCAAAACAAGCTTTCCCCAAACGGTAAAAAGCCACTTCTCCCTGAGGTGAACGCGGACTTCTTTGATAAACCTGCTCATACAAGGCAACGCTTCGTTCGTATTTTTCAGTATCGTACAAGCGATTCGCTTCATTGAACTTAGCTTCATAATCGTCCGATTTCAAAATACGGTTATATGAATTACAACTGCCAAGTGTAAGTATCGTAAGAAGTAAGAAAATCCATTTCATGTCGACAAAAATAGGAGAAATCCCCTAACGCGGAACTTCCCTGAAATATTGTTTCTGAAAAGTTAACAAGTTCAAAGCGTTGAAAAGTATTCAAAAGGTTCAAAAAATTTCAATCCGGAAAGTGTTTAAGAAAACATTTGCACATTTGAATCTGCTCCGCCACGGCGGGCAGAAACATTTAAACCAATTTCCCCGACTTGATTTCCATCATTCGCAGCAAACGGTCCATATTAGGTGCTTCATCTTCGAAATAACTTCGCGTTTTTTCAATTTTAGTCTCCATGGTATCGTCTCTTTCGAATTCAGGATTGAATCTGAAATAATGCCATTTCTTGTGATTTCTGACTTCTTCTTCGAACTGTATCTGTGCCTGTTCGGAAAATTGCTGCTCCAAATCGGCATTCTTGTGCTTTCCGGAGCCGATACTGACAATTACAACGGAATCATCCTGGTACAAACAGTCTGCATAATGCATGGCTTGTAAAATCGGATTAGGTGCAAACTGGCTGGCATTCATCAATCTTCTGTACCCCAATTTGATAAACTGCTGTTCATTCGGATTCCCCATGCAGGCTTTTAAAACAGAATCCAGCTTGATAGACTGCTGGGTTGGTCTGCTGTCTGAGAACTGGAATAATTCATCCGAATCCACATCGTAGGTCAGGAAAAGGAAATGTTTCCTAAGGGCAAATAAAGTGTCTTCTTCATCGAAAAGACGGGATACCATTTCTTTACTGTAGCCATTATTTTGGTAACGAAGCAATTTTTCGAGCGCTCCCAATTCTTCGATCAATGAGATTTCCTGCTTTGCCAAAAGACTGGCTAATAACACGCTGTCTCCTGAAGCGACCAATAGATCAATCCAATTATAAAGGGATTTATCTATATCAACAGCATGAATGCGGCGTGACAATGCACTTAACCCGACAATCGGGACAAGTAAGGCATCTGAACCTCCATCTGTTACTAAAACAATTCTGTAGTTGCACGACATAAAAGCAATTTAAAACAATCACTTTTACGAAACAAATTTTTAACAATGCAAAATTAGTTAAACGACACTAAAAGGGTGTTCGTCTTTATCTTACACGCAATTGTCGACCAACCTGCAAAAGAGTCGTTGGCCTGATTCCATTCAGCTTGCACAGCCTGGAAACGGTTGTATTATTTCTGGATGCAATTTGCGACAGGGTATCTCCTGTTCTGATCTTATAATATTTTCGGGTAGCTGCAGCTTCTGTTCTTGCCTGCACTGCCGCAATGGATTCTCCGGAAATTTCCTCATCCGTTGGCTTTGCTCCCGGTCGGAATAGTCGTTTTTGTACCAGCAGATTCTCATCCTTCAATTCTTTTTTAGCAAAGTCGATCACTTCTTCCGGATTCATCGGAGCGTCATAAAAGCGTACTTCAAAATGTAAATGTGCCCCAAAAGAACGCCCTGTGTTACCACCCAATCCGATTGGCTCACCTGCTTTCACTTCCTGATCCGGAGCAACCAAATGCTTTGACAAATGTGCATAGAACGTTTCCAATCCATTGTAGTGTCGAATGATCACCAGGTTACCAAAACCTCCGTCATTCCATTTTGCATAGCGCACACGCCCGGAAAACGCAGCTTTTACCGTATCTCCTGTTCTCAGGTTCAGATCAATTCCGTTGTGGTATCTTCCCTTTCTGTATCCGTAACGGGATGTTACGATTCCCGGAACCGGACAAACAAACTCTTTATGGATATCATCTACCATACACAACCAAAGGGTGTCATTCAAATGTGACATATCCGGTCTGTCGGAAGAAAAACAAACATCATTGTTCCAGGTTTGGATCAGGTTCAAGTTGGTATCTGCCTGAATCTGGTTAAACAGAGCTTCATTCATGATCCCGTCGAACTCTTCATCTAATAAGAATTTCCATGTTCGATTGGAATAGATCACCATTTGACCTTTTTCAGTATCAACGGTATCGATCGGAGTCTGAGCGAATCCCGAAAATGAAACAAATAAGAGAAGGGAATAAAGAAATTTGTTCATAATTAATGCCTTGGTATTTTTTCTGGGTGTCGCAAAACTAACAAAAAAAAGACACTTTCCGCTTGTAAAAAAACGTTAATTCGAACATTTACAAGTTCATAACTCCATTTTGATCATTGAAAATTGCATTTTGATCAACCTGTAGGTGTGCGATTGATTACACACCTACAGGGTTTTAATTTTCATTTTTTTGGACGGATTTTCCATCTACATCCATGACAATAATATCGTAGAACAAATCTTCGTTTGGTTTTACCAAATTTACGTAACCTCTTGATCCGTAGGCTTCTTTTGCAGGGACAAGAATGTATAATTTATCATACATCTTCATATCCAGCATTGCTTTTCTCAAACCCGGAATCAATGAATAGTCTTTCATCCCGAATGCGAACGGAGTGTTACGCTGGTAAGAATTATCGTAACGAGGATTCGACTTTGTTCCCACAAAATAATGAATAGCCACGTTAGAGCTTTCACCAATTGTCGCATCGGTCATTTCCTGGTTTTCTTCCAGTTTCCAAACTTTCACTCCATTCACCACCTTAGTCGGTTTTATTTCTTTACCGATTCGCAGCATCACGATATTCGGTGCATTAGGAGGAATAATTCCGGGAATTCCTTTCTTGCCGCGGGCCAATTTACCCGGAATAAAAATCTCCACAAAATCCCCTTCGTGCAATTCTTTCATTGCTAAATCAAATCCCGGGGTCTGCATTCCGTAACCGGCTAAAAATGGCAGCATATCCCGTTGTAGTTTATAATTTCCATCCACCACTTCCCCGTTCTGGAGCTTGGTCTTGAAATTAATTTCATAAACAGAACCTTCCCGAATCGGTGCACCATCCGTCTTCTCAAACCACTGAATCCTGATCCCGTTCGGAAAAGACTTCTTATCTACAATCTGGTTTTTAGGTTCTATCTGTTTTTCTGCTTCGGACAACTGGTTTCCCGGATTTCGGGTATCCGGTGCTTTGGTATTATCCACTTTTTCCACGCCATTCGTGCAGGCAGTTATTAAAAGACCAATTGCTAAGTATCTCAGGTTTTTCATTCTATTTCAATTAATTCAATATCGACAACTAAAGGAGACAATGGCGGAATCTTATCCAAATCCCCAACCAATCCGTGCGCCAGATGGCTTGGAAAAACGAGTTTGGCTTTTTCACCCACTCGCATTAATTTGATCCCTTCATGAATACCTGATTCCATTTCGCTTTTATCTACCCGGAAAATATCAAGCTCATCCGGATCTGTTTTGTATACCTCTGTTCCGTCAAGCAAGCTGATCCTGTATTGCGTTTTTGCATCCATTCCCGGTTTGGGTATCGCTCCGTCTGTCTTTTTCAAGATGACGTAACGCAGTCCGGTCCCGGTTTGTTTCACCTCCCAGTTCTCATGCTGCGCAAAATAAAGATCGATATTAATGCTTTCCTCAACCGCTAATTCCTTGTTCATCTCGGTCGATTTCTGAATATCCCATTGAACGGGTTTCGGCTGCTGTTCTTCTTCCCCGCAAGAACAGAAAATTAAAAGACAGAAGAGAAATTCTTTTTTAATCATGCTTTAGGAATGAAATCTTTTACAAATGTTACAAATTTTCCGACAGTTTTTTCCAGACTTTCGGCTGAAATTCCTCCGGAAGCATATGCATGACCACCGCCATCAAAATGAGTTTTAGCCAATTCATTTACAAAATAATCCCCTTTTGCACGGAAAGAAATTTTCACTTTCCCCTCTTTCTCCACGAACAATACCGCCATTTTGATTCCCTGAATTCCTAAAATCTGGTTTACAAGGCCTTCCGTATCTCCTTTCTGGTAATTGTATTTTTTCAATTCTTCGGCAGAAAGCGATGCATAAGCCACCTGAATATCGTTCAGGCAAACCAGTTTTTCAGATAAAGCGTATCCTCTTAGTTTGATGCGGTCTACAGTATTGGTATCATAAACTGCTTCGTGGATCAGGTAGTGCTTCACACCTCTTCGGATCAAATCCGCAGCAATTTCATGTGTAAAAGCGCTTACGGAAGGGAAACGGAATGATCCGGTATCGGTCATGATCCCCAAATAGATACACGTTCCGGAAGTTTCATCCAGGTCATTCAACCGGTCAATATCTTCGATCCATTTATAAACCAGTTCACAAGTGGAGCAAGCAGAAGTTTCCGAGATAACTGCCTGGCAAAAATCGGCCGGATGCAAGTGATGGTCAATCATTACTTTGTTAGCACTTGAAGCAACCAGGTATTCCTGCATCGGATCTCCCACACGGGAAGGTTCGTTGTAATCGAGGCAAAAGATCAGATCCGCGGTTTGAAGGATGGATACCGCTTGTTCCGCCTTCGTTTCAAAATCTACAATTGTTTCCTGTCCCGGAACCCAATGCAGAAATTCAGGAGCCGGGTCCGGATGAACAACCTGCACTTGTTTTCCCCATTTTTTCAAAACATGGTAAAGTCCCAATGAGCTTCCGATGGAATCTCCATCCGGGGATTTGTGGGATGTTATAACGATTGATTGAGCCTGATCTACAAACTCCTTTATTTTTTGCGATTGATCCATGATGTAAAATTACGAATTCCCAATTCCGAATGCCGAATTCGTAATCAGAAATTATACATTACGAATTGTGAATATGATTGATACAAAAACAGTAGGGGCGGAAAATTTTCCGCCCCTACTGTTTGTCAATATGATTTAACAGATTAAAATCCTGTTTTCTGGGTGCGTTTTGTTTCGATCAAAACACCTACGCAAGCCAATTTCTTTTTATCTCCTCCTGTAATGGAAACGTTGATAAAAATTTTACGTGCTTTATCAGATGTGAATTCCAGGGCTTCTGCACTTCCGGATGAAGCCAAAACTTTCTTTACTCTTTTAAAAGTCTCTTTTTCACCTTCTGTTTTTTTCTCCACAACCAATTCGTAGATCTCGTAATTTAATGTTCCTACACTTCCTTCTCCAAGTACGGTTGTTAAACGGTAATCCAATCCCTGGTGTGCAATAAACGACATTTCATAGGATTCATCGGATGCAATGGACCCGGAGCGTGATTGAGAATTTAAAGTATAGGCATCTTTCTTTTTCTTTTTCATGAAAGCCTCTGACGGAGGACATTGAGCGAAACCAAATACAAAACTGGCTAATAGGGCTAATGTTAAAGTAAATTTCATATCCAATCAATTAAGCAGTTATAATTTTAGTGCGAATCTCTGTAATCTTTTTAGTAAGGCTGTCAAAACACTTTTGTGTCATTTTGCAGCTGTCGCCTCCTGAGAAAGTTAATTTTCCATTGGAGTTCTGAACTTGCGTTTCACCCGAATTGCAGTCCAGCTGCTCATATACTTTTAGAATCTCTTCAAGATCTGCAGAATATTCTTTCACTGCTTCGTTATCCTTGTAGCTTAGTAAGAACTCCAACAAGTTTTCTGCAACCAATTTCTGGTCTGCCAAAGCCTGATCCAGTTTCGGTGATTTGCCAAACCCTTTGGAGCTTCCGATCATCAGATGCATGGATTCAACCCATCCACCGACAAGCATCAGGGACAATTCATCTCCCTTATCGATCTCAATCAGACGCTGGAATGTGCGGTTGTAAACATCATCACTTAGTTTAAACAATGAATCTGCATTTCCATCCCATTTTTTAGCCAGTTCACCCAATTCGTTCCCAAAAACCTGGGCAACACCGATATCAGAACCCAGTTTTTCCAATTTCCCGAAGTAGCTCAGGTACTTATTTGTCTCGTTAAAAGAAGTCAAATAAGCCACATCAGCTGTGTAAACCCCGAAATTCAAAGCTTTTTGAGAAGAATTCGAATACTTGTCTGCCATCGCAGGATCATGCAAAATCTTGGTATTCTTTACGGCGTCCATCTTCGAGATCAAAGCAAACTGCTCGGACGGTGACGGGATATTGTAGTTTACGTTAGCAGCATCTACTGTTTCCTGTTCTTCAACGGTTGCAACTTCCTGTTTTTCCTCACCGGAACCGCAAGCATAAGTGAATAGTAATACGATACTACCTAAGATTAGTTTATTTTTCATCATCAAGTAATTTCCTGCGAATCTATTAATTTTCAATGAATCGCGTGATTATTTCGCCAGTTTTTTTGTTTCTGCAACAATTTTCGCTTTCAATCCTTCGGAAACCTGCACCAGCGGAAGACGCATAAACGGCTTCATCCAGCCCAATTCTTCCAGGGCAATTTTTACTCCGCCCGGATTTCCTTCAGCAAATAACAACTTGGTCACAGGAAGCAAGTCGTAATGGAATTTTCTGGCTGTTTCAAAATCACCGTTTAATGCGCTGGTCACCATTTGACTAAATTGTTTCGGGAATGAGTTTGCCACAACAGAAATTACACCATCTGCCCCTGCAGCTATTAAAGGCAAAGTGATCGCATCGTCTCCCGAAAGCACCAGGAAGTTTTCCGGTCTGCAGCGAATGATTTCCATGATCTGTTCCATATTGCCTGAAGCTTCCTTCATGGCAACAATGTTTTTAATCTCAGCCAATTCCAAAGTCGTTTCGGCAAGCACATTCGATCCTGTTCTCCCCGGAACATTGTATAAAATGATCGGCAGGTCCGTTTCGGATGCCAGAGCTTTGTAATGTGCCAGATAACCGGCCTGAGTAGGTTTGTTGTAATAAGGTGCAACGGACAGAATCCCATCTACTCCTTGCGGAATATTTTTAAACGCCTCGATGACGGACATGGTATTGTTTCCACCTGCTCCGTAAACGATCGGCAATTTTCCGTTGTTTTCTTCCAGGACTGTTTCCAGCACCTGTTTCTTTTCACTGCTGTTTAAAGTTGGAGATTCTCCTGTAGTTCCCTGAACTACGAGGTAGTTGGTACCGCCGGCAATTTGTTCCTGTACCAATCTGCGCAATGCCGGAAAGTCAATAGACATGTCTGCGTTGAATGGTGTAACCAATGCAACTCCGGCTCCTTTAAATAGATTCATTTGTTTTTGTTTTTAAACAGTAAAAAGTTGATCCAAAATTACGAAATCAATTATGAATTACGAATGCCGAAGTACGAATTGCCAATTAATTTTACAAATTGTTAAAAATACCACTTTCCTCAGGGATGATCCTGCTGACAGAATTGGGTATTCTATTTTTTCAGCGTATCATTTTCCATTTTCACCATACTTTTGTGTCATGACGACAACTCCATTTCTTTTCAAAGTGCTTTTTTGTTTTGAAAACGCAACTCAATTAATTGTTGAAATTAAACGAACGGATATTCAATCGGATGATAAAAGCGTTATTTACAAATGGATTATTATACGGAAAGAAATCCGTAGCAGTGTTCAGTCGCGACTGAACGCTGCAATTTCGGCTCTTACGTTTCAATCCA
Organism: uncultured Fluviicola sp.; assembly: GCA_966248825.1. Taxonomy (GTDB): domain Bacteria; phylum Bacteroidota; class Bacteroidia; order Flavobacteriales_D; family Crocinitomicaceae; genus Fluviicola. The sequence goes on from CBINBC010000027.1 coordinate 16,315, forward strand.
TGACGAAAAATGGCGACGAACAAATCCGCGGGTTTGCAGAAGGAACATTGGAGTGGGATGGAATTACAGCGCATTTCAATGGAGAACCAATGACACAAATTGAGACCGGTGACTTATCCGGTGAGTCATTGGAGTTGATCTCTAATTTTCTCGGCACGAATTAGAGACTCGCGCCAACAAACTTAGAGACTTCAATTCGTAGAAATCATTGCCAGGAAATCGTCTTCTGAGATGATAGGAATTCCGAGTGAGCTTGCTTTTTCGAGTTTTGCAGGGCCCATATTCTCTCCTGCCAATACGTAACTTGTTTTTGCAGAGATCGATCCCACGTTCTTTCCCCCGTTCTTTTCAATCAGGTCTTTGATCTCATCGCGGCTGAACTTGGAAAAAACGCCGGAAACCACAAATGTTTTTCCTTCCAGTTCATTAGAATCAAGCGCCACTTCTTCGATCTCGAATTGAATTCCGGCAGTTTTCAAACGATCTATCGTTTGAATTGCACGCGGGTCCTGAAAGAAATTCTGAACAGCAATCGCGATCTTCTCTCCGATTTCATCCACGGCAACCAATTCATCGTAAGTAGCTTTTGCAATGTTATCGATGTTCTTGAGCGCATTTGCCAGTTTTTTAGCTACTGTTTCTCCTACGAACCGGATTCCCAGGGCAAACAATACACGTTCAAACGGCACTTCTTTGGAGTTCCGGATTCCTATAATGAGATTATTTGCCGATTTGTCCGCCATGCGGTCAAGGTTCACTACCTGGTCGAAAGTCAAGTCATACAGATCTGCTACGCTCGTTGCCAATCCTTTTTTATAGAGCAAGTCGATCGTTTCGGCTCCCAATCCATCAATATTCATGGCCTTGCGGGAAATAAAATGCTCCATGCGGCCCTTCACCTGGGGTGGACACACTAAATCATTCAAACAATAATGCTGCGCTTCTCCTTCCCGGCGGTGCAGCTCCGAACCACATTCCGGACAATGCTCTATAAAGATGACTTTTTCCGCTGTAGACTGACGGGAATCTGTATTTACCCCAACAATTTTCGGAATGATCTCCCCTCCTTTTTCAACGAATACCTCATCTCCCAAATACAAATCGAGCTTTTCAATCTGGTCTGCATTGTGCAAAGAAGCTCTTTTGACAACCGTTCCGCCCAGCAAAACCGGTTTCAGGTTCGCAACCGGAGTAATTGCTCCAGTTCTTCCCACCTGGTAAGTCACTTCTTCCAAAACGGTAGAAACGCGCTCAGCCTTGAATTTATAGGCAATTGCCCAGCGAGGTGATTTTGCCGTAAAGCCCAAATCTGCCTGCTGATCGTAATTATTCACTTTGATCACAATTCCGTCGATATCAAAAGGCAGGTTGTGGCGTTCCTTGTCCCAGTAATGGATAAATTCCATAATACCGTCGATGCTGGAAGTTTTTTCGATGTACCGATCCTTCACCTGCGGGGTTTTGAATCCCCATTCATGCGCTTTTTCAACACTTTCCAAGTGCGATTCCACATTCAGATCATCACCATACACCCCGTATAAGTAACAATCCAAACCTCTTTCTGCCACCACTTTCGAATCCTGCGATTTCAATGTGCCCGAAGCTGAATTGCGCGGATTGGCAAAAACCGGTTCTCCCAATTCTTCGCGCTGCCTGTTCATTGCTTCGAAATTCGCCCGAGGGAAAAAGATCTCGCCGCGCACTTCGAAATCATCCGGGAAATCTCCCCTCAACGTTAAAGGAACGGTCCGGATTGTTTTCACATTTGCAGAAATATCTTCGCCCTGTGTTCCATCGCCACGGGTTACTGCACGCGTAAACTTTCCATTCACATACCGGATCCCAATGGCAACACCGTCGTATTTCAGCTCACACACATATTCGATGGGTCCACTTGCCAGTTTCTTCAAGCGCTGTTCCCAATCAATGATTTCCTCTTCGGAATACGAATTCGACAAAGAAAGCATCGGGAACCGGTGCACAACCGTCTCAAACTTTTTGGTAATGTCTCCACCTACCCGTTTGGTAGGGCTTAGTTCCGAGGCAAATTCAGGAAATTGCGCCTCCAGATCCTGGAGTTCTTTCAGAAGCATATCGAATTCATAATCTGATATCGTAGGATTGCTTTCTACGTAATAATTGTAATTATGCTGTGTAAGTTCCTGGGTCAGGAATTCGATTCTTTTTTGTGCTTCTGCTGGATTCATACTAAATTATTCGGTAGTCAAAAATAGCATAGTAATTCCGAATTACGAATGCCGAATCACGAATTATTAGATTGTTTTTCTTAGGGACAGTGGTCTGAACAGGTCTGGTAATTGGGATTTCACAGTATCAGATTCAATTCTCAGTTGCTCTCCGTGCAGATTGAATTGTTTTAACTGCACACTCCATTGTTTTGGTTGCAAAACGAATTGTTTTAGCCAGAGGCTATTATCCGGGAGATGAATAAGATTTTGAAAGAACTGGAGAAATAGAAGTTTTGTTGGAGATCAGAGACATCCTCCCCTTTATCCCTCCCGACGAGTTCCTGTCGGGACAGGCTCTCCGAAGGGGGAAGTTGATACAGTTTTGCCTTGAAAAAAGTAGGAGAAATCATGCGAACTCCGCCTCCACTTTAATCTTAACAGCTTCTTTGGTGATCGGATGCGTGAATTGCAGGAATTGGGCATGCAGGTGAAGCCTGTTTTCTTTGCTTCCATAAAGATCGTCTCCGATGATCGGTGCGTTCAGTCCGAGTACATGTGCCGCATGAACGCGCAATTGATGGGTTCTTCCCGTGATCGGGTAGAAATAGATCAGCGTTTGGTTGTTTCTTCTTTCCACAACTTCCCATTTGGTTACGGCGCGTTTTCCATGTTCGTAGCACACCAGCTGGCGCGGTCTGTCGTCCAGGTCTACACGCAGCGGCAGATCGATTGTACCGGAATCTTCTTTTACGGTTCCGTCCAATAGTGCAACGTATCGTTTCTGTACGTTCCGCTTGATGAATTGTTTCTGCAGGTGCATGTGTACTTTTTTATCTTTTGCCAGCACTAAAATTCCGGATGTAGACATGTCCAGGCGATGCACGATCAACGGACCTGTTGCCTCCGGGTATTTTTCCTTCATGCGCCTGTAAACCGAATCTTCGATGTTTTTCCCGGGAACAGAAAGGAACTCTGCCGGTTTATTCACAATCACCAGGTATTCGTCTTCAAAAACAATTTCAAGTTCTTTGTTTTCTGCCGGGTTTTGAAGCATCGGGTTTTCATCGGTTTCGATTCCCTGAAGCATGTGTCCCAAAATGGGTTCACACTTACCACGGCATGCCGGATAAACTTGTTTGTGTACGCGAACTTCCGACTTGGGAGAAGCTCCCCACCAAAATTCTCCCAAACAGATTGGCTTCAACTCATTTTCAAAAGCAAACTGCAGCAGTTTCGGCGCAGCGCATTCTCCTGCTCCTGCCGGCGGTTTATGGTCTATTGTATTTTGAAAAATGCTTTGCAGGCTTCGTCTTTCTTTCTTCGCATTGAGAAAATAGTACGAATCGAAAATTTCGCCTTGCAATTTATTCGACATATTTTTACGCTTTTCCCGAAGCTCATTCAACCGGTTTTCAAAAGAGGCTACCGTTTCGGTTAATGCAGCGATTTGTTTTTTACCGGAATCTGTAAAATCCTTCAAAAAATACTGCTCCCGGATCGATTGTTTTCTCAAATCTTCCAGCAACGCTTCTAATTCTGCTTCATTTAATCCGGTGGAATCCTCGCGCACTTGTTTTCTTTTTGCCTTTGATTCCTTAATCTCTTTTTTATACTTCTGAAGCTGTTCCTGGTAAGACGCAATGGTACTTTCCAGGTTTGTTTTCGCGTTTAAATAAGCTTCTTCTTTTTCCAGTTTCTCGATTTCAAGCGTAACTTCATTGATAATCACTTCTTCTTTTCTAAAAAAACCTTTGGAGTCAAGCAGGTCAAAAACCGGCGGAACAAAGTAATCGAACTCATTTGAATCGGCCAGTTTACCAGAAAAGGCAGCTAGAAATCCTAATTCTCCCTGTTGGTTTTCAACAACCAATACTCCGAACATCTTCCCGATCACCAAGCCTTCCTGTTGGTCGTCCAGTCCAAAATTATGCACCCATTCCGTTTGGGTTTCGAGGTATTCCTGTACCTGCGCCATTGCAACAACAGCCAGCGGGTGCGGATCGTAATAAAACGGAAAAGTGAATTTTTCAGGACGCGTAATGTGTGATACATCAGACTTGAAAGGAATAAATTTATTCTCGAACATGTTCTATTGAAACTGAGAACAAAAGTACCTTATATAAAGTAAAGTTCAAATGGTTCAAATGGTTCAAATGGTTCAAATGGTTCAAATGGTTCAAAAAATTAAACTCATTGAACTTTTCAACTCTTTGAACCTTCGAAGCTCCCAGAGCGAAGAAGATTTGAACTCCTTTTTAATCAGAGAAATTGATCTTAACGTGTGTTCCGTCGCAATACGGTTTATTAGAGGACGCCCCGCAGCGGCAAAAAGCGGTTACCTTGCTTTCTTTCAATTCTTCCGAACCATGATGTTTTACCGTAATGCTTCCATAGACCAATAATGGTCCGTTCGGCATCGTTTCAACAATGTTTGATTGATGCACTTCTTTCTGCTCATTTTTCAATCGGTAACTCAAAGCTCCACTGGGGCATTTATCTACCTGACGGATAATTTCTTCGGTTGTTCCGCCTTCCATTTTAATCCATGGTTTGGTGGACGGTTGAAAAACATCCGGGAGTCCTGTCGCTTTTTTCCAACAAACTGTAGAATGGATGCAGCTTTCCGGTTTCCAGATAATGGTTACTTCTTCGTTGGAGTATTCTTTGACAATTGGTTTATCAGCCATGGGGAATTCGAGTTAAATAAGATTAAAGATATGAAATGATTTGGTTGGTTTTACTTCCATATTGCCTTCAGCATACGATCCTTTCCCTGCATGTCTTGCCGAACCTCAACGCTGGTAAATCCCAATTGCTCTACCATTGTTTTGGTTTCCGATCCGAAATTCTCATGCAGCTCGAAGAAAAGAAACCCATTCTCGTTCAAATTTTTTGATGCATATTCTGCCAAAGCACGGTAAAACAAAAGCGGATCTTCATTCGGAACGAAAAGTGCCAGGTCCGGCTCAAAGTCGGTCACATTCTGATGCATTTGCTCTTTTTCCAGCCAGGGAATATAGGGCGGATTCGAAATGATCATATCTACTTTTCCCGCTTTTTCAATGTTCAAAGCGTTGTGAAATTCAAAGTTTACGTCCAAATGGAGGTCTTTTGCATTTGACCGGGCAATTTCAAGAGCTTCCGGGGAAACATCCATTCCTCTGACATCAGCATCCGGCATTCTGTTTTTGATCGCAAGCGCAATGCATCCTGAACCGGTACACCAATCTTCTATTTTCAGTTTCTTGTTGCTTTGAACCGATTCGTGTGTCCATGAAACCAGTTCTTCCGTTTCAGGCCGGGGAATTAAAACTCCGGGAGCCACTCCTATTTTTAAATCATCGAAGTACGTAAATCCGATGATGTATTGGACCGGTTCTCCCGTTTGGAGCCTGGAAGAGATTTGGTCCAGCTGGTTCAACCGGGCTTCCGAGAGTGCTATTTCTTTTGAAACCAATAGTTCAGAACGGGTGAATTCGAAGATATCTTCCAAAACGAGCAGCAGGATATTTCGTACTTCTCTTTCCGAATAGAGATTGGATAGTTTGTCTGCCCAAATGGAAATAAGCTGCTTGAGATCCTGCATAGAACAAATGTAGTTACGAATTACGAATGCCGAATTACGAATTACAGGATTTGTGGTTGAAAAGATTGATTTTAGCTTCGATTTAATGAATTTGACAAGTATTATTCGGTTACTGGAAATTGGAAGTAGTTTTCAGCAGAATTAGGATATCATTTTCTAATACTATCGTTATAGAACGAAGAGTTAGGAAATTGCAAGATATTTCTCTTACATTCAATCGGGTAAATCCGTTTAATGAACTGTATATTTCACGCTTTTTATCGAATATATCGGGCTTTTCAGTAAACTTTTTTTGATTTTCCAATGTAACTTGTTAAATTTATGTGCGTTAAATGCAAATAAAACAACAAAAGTGGGAAGTATCAAATTCATTTTTTTCAGCATGCTGGTTAGCAGTCAGGCACTGTACGCGCAATCAGACAGCGAATCGGAAGTTGATCACATGTCGCCTACAGCTTCAAAGATGGCACAAACGCCTGATTCTATTGCTATTGTTCCTTCTAAGAAAATCCTGGAAGTTCCTGTTTTCCGGAAATTCAACCCGGATACGATCCAGCTTGGGGAAAATGATTTCCTGGTTTCGGATTCATACACAGCCATGGGACAGCCGTATGTGTATGATGCATTGCACTCTTTCCATCGCAGAAGAATGGATGGGTTCGGAGGCTTTTTAAACGATAAAATCAATGCCGGATTGGCGGAAGTACGCAGCTGTGGATTCAATTCCGATTTGAAGAAATTATATATCCAGATCGATCCTTCCACTTTAACCGTATACTGGACAGCAGTGGTTGGTCCAAGTCTTGACGGAAGATGTTACATGAACGTTGACAGCCGGGGGTCTGCCGGCGGAGGTCTGCCGGCTGTTCAGAAGCAGTGTCCGCGCATGCACCGCATACATTCAACACTTGTGCCTGTAAAGGTCCTGGAGTTTAACGATAATGTATTACAATGTTATACCTGGGACGGAGCCAAAATAGACACAGTGACACATGCGATAAACATTCAGCAGCATTTCTATAAATATTATGATCCTCAGATCGGGAACACGGTAACGCTTGCCGAAGTAGTTCAGAAGGAAACCGAAATGGGCGGATCCTTACTCGTTGCGGCAAAACCAACAACTCCGGCAGCAATGCGCTACAAGCGCTATACGGTAAAATCGGGTGATACGCTTTCACAAATCGCTGAAAAGTACCATACAACACCTTCGAAAATTAAAGCTGCAAATCACTTGCGGTCTTATTTGATAAGAGTGGGACAGACTTTGAAAATTCCCAATTAAGAATTACGAATTAATGGATTTGATTGATTCTTGCTGCGAGCTTTTATTTTAAGGCTTATTTAATTAGAAATTCTTCTACATCCCTTTAAAAACCCGGTTTGCTATTTGGTAATTTGTACAGTGCCGGATTTGGATTAAACTAAAAAGTCTTCCACCACGGTAGAAGACTTTCAATTAACTTATTCTAAATCTTACTTGATCACTTTCGGGAGCTTATCCAAATCCTTTGAAGGATAAAACTGAATAGAACTGGTGTTTACACAATGACGCGTATCTTTATCTGTAAACCCTTCTCCTGTGAAAACATGCCCCAAATGTCCCTTACAATTCGCACAAATGATTTCTGTACGCATGCCGTCAGCATCTGGAACGCGAATCACCGAACCATCAATCTCATCATCAAAGCTCGGCCAGCCGCAATGCGATTCAAATTTGTCATCTGATTTATATAGCGGATTGTTACACTGCTTGCAGATATAAACTCCTTTATCCGTTTTCAGGTAGTAATCCCCGGTAAAAGCACGATCGGTATTCTTATGTAGTATTACACTTTCCTCCTGGGGAGTGAGTTTGTTGTACTTAGTTTCTTTTTTGGAAGAATCGGTTTTTGTAGGTTCCTGGGAACATGCTGTCAATCCGACAAACAAGCTGCAAATAATCAAATAGTTTTTCATCTTCAATCGTTTTGGACCAGTTACGTAAACTTAGCAGATTTGGATTTGAAAAACCAGAGAACCGAAAGTTAAAAAATCAAAAGTCGTGATACTACCGGGCAAATAGACACAACTTGTCCCGTCAATATGTGATGTCTATCCGTATATTTTGCTGATTGAATTTAGAACAAGAAGACTACTTTTTCTGCTTGTCCAACTCCACATGTAGCCCAAGTCCTCTTAACGATTCACCCGAAGCAACGATTTTCCCTTCGCCATCTACTAAGAATCCACTTGGAATGAATTGGACACCGTAAGCTTTTCCTGCCTCGTTTGCTTTGTCCCAAACATGGCTTTTCCAAACTAGTCCGTCTGCTTTAATAGCTTCTTTCCATTTATTTTCATCGCGGTCCAGAGAAACGGAGAACACTTCAAATCCTTTTGCATTTTTGAACTTCGCATTCTTGTATTTTCCATAAGCCTCAACCACATTCGGATTTTCTTTGCGGCATGGCCCGCACCAGGAAGCCCAAAAATCGATTAAAACCATTTTCCCTTTCAAGGAAGAAAGTTTTACGATTTTCCCATCAACACCTGCCAAAGCAATTTCAGGAGCTTTTGTACCGACTCCCGGCATTGATTTGATTGCTTTGAAAGAAGACAACCCTATTCCAACCAGGAATAAAGTGGATAGAATGATTATTGAATTTTTCATCTGTTCTTTAGTTTACGCGACGAATATCAGCCCCCAGGTTTCGCAAGCGAATATCGATGTCCTGGTAACCTCTGTCAATTTGTTCAATATTGTGAATAACGCTTTTTCCTTCTGCAGAAAGGGCTGCGATCAACAGGGAAACCCCGGCACGAATATCCGGAGATGTCATTTGAATCCCGCGTAAATTATGCTGTCTTCCCAACCCGATAACAGTTGCCCTGTGTGGATCACACAAAATGATCTGTGCTCCCATATCAATCAGTTTATCCGTGAAGAATAAACGCGACTCGAACATTTTCTGGTGAATCAATACACTTCCTTTTGCCTGTGTTGCAACTACCAGGATGATAGACAACAAATCCGGGGTGAACCCTGGCCACGGCGCATCATAGATTGTAAGAATGGAACCATCGATAAAAGTATCGATCTCATAAGATTCCTGGGCAGGAATGTAGATGTCGTCTCCTCTTCTTTCCAGTTTAATTCCTAATCTTCGGAAAGTATTCGGAATGACTCCCAGGTTTTCCCAGCTCACATCTTTGATGGTAATCTCCGACTGTGTCATTGCTGCCAATCCGATGAAACTTCCGATCTCAATCATATCCGGTAAAATACGGTGATAGCAACCACCTAATTCCTTCACCCCTTCAATGGTCAGTAAATTGGAACTGATCCCGGAGATCTTCGCTCCCATGGAATTCAGCATCTTACACAACTGCTGAATGTAAGGTTCGCAAGCAGCATTGTAGAAAGTGGTTGTTCCCTCTGCCAAAACTGCTGCCATAATCACATTTGCAGTTCCGGTTACCGAAGCTTCATCCAAATGGATGTATGTTCCTTTTAATTTTTTTGCTTCAATGGAATAAAAATGCTCACCGGCATCGTAATTAAATTTTGCTCCCAGCAAAGCAAACCCCTCGAAATGTGTATCCAGTCTTCTACGACCGATCTTATCACCTCCCGGCTTAGGAATAAATCCTTTCCCGAAACGAGCCAATAGCGGACCAACGATCATAATAGACCCTCTCAGGGATGCTGCTCTCTTCTTGAAATCTTCGGTTTCCAAATACCCCAGGTCAATATCTTTTGCCTGGAAAACGTAGGTCCCGCGTTCTACTTTCTCAATCTTCACTCCCATTGTCTGCAATAAGTCGATCAACTTATTCACATCCACGATATCCGGAATGTTTGAAATAGTAACTTTTTCAGCGGTCAACAAAGGAGCGCAAAGTACTTGTAAAGCTTCATTTTTAGCCCCTTGTACCGTCAATTCTCCTTTTAGTTTCTTTCCTCCGTAAATTTCAAAAGACGACATACTTAATTCTTATTACGATTTTGGTTGTTTTTTCCTTTAAAGTTCTTTTGGTTTTTCTGATTCTTCTTCGGACGCTTGTTCGGCTGAATTCCAAACGATTTCAGGATCAGGTTAGTATTCATCAATTCATCCGGGTTTTCCAGGATCAATTCTCCCTGCGAAAGGTCTCTCAACTGATTAGCAATCACGTGATTTTCCACAGCATCATTGTTGTAAGCCAAATACTGTTTCTTCATGAAATTTGCCATGGTAATTTTCAGGTAATCGCGTTCATCTGCGGCGGATACATTTTTCGCATCCTTCAAAATTTCCTGGGTATATTTTCCATAATGACCGTATTTGATGCGTCCTTTCGGATAAGTCATCTGCTCCGGCTTGCTTGTAAGCGTTTCCGGTTTTGGAATTTCATAAGGAGAATCAACGTCTAATTTAAAATCAGACATAACGAACAAATGCGTCCATAGTTTGTGTCTGAAATCATCTACGTCACGTAAATGCGGGTTCAATTGTCCCATGACTTCAATAATTGCTCTGGCTGCTTTGTTGCGTTCGTCGCGATCTGCGATTTCCATTGCATGAGAAATCATTTCTTGTACGTTTCTACCATACTCCGGAAGTAATAACTTCGGTCTCGTGGTGTTGTATTCCATAAATTTTCTTCGAAAGTTCAAAAATAAGCTTTTAAATCGACATATCCTTTGACGGATATTCAACTTATATATTCATTTCAGCTTTTTGCAAGATAGAGCTGCTCGAGCATCTTCTTGTCAGCCTTACCGTTTTGGTTCAGAGGCATTTTGTCAATAAATTTAAAGTCGGAAGGAATCATGTAGTACGGCAATTTACTGTTCAAGCCTTCCAGTATTTCAGCTTTCCAGTCTTTACTCTCATCCTGTCCTGATTTCAGTTGTACCAAGCTCACAATTTTTTTCACTTCCCCGTTTCGCTTCAAGGGAATTGTTTCCGCCTGAAGTACGAAGCTCATATCGTTCAAAACGGAAGTTATCTCATTCAATTCAATGCGGAATCCATGCAGTTTCACCTGGTCGTCGTTTCTGCCTTTGAAAAACAAAATACCGTCTTCCAGATAGCCCTGATCTCCGGTTTTGAAAGCACGTTCCCCTTCAATGGTAATAAATTTCTCTGCATTCAGGTCCGGACGGTTCAAGTAACCCAATGAAACATTTTTCCCAACGATCACAATCTCGTCCTGGTCAATCAGGATCCTGCTTCTCGGCTTTGATCTTCCGACCGGTAAAATCGGGTGCTTTTCCAGGATATCCGCATCGATTTCAATCATGGTTGTTGCCACGGTCGCTTCTGTCGGACCATATGTATTGTAGACAATTGCCCGGGGAAACTTTTCGACCAATACCTTCGCCAAACTGTGCGGAAGCAATTCTCCGCAGAACAAGAAATAACGGATGCTGTCCAATCGGCTAACCTCATCAATCCTGGAATAAATAAAGGAGAAGGAAGGTGTAGAAACCCAAATTGTTCCCCGGTATTTCTGAACCCTGTCCATCAGTAAGTCCGGATTTTCGGACACCGTTTTGGAATTCAATAAAAGTGTTGCCCCTATCGCCCCGAAAGACATCAATTCATAAACAGAAAGGTCGAAACTCAAAACAGCAATATTGATAAAGACATCGTGTGGCTGAAACCCAAAATCTTCACGCATCCACTGCGTAAAATCGCGCACTGCCTGGGTGCTGATCTGTACTCCTTTTGGTTCCCCGGTGCTACCGGAGGTAAATATCAAATATACCAAAGGATCCAAAGGTTTCTCTTCTGTAAGAATAACCGGCGCTTCCTGAGAAAGCGCAAATTCATTGTTTCGGAATGACAAAATGGAAACATCGGAAAAATCCAGTTCTTCATCCGAACAATTAATGATCAGGTTTGTTTTGGAGATCTGTTTGATCGATTCCACGCGGTCTTTCGGGTAGATGACATCAGCCGGAATATAAGGGACTTCCAGTTGCATCAATGCATAAACAGCCACGATCATTTCGACCTGCTTATGTCCGTAAAGGATTACCGGGAACTTCAATTGGTCCCAGCCTTTACTTTTGAAAAATGCACAAAAATTGGTTACCCGCGATTCAAATTCAGCCCAGGTAATTTCACCGTTCTCACCTATTACAGCAAGCTTATCAGCATCAATAGCCTGATCTGTGAATTGTTTAGAATCAAAACAGAACCTCATCGTTTAGAATATTTTATCAAACAGGTAGCTGATCTTACCACTGAAAACATAAATGGCAAAAGCTACCGAATTAAACATCAGGAAAATGGAAATGAACTGAATGGCTTTCGGTGATAATTTTCCGAAAAACACATCCCTTCCTTCCTTTTTACACCGATAAACATAGTAATTATGCGTGATAGAAAAAAGCCCGAAAAGCATCCCGCTCAGGATGAAATGCAATTCGAAACCATTCCAGAATCCCATTAGCGTAAAAGTCAGGAATAAAGCCAGGTTTTGTCTCTGAATGGGTTTGAATTTCTTTTTCGTGGTTAATTCCTTGAAGATCGGTTTGAAAAAATAATCGTTCAGCCAATCGCCCAAAGTTGCGTGCCAGCGTTTCCAGAAATCTTTCGGGTTGACTGCCAGGAAAGGTTTGTTGAAGTTGATAGGAACATGAATCCCCATCATTTTACCTACTCCGATTGCAAGTAGTGAATACCCTGCAAAATCGAAGAACAAATAAAACAGGTACGAATACATATTTGCAAGATGGAAAAGAATTGTTCCGTCATTCTCTAATTGATTCAGGACCATAACCAGTATGGCATGCGCAATGATAAATTTGTAAAGCAACCCACGGATAAGATCATTTAACCCGTCCAAAAAGAGCTCGGAAGTCATGGATTGGTATCCTTTGCTCACATTTTCTTTAAAGCGTGCAAAACGATCTATCGGTCCGATAAGCAAAGTAGGGACAAAGGCTACAAAATTGAAAAAATCAAGCACGGAAACCCGTTCTTCTTTTTGTCCTTCGTCGATGTAAAGCTGAATGACTTTAAAAGTCATAAACGAAATCCCTGCGATCTGGAAAATGGTTGCCAGTGTATGCAAAGTACCTGGCTCTTCCGTTGGAAGAATGTTCAGGGTCTTCATAAAGATCATTGGCAAAGAGATCAAAATGACCGGCAGCAGCAAGCCGGAAAATTTCAAAACGCGGGCAAAAACCAGGTAGATCAAATAGAAATAGGTCATCAGCCCGATAATCTGGACAGGTTTTGTGAAGTAAAGTAAGATATACGCCAAACTCACAAATGCCATCAGGTACGAGTACTTGAGAGTCTTGGAAAGAATCAGCTTCCCGAAGGCAAGCAATGCAATTCCTATCGCTACAAAATAGAAGAATCCAAACTCGGTAAAAGGCAGTATTTGGTGCAGTTTCCCCATGAACGATTAGAATTGCTGATAAACGAAATCCACTTTGGAACTTGATTCTTTTCCTTCTTCGTGATTAACAAACACATCAAATTGTGCCACATAAAACAGGAAAAAGCCTATAATCAGCAGAATATAGACAATGGTATTCTTAATTAGTTGATTCTTATTCATGCAAATTCGGATATTGTTTCACCAAAAATTCATTGATCATCATCCATCCAAAATCACTTGGATGCATGACGTCTCTAAGGATTCCCGGCGTGTATTCTCTTTTGCTTGTCACATATAGATCCAATACAGGGAATTTTGCTTTTGCCAATTCGCCTTTGATCTTTGCCCTGGTAGCATTGAACTGGTGCAGATCGGCAAAATGGTACGGATTCAGCGGCTGAATAATAAAAGTTGCTTTACAGTGATGGCGCTTCAGGATGTCTACTACCATTCTAAAATCCCCGTATTCATTCACAGGATCTAATTCTTCCATTTTATCACTTATGTACTTCCCGTCGCGCAGCAAATATTGCCTGAAGTAAGCACTATCCACGTAAATACTGTTATTACCACAGCTTTTAAGAAATTCAGCACGGATTCTTTTTTTAGCTTTTTCCCAGTCTGAAAAACCGTTCTTCCGAGCTTTGTTTTTTGCAGCTGAAACCACTTTGTACTCCACATTCGGAATGTGGTTTTTCGCATACATCAGGAAACCTTGCGGCAGGCAACCGTATTTTTCCTGGGTGCTGAAGTTTCGGAAATAGGTCAATTCTTTCGAAGGGTTGTTCACATCCGAATAATGGTCATTGATAAAGTTTGCAATACGCATCTTTTCTCCCTTCGGAATCTGCTCATCGTGGATAATCCTTTTCAAGAAATTCGGACGTACAAATTCCAGGAAAGCTTCAATGTTGGTTCCTTCGCTCTCAAACCATCCCGGACTCAGGATAATACATACATTCGCGCCATCCAGGTGATCTCCGGCCGCCAGCAATTCACAGGCTATACTCAAACTCTGATGTTGCGCATGACCAAAAGCCGTTGTTCTTAAACCTAAACTATCCGGTAAAAAGGTATATGCCGTATAATTTGCCGCCTGAAGTTCTGACGAACCAAAAATGCTCAGTTTATCCGGATTCTGCAGGGAACCGATCAGTTCAATTTCACCTTGTTTTTCGGAACAATTGGGGATCAATCCGCTTTCGGAAACTGCCGTTCCTGAAATCGTTTCGGTTTTGGATGAACTGTTCTTTTCAACTTTGACAACAGCCCAATCCAAAAGGAAAACAACAGCTAATGAAATAACTATCGGGATAACGTGGTATTTAAATAAGCCTTGAAGGATTATTTTCATTTTTTAGAGTTCAGGTAGTTGACAATGCGTTCAACCGTTTCAAAATTATCTTCTACGATTTCATTAAACGGAATTTTAATTCCAAACTCATTCTCCAATTCAACCACCAATTCCACAATTGTAATTGAATCCAACACCTTTTCCTGCCACAACGAATCGCTTGGTTTAACCCGTGAAAAAGCAATTTCTTCAATCTTATCAATAATGAATTCTTCCATTGTAAATCGTTAATCTTGTCAGCAAAAATAGTTTTTTTGGCCAACTTTGCCGGACATTTCTTTAAACATTCGGCTGTGTGAATCCTCCTGATCGATTTGTTATTGTCAAAAAGTTTATTTTTAGCCACGAATTAATGGCTTTATGAAAACACCTTTCGCATTATTTATTGGAATTTCCGGTATCCTGCTAAGCACTTCCTGTTCATCAGACACGCATTCAGCTAAGAATAACATTGCTGCAAAAAAAACTTCCCCTGATTCTGTTTCAACAGAAGAATGGTTCCCCGAAACGAATTTTGATACGCTCCGCGGATTGTATACCGGTGATTTCGGGGACGGTTTCATCAATGTTGTCTTGACTTACGTGAACGACAAAAAAGCAATCGGCTATAATGTGCATAAAGGATTACAGCGCAATATCAGTGGTTCGGTGGTACAGAAAAAAGATCAATTTGAGCTGACTTTAAATGAACCGGGAGACAACAAGTTCGATGGAATATTCACGTTGGTTATTTCAAAGAAGAACGGCAGCGTAGATGCAAACTGGACAGCCAACGATCCGAAAATTCCTTCTAAGAAATTTACCCTGAAAAAACTGGGCAGTAAAAAGACCGACGAATCGGGAGAGAAATTCTATTACGACGGCGGTGAAATTACGGAGGACAATTTCATGGAGTTATTCTCCTACTCTAATTTGGACGGCGGCTATGTGGAGTTTAAGGAAAACGGCATTCTGCGTTATACGTATTACCCGGAAGGACAGGAAAACGAACAGCAGGAAATCATCAAAGGCTCCTGGAAATTTGCCGATAAGAAAACAATTGTGATCAATTGGTCTAAAAATGTACGTTTTAAGGAACAGGTCATGAAATTCAAACTAAGCCAGAAAGAAGACGAAATGCCAAGCTTTGACGGACCGAATGGTTTAAGTATTTACCCGGATTATTATTAATTCAGGAAGGTTTGATGAAAAAAACAGCCTGGATATTCTTTGTAATCGGGATTCTTTATGCTTCGTATTTGCTGCTCTTGCTATCGATTCCGTACCTGGAAATGCGCCGTGGTATTGATTTCCTGAAGACCAAGCAATTGATTTACCATATCAAACACTGGAGATACAGTTTTTACATTCATGTATTCACCAGTATCCTGATTATTACCAGCGGTTTACTCCAATTCAGCAAAACAATCCTGAGCAAATACACCAGGATTCACCGCATTTCCGGATTCATTTACCTGGTGGTTACTCTATTGATCTCAGGACCGGCTGCTTTAGTCATGTCTTTATATGCAAACGGCGGTTATCCTGCCCAAACCAGTTTTGTGATCTTAAGTATTCTCTGGCTGGGAACAACTTACACGGCCTATCATTATGTACGCAAAAAGGATTACGAAAAACACGGAAAATGGATGGTACGCAGTTATGCATTGACCTTATCGGCAGTTTCACTCAGACTTTACTCCTATTTATTCGATGTTTTCTACCTGCACATGGATCCTGTAAACCTGTACATCCTGCTTTCCTGGTTAAGCTGGACACTGAACCTGGTCGTTGCAGAGATTTTCATCAAGCGTGGGCTTATAAAACGTTTATTAGCCAGCCGTTAAGCGATGCAGTTGCTTCAGTAAACGTTTTCCCTTCCAGATAAAGGATCTTTCCGGAAGCATCGATGCGGTATTTTTCCGAGTCAATTTTCTTTTTTGAAACAATCGGGTTTTCATAGTATCCTTCTTCCTCCGGATCTTTCTCAAAAGTTGTTTCATAGTTGGTAATGGTAAACGTCAAATCTTTGTTGATCGTACACATTTTAAGCATTTCCGAATAATCCTCGCGACCGGCAATTGTTTTCTTATCGATCAGTTTTCCTGTTTTTGAAAATGTCACCAGTCGGTAAGTCAACGGGCTCTGATCACCGTTAAATTCTTCCCTGATTACGTAAATCAATGCCACATAATTTGGTTTTTCTGCAACCTGTACAAAATTGTAGAAACCTTTGCTGACATCCCGGGAAAAACGCTCATTGCGCATTTCGGACACAAACCGTTCGTAGTCATAAGAAATGCGGTTCTTGTCATCATACACCACTTTTCCCTGTTCCATATTCAGGTTAATCGGAAAAGAGGCCTGAACAAACATGCGCTTAAACTGCAGCCAATGCAGGTTCTCCACATCGGAAACACCGCTCAGGCCAAGATCCATGTATTTTTTGAATAAGTAAGGCTCTTTCTCACGCAAGTTTGCCAAATCTTTGTCTTTTTCAATGTTGTCGATATTTACATATCCGGACTGAATGGCGAATTGCAGGTAATCGGCACTCATGGGAAAGTTCTTCAATTGGGAATATGCACATGCCACATTAAACATAACCTTCGAAAAAGGTTCGTAACCCAATTTTTCAGCTAATGAATAAGCATCTAATGCTGCCTGGTAATTTTTCATCTCCATGAATACATTACCCAGTTCGTAATAAGACTTTGCGTTCGGGTATGCCGCGATCGAAGCTTTGAAGCCCTCTTTAGCTGCAGAAAGGTTCTTTTTATTCTTGAATTCGTCCAGGGCGCTTAAGAACAATTTATTGGATTCCGGGTTTATCTTCGGATTCTGGTAAAGGAACAAACGCACTTTCTCCCCGTTGAAAAGGTCGGCTGCACTTAATCGGATCGGTTTTCTTTCATCAACAGCTGCTTTTCCGTCATGATCAGCTTCCGAATCGGGAACAGCCGGATTTCCACAAGAAACAAGCAAGATGCTAACTGCCAAAGAATAAAGTACGAATTTCATAGGGTTTGAATTAATGTTACTAATGTACATAATTCCGAATTACGTTTATCAAAATCTTCTGAACCTTGAAAAATGAAGTAGGCATGCAAAGCATTCCGTGCCTACATTTTTTCATCCATCATTCGCATTTCACAAGTGTTTTAAAATGTTAAATACTTGGAATCCAATATGGTTTATTGTAATTTATAAACTCATTCAAATAGCAAAGTTATGAACACAAAATATCAACACGTCCGCTATGGGCTTTATAGTTTTGCAGGTATTGCAGTGCTATTTTTACTCATGAAATTATTTTCATTGGAAAACAACGGTTATTTGCGTTTTCTGAACGTTTTCATCGTATTTTTCTTTACAAACAGACTGGCTAAGAAGAATCGTCAGTTGGATAACGATGACAACTTCCTAAAGGCATTCGGTTCGTTGATGCTGGCCAACGTGATTACGGTCATATTGTCTGTATTTAGTTTTGTGATATATGCGAATTTTATTGAACCTGACTTTATAAGCAAGTTTGACGGAGGGATCTTTTGGAATAACCATGTAACTATAGGTCAGGCGGCAGTAGTACTCTTCTTTGAGGGTATGGCCAGTGCCTTAGCAGTATCTTTTATGAATGTACTGTATTGGAATGAAAGAACTCCGGACAACAAATGTGTTCCTGTGGAACCCGCCAAAGAGTAAAATCTCTTGACAAATCGGAAAATCGGGTGGATTCAAATTCATCCGATTTTCTTTTGGTACTTATTTGATAATAAATGAATTACCTAAAAATAAATTTGGATAACACCTTGTTTTGATGTAAATTCTAATCGCATTTAAATTCTATCACTATGAACACTCGATCTCAATCCGTACGATACGGGCTCTACAGCTTTGCAGGCATTGTTGCTTTATTCCTGCTTACGAAAGTATTTTCGTTGGAACATGTCACTTTTCTCAGGTTCCTAAACATCGGGATTATTATTTTCTTTACAAACAGGCTGGCGAAACAGAATCACAAAAACAATGTCGACAATAATTACCTGAACGCCTGGGTTTCATTGATCCTCGCCAATGTAATAACTGTCAGTTTATCCCTGATTGGCTTCGTAATTTATGCCATGTTCATTCAGCCGGATTTCATCAGCAAATTTGAAGGTGGAATACTATGGAACAACCACATTACTTTAGGTCAGGCTGCATTGACGCTCTTTACCGAAGGCATCGGCTGTGCTGTAGCTATTTCATTTATTATCATGCAGTATTGGAATGAAAGTCCGAAGAGTAAAGTTTCTTCACCGGAAAAGCACTAAACGCAAGGTTTCAATAAGGAAAAATTCGGGTGGATGAACGAATTCATCCGAATTTTCTTTTTAAGATTTTTGAACTTTTCCATCCAATTTCCAACCAAATCCAAAAAGGATGCGTTTGTATTTGAAGCTTTGTCATGATAAAGATCTTAACGTTATAAAACCTAGGCCTCCGGATGCAAGGAGAGATCGGATGGACCCGGAAATCCATCCGGTTTTCTTTTTAAATCGGTATCAAACCTCGTAAAAAGATTACGGACTTCTTATCGTAAATTAGCTTTCCGGAAATATTCGGACCAATTAACTTATTATTAATCACCATCAATGATGTACCGTTTTAAAATTTGGTGCATCTTTACGGAGTAGTTTCTATTCACATCATGACTCTAGAAGATTTTATCATTTTCGAACGAAAATGGGAAGGTGGTCTCAGCAGACACACTTCCGATTCCGCAAGCAAAACACCTTGTCCAACTCCTTTCAAAGGCAAAACAGGATGGCATACCAATGCTGGAATTACCTATGCGGTTTGGCGCAAAAAATTCGGAAAACTAAACGACCTGCGTTTCTTTGAAATGTCAAATGCAGATTGGTTCATTGTTTTCGACTCACTTTATTATTCCAAAGTAAAGGCAGCTTCTTTCAATTCTTTATCCATTGGATTTATGGTAACGACCATTGCATGGGGTTCCGGTGTCAGGCAAGCGGGTTTAACGCTTCAGCGGGCTATCAACCAGAAAGGCGGAGCTGTTTCCATTGATGGAGTGATAGGTCCCAAAACCATTGCAGCAGCTAATGCGATTCCACCGAAAGAATTGTTCGATGAACTGGTAAAACAGCGTGCAGCTTTCTTTCATCGGATTGCAAAGGGGAAAAATGCTGTTTTTCTAAAAGGATGGATGAACCGATTGAATGCGTTTGTGAAACAGTTTAAACCGGTGTAATTCCGAATTCAGCAGGACGATTGTATTAAAACGAAATCATCTGTTTACTGCGGTAGATTTTCCCGGAAGCTGTTGCCTGGAACAGATATATGCCTGCCCCGGCCTCCAATTGAATGATATTATCCGTTTTTACGAAAGATACGTGTTTGCCGGCCGCATCCAGGATTTGCAGATCTTCGATCTTTAAGTCCGGGTTCAGGAAAAAAATTGTTCCATCCTGCTTCCGGACCAACTTGGTTTCGATTACTTCGTTGTTTACCGATAAAGGACTGCAAATCGTTGTACTGAATGAAATCTGCCCTGCATTTTGGGTAGTTTCTTCAACAAATGAAGCCGTATTTCCCTGTTCACCATATAAGACCATTATCTCATTTCCATGGATAACCGCCGGATTCCATCTGCTTTCCAATTCCTGGATTAAGTTCGGATTTACGGCATTCACAGCGCTGTAATCGTATGAAACAGGTGTGTAAACGATCAGTGAATGTCCCGAAGGAACTGTTTGCAGCATATTCAACATACCAGCAAGCTGTAAGGAATCACCTGCATCGAAAATAAAATAGTATTCCACACGTTGTCTGCAATTCCCTTCATTCATGTTTCCAAAAGCGTGTGTTGGATTGGCACCGTTGTAATTGGTTCCCCATGCAGAACAATTAGACGGATCGATCACTGCCACATAAAATGCAGGCTGAAACGAACAAGTGGCATATTCAATTATCTGGCCGTCTATCGAATAGGAATTATAAATCGAATTTGAATTGTAGCAATTAACTGTTAATTCGGATTGCCCGAAAGCAGATGAAGCAGTTAAAAGCAGAGCTGTAAAATAGGTAACGATTTGTTTCATAGGTCAATTTTTTTCAAAGCTAAGCAAACAAGAGCTATCCCACAAAAAATTCAGCTGATCAATTACCAATCGTGCTATTTTTTCTTTCAATGGATGCTCCGGAGAAAATGTTGAATCGATTGAATGCTTTTGTGAAAGTTTTTAAACCTTTGTAGCTTCCAATTTTCTTTTTATCCAATAGATTTCAACACCTCTCAAAAATCTTTTTGTCCCTACTTTTTGCCAAGGCAGAAAAAGTAGGCAAAACTGCCTTGTCCCCATTACAACATTCGGAAAGCATCCCTTTTCAGACCGCTCCACGTAAAGAAGGGATCTGGATCCGAAATGCAAATCACAGTTGTTTTACAAACACTGTGATTTAGCACTTTCCGGGAGCGGTTAACTGAAAAGTAAAGCTTTCGCTTTCACCCTAAAACATTCAGGACGGGTAATAATTTTATTTCAATTTTGTAATTTCTCTGTCGTGTAATGGAGACTTTGTCCGCTGCTAAAGATCTTTGAGACAACAGAAATCGTTATCCGAAAAACAAATTTGTAATTCGTAATTATTTCTCCGTTTCTATTTTCAAACGTTCATTCATGGCTTTGAAACCGTTCATCGCACTTCCATCCAGCATTTTGGATAACATGCGTACTAAAATCCCTTTGAATTTCTCTGCCTGGATAAATGTTGTTGTCCCGTCTCCGTTATCGATCAGTTCGAAGCGGTGCTCGCCGTCAAATAGTCCCGGAAAGAATAAGTGTCCGATCCATTTGAATTCTTTGTTTTGGTCAAAAGCCAATACTTTGGGTTTGAAAGTCATTCCTTTTGCTCCGGGAGGTTCCAGCCGTACAATGATCTTCTCACCTGTTTTCACTTGCCCCTTGATGGATCTGATAAATGGATTCCAACCTGAGTATTTTTCAAAATCAGTCAATACTTCCCAAACGCGGTTTGGAGTTGCTTCTATAGTGATTTGTGTTTTAATTTCCTTTTTCATCTGAATTGAATTTTGATTGTTTGATAGAACAAAATTCGATGAAAAGAAGGAGCCTGCTCTTGACAAATATCAAGAAATTGCGGTAAGCTTTTTCCGAAGTCTGCTAAAGGTTTCGGGAGTCATACCGAGCATGGATGCCAGATATTGTAACGGGACCTGGTTGAAGAGTTCTTTATTGGTACTCCACAATTGAACGTAACGTTCTTCAGCTGTCATAGAAATGAATGTCAAAATTCGATCGCTCATAATTCCAAAGCATTTTGCCAGGAATAGTTTTTCCACGGTATTCCAGGTCGGGATGGATTTTCCCATATTGCGGTAATCTTCTTTGCTGATTACGTACAACTCGCAATCTGTTAACGCCTGGAGTGAAGAAACAGCCGGTTTGTCAAACAAAAAACTATTCAGGTCTGTTATGAAATAACCCGGTGTTGCGATCCATTTGGTAATTTCTTTTTCAGGAAGGTTAACATGTTCACGCAGCAAACCTGATTTCACAAATCCAAGCTGGTTGCAATAACCGTGTTCTTTGAAGAAAGTTGTTCCTTTGGGCAATTCAACCGGCCTGAAATAAGAACTGATCGTGTTTAAATCCTCCGATCTCACTTCAAAAAGTGCTGCTATGTTACGCTCCAGTTCATTCATTGGTCTAAATTACAGAATTTCGAACGGATATCTGCGGACTTTCGATTCCCTTTTTTATCAACGAAGTTATCGGCCCGTTTTCAAACCTTTTAACCACAAAAAATCCCGTCTGAATCTACTCAAACGGGATTAATTCCTCAATGATTAATGAAATTAGTGTCCAACGATGTCTGTCTGCATCGGTCCTAAAATACCAAGCAATTCATTCTGCTCAGCTGCCGGCACATTGAATTGATTCAGGGAAGCAACCAATGCATTTACAAGTGCTCCAAACTCAGCATCTGTAATATTCATCCCGTCATGTGCATCGTACATGTTTGCACCGGTGTATGTATAAGGTCCACCTGTAGCTGAACATAACTGGTCAATCAAACGTTCGCGGAAAAGTGCGAATCGATAAGGATCTGCTCCTGTTGCCTGAAAATTATCTGCAATGGTAGGATCTGCCAAGACATTTTGAATGAATTGGTCAGTAACAGCGGTAATCGCCCCGTCACCTCCAAGACGCGTATATAACGACGGTGTCGGAGTTGGTGTTGGAGTCGGTGTATCGTCTTTCTCTTCTTTTTTACAGCTAACTGCTAACATGGAAACGGACAAAAGTCCTGCAACCACCATAAATGTTGTTCTTTTCATAGTTGTTAATTTTAAATTGAGGGTTTTTAATCTCTTACACACAAAAACCTTTTAATCCGAACGATGTAGGACACATCAATCGGACATTTGGGTCCTGATTTTTCAAATAGTTTCTCTTTCAGTTCTACCCGGTGAGCAGTTCGAATCGTTTGTTCGATCAGTTCGCGGTCTGTATCTGCCACACCGTATGAAACGACCAACAGCCCGCTCACAGGATTGAATGTGCTTCCATGAACACCTTCGATCCCGGAAAGGGTTTTTTGAATACTTTGGATTTTAGCAGAATCTCCAATTTTTTGAGTATCATACTGCAGAAAGTCAACTACCGGCGCCATTTCACCCGGTGACGGTTTTTCCCAGTTTGCCCATACAAAGGCTGTTAAGAAAAGGCCCAGAACCAATACTCCCAATACCTTTAATGTGCGTTTGAAGAATTTTTTCATCGTTGCTGTTTTAGTTACCTACGATGAGTCTTCCTTTTTGGATTTCAATTGTCAGAGAATTGTCAGAAAAAAAATGTTTTTTTTCGCAAAACCCTTCCCCTCCCCTTGAAAACAAAGAAAAATAGAAGTACAGATTATTTTTTAACATTTATATTTATAAATATAGTTGTATAATTAAAAAACTAATTATATCATTGTGACATGAAAAAGGAATTGACACGCGCAGAGGAACAAATTATGCAGGCCATCTGGTCTGTTGGAAAAGGATTTGCAAAAGACATTCATGAGCAGCTGGAAGAACCGAGACCTGCATATAATACGGTATTGACAGTCATCCGTGTTTTGGTACAAAAGGGTTTCGTGGAATACAAAACTTACGGAAAGTCCAATGAATACTACCCGATGATCAGCAAAGAAGCTTATTCTGCGCAGCGGTTCCAGTCTTTAAAGGAGAATTATTTCGGCAACTCGAATGCGAAACTGCTTTCCTTCTTTATGAAGGAGAACAACCTGGATCTGAACGATGTAAATGAATTACTGGAAATTATAAAAAAGGAACGTCATGAATAATTACTTGTGGTATATTTTTGAAGCAAACGTAGTCATCACTTTGCTATTCGGTGTTTTCAAGCTCACACAACGCTTCCTTTCTTTCGGGTGGCAGCGGTTTTCCCTGCTTTCAATTCCTGTTCTTTCGGGACTCGCTATTTGGGCTAAACATGCAAGTGTATCGGGATCTTCATGGAGTTATCATATTCCGGTATTCGAACTGCAGGAAATAAAGATCAGTGCATCGAAAGAAACCGGTCAGATTCTCTCTTTTGATTATTCGGTTTTACTGGAAGTTGCTTACTGGCTGGGAGTTGGAGCACTTTCCGGGTGGATGCTTGTCACTATCTTCCGGGTTTTAAAGGTCTTTATCATGGCAAAACACACCAAAGAAGAAGGATTTACATTGGTTGAACTTCCTAACGAAGCACCTTCCTCCTTTTTCCGCTACATTCAACTACCTGCGGGACTTTCGGAGTACGACCGTGAAATTATCTTCCAGCACGAAAAAGTCCATGCTCAAAAATACCATTCGGCAGACCGTTTATTTCTGGAAACCCTGCATTGCTTTTCCTGGTTTAATCCTGTTTTTCTGCTCTTGAAAAAAGAATTGGTCCATATCCACGAATTTGAAGTGGACAGGATCATGTACAACAAATACCGCGTCGGCTACATGGAATTCCTGCTGACGTATTCTCTAGGAACTAGTTCATCCATATATTTATTCACCAATCAGTTTATGACCAAGCTCACGCTGATTAAACGTATTAAAATCATGAAAAAAACATCGAAAAGAGTGCTGATAACTGCACTTGCCCTGCCGCTTATCGCAGGAGGTTTTACGCTAATCTCATTCACTTCGCCTGACCAGGAACCTACCACGAAGAAAAGCACCAAAAAAGAGACTCCGGCATCTAAATCAAAAACCACCAAAGAGGTCAAACCGGCTCCTAAAAAGCAAGTAGTTCCGGATAAGAAAACAGAACCGGTTTCGAAAGAAGCAGCCAAAACAAAAGAGAAGGATATCTACTTCGTTATTCCGGACAAAGTTGAAAACACCACGGAGATACACAGTGCAGCTCCCCAGCAAACGGAAGTTGACAAAATGCCTGAATATGTAGGCGGAATGGAAGCAATGACGAAGTACATGATCGCTAATGTACGTTACCCGGAAGCAGCGGTCAAATCCAAAACCACCGGAAAAGTGATTGTTTCTTTTGTGGTTGCGAAAGACGGCAAAGTAACAAAAGCAGCTGTTAAACGCGGGGTGAGCAAAGAATTGGACGCTGAAGCCTTACGCGTAGTTTCTTCCATGCCGAATTGGATCCCGGGAGAGAAAGACGGTAAAAAAGTAGATGCGGAAATGGTACTGCCGGTATCGTTTGCTTTGTAAGAAAAAGAAAACAGGTTAGGTATCAGTTGCGACTGATACCTACGGTTTTCATTAAATATCAAATTCTAACAAATCAACAACAGCCTGCTCTGCCCCGATTTTTCTACCGGCGCACGATGAACACACGGAAGCGACTGTCTTTCGGGATGTTCTGTTGCAATTTTCCACAAATGACCAAGTCCCAAACTAACCGGATTTGCTCCGGGCAACGCTTCATAATGCAGGTCAAAAAAATGTTCGGTCAGGAATGCTTCGAATCCTTCTTCCGGTCCGTCATACAACTTTCTCAGCTCATCACTAACTTCCGGAATATGAATTTTTTGCTGAGCCTGAGAATTCGGTATGATCTCACTGGAGTCACCAGAATACGTGCACAAAAAAGTGTCGACAGGTATCGGCGAATGGTCTACATGGAACGAATAAACATCCGTTGAAAAAACCGAATCTTCATCGTCGCGGTCGTAGTACCTGATCACATTGAGTACCGGTGACGCGCCGTGATCTCTGAGCAGCTTCAGATCAGCAATCAGGATCTCACGGGCAAGATGTCCCTGCTCACTCAGGTCAAGCTCCAGAAGGTCTTCTTCTTCGAGTGTTGTCATATTCCCGGTGAATATGACCTTGCTTACAATCTCAGAAAAATCACCGCTTAGTTCCCGCTTCCAGCAAACCGCATTCATTGCGCCGTGAAAGTGCGCAGAAACCAGCTCCCCGAAATTCGAAACGACCTGGATTTGGTTATCCTCCACCACAGGATGAAGGGGCTCTTTCAGGTTCTCATTCCTCAACTTATTAGCCAACCGATTCAATTCCCGGAGTCGCTGTCTGTTCAACTCTTTAGCTGCTTGTTTCCTGTTTTTCTTCTGTCCCATTAATTTGGAATGAAGCTTTTTGTTCTCCGTGTTTTTCTGTTTCGCCACCCTGCAAAATTAGAACATTCAGGAATAATAACGCCCAAATTCAATCGTTGCTGCAATAGAAACAACCGGTTTAATCCGATCGCTTATGAGTGATTGATCATCGAAAGCGGTGCTTTTACTTATGCTTTGCTGATTTTATTTACAAACTTTTTCCGGATACTTTTTGAGTTCTTGAAAAAAAACGAATATATCCCCATTCGCCGCAGATATCAACCCGCAATCATCGAATGTATCTTTTGCTGATTTTTGATCCCGGAATCGCTTATTTTTATTGAAAGGAAACGCATTCTTTTGCGTTCTGAAGTTCTAAATCATATAAACTGAAATAACACATGATGAAAAAAGCAATTGTCATTCTGATGGTCTTGGGAAGCGCCACATGCGCCAAAGCACAAACCATCGAATCAGGAAGCCACAGCACTGTCGGGTACATCAAGAGCGACGGGACCATTGAAAACAGGAGCCATTCTACCACAGGCTACATCAAAAGCGATGGTACTATTGAAGACAGAAGCCACAGTACGATCGGCTACATTAAAAGTGACGGGACGATCGAAAACAGAAGTCATTCTACTGTGGGTTATGTGAAAAAAGACGGAACGGTTGAAGACAGAAGCCACTCCACTTTGGGCTACATCAAAGACGACGGAACAGTGGAAGACAGAAGCCACAGTACTTTGGGCTATGCCCGGGGAATCAAGAAAGAATGGGCAGCAGTGGCTTATTTCTTTTTTAAGTTTTAGGAGGTTCCGGAAAAGTAAAAAAGGGAGGGATTGATCAACCTTCGAAAGGGGAAACTTCCCTCCTATTACTTCATCGTTTCCATAAATTCCGGAAAAGAAAAAGTGTTTAAAATGCACCCGGAATTGGGAAATTCGCCAGAAATACTATATTTGCAACCGGAAGCAGAGAGCGAAAAGATTTCTTTCACTTAAACATGCTTCAAAGGTCCTATAGCTCAGTCGGTTAGAGCAACTGACTCATAATCAGTAGGTGCTTGGTTCGATCCCAAGTGGGACCACCAAAGCGGACAAACAGTTAAAATACTTGTTTTGTCCGCTTTTTTGTTTCTTAAAACCTTTGCTGTAATTGAGAATCAGCGCGAACACTTCACTTAAATCGGTGGTTCCAATCTTATTATTCTTGAAAATGAATTTCTCGGGGAAAATGGAACCAATTAGTTTCTTTTTACCCTGAACATCACTGTTTCTGTAGCTTTCAAGCAATTTGGGGATTGTCAGTATTCCATTTTTGATTTCATCCAATAAACTGTTCTTTTGCTCCTTATTCTCGCTGATCTGCACTTTTAAATCCATGATACGCTGTTCCAACGTTTGTTTTAACTCTGAATAATCGTGTGCGCTTAGTTCATCGTTTAAAAACGTTTGTTGTAGCTTCTTTTTGCGTTCCTCTAGTTTGCTTACTTCTTCTTGAAGTTGTTTCGCATCCAGTTTGCTATTTTCGCGTGCTTTGGCGAATTCTTTTTGCACGATTTCATTGTAGAGTGTTTCCACTTCTTCCGTAATGTAAACAGCACTTAGTAAATCTTCCATTTCTTTATTTACTGTATCTGCTCTGTAACGCTCTTTGGAACAATGTAAGCAATGATAATAGAAATGTCGCGCTCCGGTTCTGCTTTTGGAACCGCTTCCGGTTACATGCTTTCCACATTTGGAGCAACTCAATATCCCGCGTAACGGAAGTTCATCCCGGTCACGGAAAGAAGTACGTTTGTTGATCCGTTTGTTCTTCCCATCCATTGTGAGTTGCACTTTGTAAAACAGTTCATCCGAAATAAGCGGTTCATGAATTCCGGTTGAGATCAGTTGCGGTTCATCTTTGGAAGCCGGAACGATTACTTTCCCGATATAAACAGGATTGCGAAGCATCAAATAGAAACTCGTTTTACAAACGTTGATTCCTTTCGCGTTTACTTCCAATCGAATTACGTTCGGAGCGCGTTCTCCTTTCGCTACTTCTTTAAAAGCCCATCGTACAATGGGTGCTTTTTCGGGGTGTGGAATAATGATCGGTTTATTCACATCATCACGGGTGTTCTTGTAACCAATCGGAGCGTTGGAAGTCCAACGCCCCAATTTTCGCGCTCCGCGAATTCCATCCTTTATTTTCTGTGAACGAATATCGTTATCCACTTCGGGAAGCGATAAGTAAATCGCAAGCATGATTTTACTCTGCGGAACGTTGAAATCAAGCGGTTGCATAATTGCTTGCGGTTCAATGTTCATTTTCTGCAAACGTCCGAGCATTTCATATGCATCAGGAGCGTTTCGGGAAAACCGATCCCACGAAACGAATAGTAAATAATCAATCTGCTTTTGCTTCCTTTTAGCATACGCTAAGAGTTTGTTGAATTCGGGGCGGTTGAACGTTTTCGCGCTGTGATCGTCCACGAAATGATTCTCAATTTCGATGTTGTTCATTTCGCAGTACTTTACCAGCTGATCGTATTGTACCCCCAAACTATACCCGCTGTTCGCTTGTTCGTCCGTACTTACACGGGTGTATAGAATTGCGCGCTTTTTCATGTTTTTTTTCTGTTTTTCATTAATCGCTTTATATCCATTTCTGCAAATGAATACAAGAGTTCACGTATCATTTCAATCTGTTTATCTGTGCAGTTTTTGTACTTAATTCCCAGTATTTTCCTGCATTCTGCAATCGTTAGCATTGCTTTAGAGTTTTGCAATGAAGTAATTTGGGATTACTTCGACCCATTCTTTGTGTGTGAAAAATGTATAAAAGAACCAGTACCCTAACAAAATCAAGGGTTCCAGCGCGATTATCCAAGTGTGTTAGGATTACTTATGGAGTGCTTTTATTCCAAGGATCGTTAAACCAAGTGTTCCAAGTATTGCTAAGAGTGTTCCCGATTCATTTACTCCATCCGAATCATTCGTTTTATCCGGGATTTCCGGAAGCTGATTCTCCAATACCTCCGCACGATAAACCGGATCAATAATCGATGAACGGTATTGATTTAAGAGCAACACGATCAGCCAATTGAATGTTGCATTGTTTCCCTGCACAGTTAATGGCGAATATTCGTCGTAAATCCCTGTATTTATCGGTTCTTTCAAACCAAAGAATTCTATGCTGTTATCAATAAACACCATTTCTTTTGCTTCAATGATTGCAAGAGTTGCTAATTTTTGCGGTACATTGTTTCGTGGGTCTAATTCATACAGTTGGCATAAAAAACCAGTATCTACACTAGAAAAATGGAGTTTGAATACCGGAAATTCTTCATTGGTTGATTTAAACAGTACCGTGAAAGATTCCAATTCGAGGCTTTCCATCAAATTGGGAACGAGTACCCGTAGAAGTTTCATGTTGTTCGAAAACAGGTTTTTTAGTGCCGTGTTTTTGATTCGTTCTTTTTCTTCCTGTAATTCCCGGATTTCCTCCTTTTGAAGTTCAATTTGTTCTTGCAATTCATCTTCATCGGGATCGCTGAATTCATCGTCATCTTCTTGGAATGATTCAATCGGAACCATTTTGGAGTAATCTGTTGTGTTAATTGGTCGAGGTATAAATCTTCCCAACGCACGGCTGAATCTTCCTTCCGGTAGTTTGGGGTCTTCCTTAATCTCTTTCTTTTCTTCAATGAGTTCATTTGCGATCCAATCAAGGTTAGAAATGAGTAGCCGGTACCCGATAAGTTTTTTGAGCTTGCTGTTCAAGAACAGGTTAAGCGTTTCTTCCTGGGATAGATTCGTCATTTCCCGGGAATGAATCTCATTGTACACCTCAAATTTCCCGTTACCGTCTTCGTAAGATAAAGTAAGGAGATCTTGATTTTTAATGTCGTAGAAAAGAAGCATGGTAATACTTGACTTCGACGATTCATTAATTCCCAGAGATAAGTAATAACCGCGCTTGTCTTTTTCATCGCAGTTTAGCGTTACAAACCCATAGATGTTATTGGCAGATTTACCTTCCAAACGATGTCCAGGTTGAAAGGTCAGGATTTCCATTTCCAAGTCAGGGATGAGCATATTTAAGAGTTCATAATTCTCCTTGAAAATTTGCTCAGGATTGAATTCCTCGATTGGTTCCGAATAAGCATTTGATGATTCCCTCTTTTCAATTTTAGAGGGTTTGGGAGGTGTTGCCACAGGAAGAGTGTTAATCTCTTTTGGAAATACACCAACGTGGCGTCTCATGTCTTCGAGGTATTCCCAAGCTGTGTTTGATTTCATTAATTGAGATGCCAAACGCTGTGCTTCGTTCCATGTGCATGTTTCATATTTCCATACAACGATTGCAAACCAAACCTGAGTATCTAGAATCTCATAATTAGATAGTTCTAAGAGTTCCTCCAATGAACTGTTTTTTATTCTGTTCATGGTTTCAAAAAATAAATGGTGATTGACCTTAGCCATCGATATAGAGTGGATTCACTCTATTTGTTTAGTGTGGTTTCCTTTCGAGGTTGTTTTAGAAAGGAAAGGTTATTTGCCTTTTTTGAACTAAATAGAATTTCAAATGAATTCTATAACTACTGCAACGATAGATTACAGCTAATTGTTACATGCCGAAGCAGAAAAAATGTTAATCCGGTTTTAGCATTTCGATTGAGATTCGTTTAGGGAGCCTTTTACCCTGGCTGACTTATTCTGTTGCCAAATGGGTAGCAAAATGGTTCCAAATTGGAGCCTATTTGATACCTTAAAGGGTACCTATTTGGAATCGGACATTTATAATGAAAGCCCCTATTTGGTTAGCAGAAGGTGCCTAAAAGGGTAATGTGGAAAAGGATTATTTCAATAGGTATCCAATTGGTACCTATTGGGTACCAAAATGGGGTTGAATCGGCACCAGAATTTGATCCTAAATGGATTCTTTTTGGGGCTAAAAAAAGAGTTGGAATTATGTACGGCAATTAAAAAAATATAACTGCCCACCATTTAGCGGGCAGTTATATTTTTTTTAGAAGGATTAGGTTCGTTGGAAGAACAAAAAAATCTAGTTGCCCACCTGTAAGTGGGCAGTTATCATTTTTTGAATCAAAAAAGGGCTATTTGAAGGGTAAAAAAAATTAGTTGCCCACCAATTAGCGGGCAGTTATTATTTTTTTGTTGAAGCGGACCGAATAAAACGACAACTGCCCACTTACAGGTGGGCAGTTAGGATTAAATTGAATCATTCAAATGGTTTCAAGGCTTTTCAAGTATTTTTTCCGTTCTAATATCAACCAGTTATAGATTTCGGTTGCCAGGCTTTGAAAGGACTCGGTATCCTTATTGGAAATATCAACTACCTTATAAATTTTGTTTTGATATTCGTCGGAAATATGTTCCAAACGCCTATCAAAAGTGTTTAATCCTAAAAGTGTGAACACTGCTCTATTTATTTCAAGCAAAGCATTTTCATTTCTAAATCCTAAGATGCTAAGTCCCCAAATCAAATGTTGGTGTCTTAAATCATCTTTGATTAGCCGAAGAATTGTTTCCTTTGGTAATTTAGTTTTCATAAGACTAATAATTTTTTCTTTTCAAAAGTAAACAAATAAAGTTTACTAGTAAATAATAAATGTTAAAAAGTAATCTTTTAATGTTTACTTGTAATCTTTTAAAGATTACAAACCCCTGTTTACAAGGCATTAGACGTTTTCTGAAAGCTTTAATTTTTTATTTTTACAACACTATGAGTGAGAACGATAAAGTAGAATTAAACAGAATTGCAGAGGTCTTGTTTGAATTAAAGATTTCGCAAACGGAATTGGCTGAACGTCTCGGTAAAAGAAAGCAGGTTATTAACCGATACTGTAAAAATACCGGTCAGCCTACTTTAAGTTTCCTTAGAGAAATTGCTCTTGCCTTGGGTGTGAATGTTCAGGAATTGTTGGTTCCGACTCCAACGTTGTGGAAAGAGAATAAAGATTAGAGCTAGATAAATTCAGCTTATTTAGTAACCACTTCACTATGAAATATATCACTCTAGATACATGCGTTTGGTTAGGCTTAATAAAAGAAGGGCTTACTAGTGAGGATAATATCTTTGATGAAATTTGCTTTTGGATTGAAGGTAAACATCTTACTCATATTGTTCCAGAAAATTTGATTCGTGAATGGGATCGTAATAAGACATCAAAAAGGGGGCAGATAATCAACGAATCAATTAAACTAAACACGTCCAGTTTACTTATTAGAAGTAATCCAGAATTAGCTTCCGTATATAATCCAGATCGTATAACTGAATTAATTGATGAAAGATTAGACCGCGTTGATAAAATTTTAAAAAATCATTCTGAACAAGCAAAAGAGAATCAGGATATTATTGACGAAGCAGTTACGAGGAATATTATGCGCTTGGCTCCAAATCATTCAAAAGATAGTTTTAGAGACAGTCTTAATGTATTAACATTGGTTAATCATTTAATTACTAATCAATACACTAATTGCATTTTTACAACAATTAATTATAAGGATTTTAGTGAAAATAAATCAAAGCGATTTGATTTGCACCCTGAACTAATTGACATATTTATTAATGCAAATCTTGAATACATTTATTGTGAAGAAGAAGAAAAGAAATTTGGCAATAAGTTGTTCGATAATGTTTTAAGAAACAGATTGAAGCTACCTAGCTTCACTGAATATCTTAAGGAAAGAACAAGACGTGCTCAAGAGAAAAAATTAGAAGAGAAAAGAATTATTAGTGCTCAAATTGAAAATCTAGATTCGGATTACCTTGAAAATATCAGATATATTGACATTATCCTTGGAAAAAAAACTCCAACAAAGTTTGAGCAAAGAATAATAAGGGAACTTATTGATAGCCACGATAGCTATAAGCAGTATTTTCTGAAAAATGTAGGAAGCAATGGTGTGGTTTAATTTTTTAAAAGAACAAGGATATTTCGATCCAATAAATAATCCAGCTCCGGTTCCGGCCGAAAAAGGCTATTATGTTTCCTATTGGGAGCCATTAGATTATTTGGAAAAACTTTCCGAACAAATCAAGGATGGGAAAGAAATTGAATTGATTGGAGAGTTGATATCAATCATAAAGGATGTATCGACTAACCCTAAAGATAACTATAAAACATGGTTCAGATTTATTAGAATCTTGGTCAATTTGCCAAATGAAAGTATTGATTTTGAATTACTAGATTTTATACCGACCTGGTTATCCGGAAAGTTTGACACAAACCTTCAAAGTTCCGAATTATGTGATCGTTTGTTGCCTAAATTTTTGAATGAAACTCCTTCAAAGATAGACATAGAAAAAGCTGAGTTAATTATCCGTCATTTGTTTGATGTGAAATTAGTTTCTAAAGAAGGTAATGACACTTGGGATAAGAAAGTTGAAATCCAGACATCAAGGGTTTATTTGTATTGCTTAACAAGAGCATTTGAAAATAAAAATCTATTAACCGATGTTGTCAAGTATTGTTCGGAGAATACGATTTTAAATATTGGTAACAACATCGCAAAATTGTTTCTTGATTTTCCAAATGGAGTTGCCTGTGAAATTGAATCAAATGGGAAGAAGTATACAACAAAAGTCTTTTTTGAAGAAAACGGTATTTCTCTTATTTGGAAGGATTCGGATGACATTTCAGGAGAATTATCTATCCCCTTAGATGCAACAAACGAAGAAATTCTTGAAAAAACTATCTCAGAACTTGAACAACAGGGGATTGAACCAAGCATTATTAATGAGTCTTTTGGATTTGCTAATAGCTTAGAAACTGTATTAAATCATGATCCTTATAGCTCTATTAAGGACTTATCAGATAGCTACCATTCGGATGATGAAGCTAAAAACACTTTTTCATTAATATTTAGAGATTTAGTGAATGAAACAGTTAAAGTTCGACCTGAAAGAGGAATCCGATTATTAAAATCCATTTGTAATGGAGAGAATTATCATCGACCTTTTTTTAAAAGAATTGTACTCTACGTGATTAGTGAAAATTGGGACGTCGCAAAAGAGGTATTTTGGAGTTTAATTAGAAAAGACGGAGCAAATTTGTTTTCTCACTATAAATTCAGAGAGGATCTTTATGAATTGTTAAGTAAGAACCAATTAGAACTTACTGATAATGAAAAAGAAATATTATTGGATATTATTGAAACAAAGCTAACTTCCGAAGATGATGAAGATTTAAAATATGAACAACTAAGGTGGTATACCTCGCTTCGAGAAGTTCAACCTTTTGACCAAAAACATAATGAACTTTCTTCAATTCTTAATATACCAACAGACCACTACGAGAATCAAGGTAAGGTCAGACTAAGAAGTGGATCAATTTCTCCAATTTCAGTAGACGATTTAATTGAGAAAAGTAATGAAGAAATTGTGGATATACTTCGCTCATTTAAACCAACTGATTCTTGGGACGGTCCTAATGTTGAAGGATTGGCAAGAGTATTGGAAAAAGCCGTGGAAAAAGAACCTGAAAGGTTTGCAGACCAAATTAGTTTATACGCTAATCTGCCGTATGCATATCTGTTTTCAATTTTCCATGGATTTATCCAGGCACATGAGAAAAAGGAAGACTTTAACTGGGAAAATATCCTTGATTTTTGTCTTTTAAATCTACATGATCCTGAGTTTATTTCTGGAAATTTGGTTTTGCAGGAGGATAGACGAAAAAGTTCTGTTGCTAACGCAGTCGAAGCCATTGCAGATTTGATGTCAGCAGGAACAAAAAGTGATAAAAATTCATTTGATCTTACATTGTTGCCTAAAGCAAAAGAAATTATTCAATTACTTGCAAATAATATAGAACCTACTGTTGATTTTAAAGAACCTCAGATAAATTATCCAACATATGCTTTGAACTCAACGTCCGGTAAAATACTTACTGCTCTATTATATTATTCGCTCCGGAGAGCAAGGAATTTTTTCCAATTTGAAGACGATGGGAAATGGGAACCGGAATTAAAATTGATATTTGAAAAGGCTTTACTAGACAAAGTGATTGATGCATATATTATTGAGGGACTCTATTTTGAGCAATTTTATTATTTAGATAAGGATTGGATATCTGGGCAGGTGAAGAGAAATGAAAGTGTTGCAGAAAGAGACTGGTTTGCGTTTATAAATGGATTAGTATTTGGTCAACCACCTTTTAATAAATCCATTTATGAGCTACTTTATTTCCATTATGAAAAAATAATTCAATCAGAGTTAGCAATAAAATCTATTTACAATAATGGGTTGGTTAAAGATTTCGCAGCTTTTTATTTTTGGGGATATGAAGACCTTTCGTCCAAAAAACTAGTATATGCCTTATTGAAATCTGGAAAACTAGATTTAATAGATGAATTTATACGTTTCGTAACGCAACAGCATGATTATCCAAAAGGTCTAAGTCAAGATGAAAGATCAAAATTTGAAAAACTCATGTTTGAATTGTGGGACTTTATAATTAAAGAATACCAAAATCCAAAGAATGATGAGGAACGCAAGTTATTAGCACTAATGCCTAGAATGATTGAGTTCTTCGAGAAAATAGATGAAGCAATCATATCATTGGTAATAACATCACTTCCTTATATTGATTCTACTTTTAAAGTGCATGATCTTTTGGAAAATTTAGACTTATTGAAAGGTAATGGACCAGCAAATGAAGTGGCGAAATTAATTGGAGAGGTACTTATAAAACTAGAATTGACAGAAGTCATTCATGGAGGACAGCAACTTGTAATAATAGACTTAGTGTCATTTTTATTTGAAAATGGACAAAACGACATTGCGAAGCAGTTTTGTAATAAGATGGCTAGGAATCAGCAATTTTTTTTGAGGGATACTTATATGAAGTATAATTGATATGATCGATAGTAAAAAATGGATTAGTAAGGGAAATGAGTAACTACCAACTAATGTCGGGAATTAGGAGATTAAGTGATAGGATTAATCTTACTACTGATAAAAATGACTTCTACAGGGATTATATTGACGTACAAACGAAAAACGATAATCTAAAAAACAATATTGCTTTAATAATCGTA
Source organism: uncultured Fluviicola sp. (assembly GCA_966248825.1). Classification (GTDB taxonomy): domain Bacteria; phylum Bacteroidota; class Bacteroidia; order Flavobacteriales_D; family Crocinitomicaceae; genus Fluviicola. The sequence goes on from CBINBC010000027.1 coordinate 52,444, forward strand.
AAATTAATTGAAGCAGTTAGTATTCCTGATCTAAGAACAGTCGAAAAATTTGAAGAATATTTAACCGATTATAATCTCAGAAATGGAACTTCGTTTAGTGTAAGTCAGTTTATTTATAAAGAGTGGCTAAGAATCATTTTTGACTCAATTGAATTTCCTGCAATTATCCGGCAAGGGATTAGAAATCTTCAAAGTGGTAAAATAGATCAAATACCGTCAAATTTTTTAGATGAAATTAAATGTTTAGCAGAATTTCATGAATTGGCAACAATAAGAAATATTATTATTGAAGAGGAGAATCTTTTGAAAATTCTGTCTCTTGAAGAGCGGAACCTTTTATTGCATCGAAATATCCTGCATTCGGAAACCGAAGGACAGTTTTTCGTCTTGGCTAATGATAGCTTTAATTACCTAAGAAACGAGATATGTGCAATTCTATGGGATTTATTAGTACTAAAAATTCAAGACAAAACCCAATGTTTAAAAAGATTCGTCAATATTATTGCGAATTTTAAAATTTACTGGCCTGATAAGTTGTTTGAATATCTCGATCAAAATCAGCTTAAGATACTTCATGATGAATCGTTAAAAATACTCTTATCTGAAAATGATCTTTTAAATACAGGTAATGAGTACGAAAAAATTTGGTTGGATGCACATATACAATCCGGTCATAAATTTATGCATGAGGTACCTAACTTAACCATTTCAGGAGATAGTTCCTATGAATTGTTGTGTGATATTTTAGATAGGAAGCAAACGAATTATTGGTTATACCAAGAGGAAGATAGCGTTAGATTAAAATATGGGATTTTGATTGATATAATCTTTCAAACTCTTAAAATTGAGCATAAGTATAGCAACTTACCAAGTATCCCAACAATATTTCAACTTCTGAATGAAATTAAACGCCCATACTTGGTTATTCATTCATATTTGGAAATTAAAGATTATTATCAGCATTTCATACCTTTCTTGCTTTTAGATTATCGGACTTGTACCATTCCATTTATGCTTCTAAATGAAATAAAAATAAGAGAGAATGCGACTGAGACAAGCATAATGGATGCGGAAAATGATAAAAGAAAAGAAAACCAAATTAGAACTCAATTTTTTAAGTCATTGTTTGATCTTTTTCTTGAAAGACTATCTTTTGAACAAAATTTTGAAGAAGAATCAATTAGGCAATTGTTTAATGTTTTAAAAGATCAGGTAGATAACTTCTATTTCAACACAACATATACCAATCAATACAATCATCAGGAAGAGAGCAATCGATTCCATTACCTTATAAAAGCATTAACCGAAAAGCGTTTATCTGGAAACTTCATTGGAACCATTCGTCCTAGGCTTTATCCTAAGGTACTGAACGGGCTTATGAAATGTTTGGTTGAATTTAATGTTATTGATAATAAGAAAGGTATTCTATTCAATTGTATTGATTTTGAGTTGCATTATCAACTACTAATCCTTTCTAAAGCAACTTTTTTCGAAAATGAAATAGATGAAAATAGTATCGATGAACTTAACAATACGAAGCGTTTAGTTGTAGTTAAATGGTTCAAGTTAGTTTCAGATTATTTTATGCAATGTAAAATAGATTTTTTTGAAAATGAAGCGAATAGAAATGAGACAAGAGCAATATATAGAGTGTCTGATCCGAGTTCAATTGAAATACTTAATTGGGGACACTTTTGGGCTTTTATGAATGAGAATGGTCTAGTTAATAATTTGATTGAAAATTTTGAGACCTCTTTAATCTTTGAAGATACAGACGAAAGAGAATTTAGTGATCTTAACCAGGATTCAAAGACTAAACTCGTTGTGTTTTTAAAAGGAATATCCCTCGGAATAATACAGGTAACCAATTCCAAATTAGAGTTTAGTTCTTTGTTTCAGGGAATTGATTCTCTTTTAGAAGTTTTACAAAAGAAGTTGAGAGAATATACCCTCAAATATTGTATTACTGATCTAAACAAGAATAGAATCAACGTGTTCGACGATAGAATAGTCACTCTAAACAGCAATATTCATTACGATTCGATTATTAGATTAGTTTTCATTGCGATAAATAAAAGTGAGGAAGGTTCTAGAAAAGACTTTTATGATGAATTGTTAAAGCTAAATCATGATTTGCTGTTTTTACTAAGCATTTTGAATTTGTCGAACTATACAAATATTTCAAATTTGATTTCTGATAAAATTAAAGAGATTGATGAAACAAGTTTCATTAATAATGTTAGTCATTCTGAACAGTGGAAAAAAGCTGTAATTGAGTCTCTTAATTCATCGTCTCATTATGAGATTGCAACTCCTATTATTAATAGAATTGAAACCTGGTTAGAAAAGGTTCCGTCTCTAAAACCTCAGTATTCCTATCTCATTTACCGTGCAAAATTGATGCTTTCTTTTAGACGTAAAGACATCGAACAAATTTCACGCGTTGAAATTCCAGAACAACATTTAAGAGATAATTTTAGAAGAAGTAGAGCTGAAGATCTAAAACAATTTTATTCTGCATTACATTGGGGGTATAACGAGAAGGAGTTTCAAAAAGCAATTGATATTTTTCGACAATTGTCTTCGAACGTTATTAATAGTTCTGATTATGCCTATCACATCTATCATCTTGAAACGATGAAGTATATAAAAGGTAGTGATTCTGAATCATTGTTTCAGGTGAAAACTGAATGGGATCAATTTATTGATGGTGCGTCTAGCGATGTAAAAAAAGAAATGACATTAATTCAAAAGAATATTGAGTATACCTCACTTTTTCATTATTGTAATTCTAAAGATTATTACAACATTGATATTCTCGTTCAAAAGTTACCTGAAATTTTAAAGTATGATGAGGATATTGTACCATACCTTTTCGAATCTTACCGTGAAAGAGATTTATCCGTAACCGCAAGTGCATATCTAAGGAGTTTGGAATCGTACTATTCAAAAATTAATGAGCCTGTCCCGGAAGTTGTAAATAATTTAAGAGAAACTATTAACGATGAAAAATTGATCGGTGACCTTAAGTCAGCTTATAATGAAATTTACGCACTGGGTTATAAAGATCTTCCTAAAATTATTCCTCGTGCTTTAAATGGGAAATCCAATTTGCCAGAATTCATATTTGATGAATTGGTGAGCGCAGGATTGATTTTATTGGAGAAGATAAAGTCAATCGACCAGATCACATGGGAAAACAAATACAACGATTTATTATTGGCATGTTTAAGATTAAGGTTTGCTGTTTGGAATTGGAGCATTACGGATCAACCTCGAGCAGGAGAATCAAAATCCGGAGGTGGTGATTTAGGATCTTTAGATTTTTTAATTTCTTCACCTAAAAATTCTATAGCATTGATTGAGGCAATGATTTTGGAATCTGGTAATAAGGCTAAAACAAAAGAGCATATTACAAAGTGTTTTACTTATTTGAACCACTCAAAATATCACTTTGTTATCGTTTACTTTAAAGGTCCAAAAGATAATTTTGAATCATCTTGGGAAGCATACAAAGAGAATGTATTGAATATTGATTATTCAACCGATCAAAAGTTAATTTCCGAATTTAATGACACAACTAAACAAACTGATAAACTCAATATTTTAACTGGGATAACTAAGCATGTTAATGATGTTGTGTTATACCATTTGTATTTGAATATTTCAGCTACTCAATAATAATCAGATCTATCAAGTTTGAAATCATTGTGTTTCAGTTTTTTTTGTTAGTATTGAAATGTTATCACAAACTATTTACTGAGAGGAGTCCTCCAATGATTTAAAATGAATTTATCCGATACTATTAATGCCGTAATTGCCTCAGCTGCGATTTTGACTTTATTTTCACAATTAATACAAAGTCGACGAAACACCGACTTTACATTCCAACCCAAATTCAAACTTAAAAAGTTTTGTAATCACGATTATCATGAATGGACACCTATGCTTTGTGATGGTTCATCGGAGAACTCAACAAATAGATGTAATAAGGATCATTGGTTCAACATAAAAAATGAATCAATCGGAGTTGCGTTTAAGTCTGAAGTTTTCTTAGTTCACAAAAAGGAAATTAAAAAATTCGAATATAAAGACATTGAATCAAATAGGGTTTTAAAACTAAATGCTCTTATCCAGGATGGATCTGTCCAGTACAAACTATCTCAGGGAATTATTCCTGTACATTATTATAACCAAAAGGAAAATGATAGTTTCTATGTGGTCGTGAGTTATGAAACTATTTCAAGGTTCAACAGGTTTATACAGGTTGTAGAGTTAGGTTATGAGCCCAAAAGTCAAGTAGGCTCTATTGTAGATTGGAAAGGTAACATCAAAATTAGTGATGCAGGTGTCGTTTATTTTGAAAAAATTGGTTGGATCAATAAGATATTTAAATCTAATCAAAAAACATATTTGAAAGCACTTAAAAGAGCTGAAGAATGTCAAAATGATCTAGGTTGATGATACCTAAAGAATTTATAAATTCACGTATTAATCTCTTGCTGTATTATGGAAAATTTCACTGAATTGCATGAAAAGATATATCAAACTTTAATTGATCTTAGAAGAGACCGTCCAAATTTGAGATATACTTTTAGAAAAAGCAATCATGCGGGAAGACTAGAAGAAGGATATTGGTTTTACGGCAATGAATATTATTTGGCAATTTCTTTTTGGACTGGAATGGACTGGAAGAATAGGACTCCTAATATTGTTTTTATAATAACAGGCTCCGGTGATTGTTTCTTGGAGATTAACGTTTCTGATTCAAATATCAAAAGAGACTTCGTTAAAGCTTTTTTAATAAAGCCACTAGAGCTAACTGAACATGGAAGAAAATATATAAAAAGCTATGATAATACTAGTATTAATACAACGGATGCATTTATTGATTTTATAAATCATGATAAACTCATAATAGATGAGATAATTGAAGAATATTCTGAAAGCTTTTTCCAAAACGTAATATATGAAGAAAAAACTGATGGAATAGGGTTCATTTCCTCTGAAGATTTTAATAAAAGACATATCAAGATCAGGCAATACAGAAAACTCCTTCAGGAATTACGTGAAGATGAACAATATAGTATTAAGGAAGAAAAACCTAGTAAAATATTAGATATTCAGATCTCAAATTATGGGCTTATAGATAATGTTAGATTAAGTGTTGAATCATCCAAGAATCAATGGATTTTTATAACAGGTAATAATGGCTCCGGAAAAACTAATTTACTTAGAAGTATTGCTACAGTTTTAGGAAATAGGGTTTTAAATGAAGATGAGTCTTTGTTGGATAAGGAGTTTAGTGCTGAAACCACATTATTATTTAAGCACGGAAGCGAAACAAAATCAAGAATTGCAAACCAAGAAGCAAAAGGTAAAAAGAGACCTTTAGTTCAGGGATTGGCTATGTATGGACCATATCGACTTGATGTTTCAGACAAAGCAATTTCTAGCATTAAGTTAAAAAAAGAATTAAGTAAGGAAGGATCCTATAAATCATTGTTTAAATCCGCTGTCCCGTTATTAAGTATAGATAATCAGTTTGATCTTTGGAGGAAAGGATCAAGAAAAGAAAAGGATCGTTTTGAGAAGAGAATTTATTATTTTAAATCTGTTCTCACAGATGTTGTTCCTGATTTGGTCGACATTTGGTTTAATGAAAATAGTAACCAATCAACAGATTACGTTTTCAGAGATAAAAATGATGATCGAACCCATTGTATCAAATGGGCGGATTTACCAAGTGGTATAAAATCGACTATTGCATTACTAGGAGATATTTTAATTAGATTTTATGACCAGCAAAGGTTTGTTGACGATCCCTCAGAGTTAAAAGGTGTAGTGATAATAGATGAAATTGATTTACACCTTCATCCCCAGGGACAAAGAGACTTGATAATAAATTTGTCTAAAACTTTTCCTAATATTCAATTTATTGTCACTACTCACAGCCCTATCCCTCTTCTTGGTGCTCCAAGTTACAGTGAGTTTTATAGGGTAATTAGGAGTTACAGAACAGTATCTGTTCAATCTTTAGATTTCATTAAAAGCCACATAACTGAATTATTGCCTAATCAATTACTTACATCGGAACTGTTTGATTTAAGTACTATTAGATCTGTAAAGGCATTAGATAATGCGGAATTTGTTTTTACCGGTTCCACAATGACTGATTACATTGAGCATTTAAAGGATAAGGAAAGTGGAATGTTAAAAGATCCTGATAATCAAAGTTTTTTAGAAGAACTCAAAAAGAAATTAAATGAAAAGAGTAAATAAAAATTTCTTGAGTTTACCATCAGGAATTAAGAGGGGGAATCATTATTATGATAACGCAATCATGGTTCTCGAACAAGAAAAGAAGTGGCCTGATAAATCATCCTCAATTTATAAATCAGAATCTGTTCGAAAAGATCTCCTTACAATTTATGGGAAGAAATGTGCTTTCTGTAATCAAATTCCAAAAGGAAGCCCTTTACAAGTGGAACATTTTAGACCCAAGAATAAAGTTAACGAGTGCATACCGCATAAAGGATATTATTGGTTAGGATATGAATGGTCTAACTTACTGTACGCGTGTGGTAATTGCAATTCTAGAAAAGGGACCAAATTTGAGCTTTTAAAGGAAATAGATAGAATTATTGATCCTGTTTGGGATGGGCTTCTAATAAATCAGTCACATAATACTATTTATGGCTTAACATTAAGAAATGAAAAGTTTAAATTTCTTAATCCTGAAATTGATTACCCAGGAGATCATTTGATTTATTTGCCTGATGGAAAACTACATCATTTAACAATTCGTGGGAAGTATACGATAAAGGAGTTAGAATTGAATCGCGATGAATTATATATTCTTGGCAGAAAAAAAATACTAGATGAAATAGTAGATAAGCTGCTAACAAGATTAAAACGTTACTCTGATGGAAAAAGGAGCTTCCGAGTTGTATCGGAGGATATAATGGAGATCGTGTCCGAAGAAATATTAAAACCAATCGAAAACAATGATTCATTCGATGATTTCTTATCTGTTGTCTATAATAATTATCAGAGATATTTGTTGCCCCGTTTCGGGGACCAAAAACATAGAAATGTTTTGGCTTGGACTTTAAATCAATTGCATAAAGGAATTAAATTCTAGTATACAAAGGAGTTAAGTTGGGTAAAGGTATCTTACCATTTAAATTCACCTCTCCATCTGACAGTATCCGATAAAAGAGTTAATGTATCATTTCTTTTCTTCCGATTATATTTTCGGATTCTACACTCCTTTTCTAACCGTTTATAGGCTTCTTCATAAGCCAATTCTGGTTCAGTAAACACCCCATTTGTATAGCAATTCGAACAATAGTTCTTACTGATACTTCCATCATCTTCAATACCCCGTTGATTCATTGTCAGAAGTGATTTTAGACAGGACTGGCAATTTTCCTTCCATAAATCCTCAGAAAGAATTTTATTCTTTTCAAGCTTCAATCTAACTCGTTCTAATTTGTCAGATGGTTTTTGTACATATGCCCACCACCACCAAAATCCTAAAATAGTAACTACTTCTCCGCCCAGCAATAACCAAACGTAATAGTCCGAATATTTTTCTGCTTTTGATTCGTAGTAATTAATTAGCTCTCTTTGATGTAGTACTTTTTCTCTTTTCAAAATGAGCGTTTTAAATGCTTTCTGTTCCCTTAAAGGAAGACTGAATAAAAAATCTTCGGTTATGGAATCGGAAAAATTCAAATATTTATAATTCACATTGTTGCTATCCTTATTTTGAGATAACTCTTTCTTTAGACGAGTTTTGATTTCTCCGGAAAGAATATCAATTTCTTTCTTTAGTAATTTTTCTTCCCCTAGAGATTTCAATGCCAGTTCGTCGGGTGTTTCTTTGTAGCCAATTAAGAGTATCAAACCTGCGGTCATTGATAATAAGCCTGTAATTGCAATGAACTTGAATAAATTGTCAGTGGGTGGAGTAAAAGGAGTATTCATATAGTGATAGAATGTTCATCGAATATAATTCAAGTTTTTAGATTCTTGTCGAACTTCGAGATAGAAAATAAATAGAAGTGTACTATGTAATCTTTTTTTGTACCATTTCCGTTCGCTTCTCTCTACAAATAGTAGGCAACCCCTCGTAAAACATTGTTTTTCAAAAGGTTTTTGTTTAATGGTAGCAATCCAGGTGACGTTTCGGTTTTACTTTTATTCTCGTTCTCGATTTAGCGTAACCTGTTGAAATCTAGCATTAGTATTACGATTGTTTCTACTATGCTCTTCAATACTCAATTCCTTGCGAATCACATCTTGAAATGAATAGATTGTTTCAACAACTATTTCAGGCTTAAGTATATAATTCTTATTATTCAAACCTTTGGAAATGTCGAAAAATACTTTCTCCATCTTTTCCATCTCTTCAAATATTTTCTCAGGCATTATTAATTCAGACTTATATATTTCAAATTCTAATTTTTCTTCCAAATTGTCCCACTTATCTACAATATTCCAGTATTCATCTGAATCTTTATCCCAATTTCTACTTATCAATACAAAGGCTTCCTTTTCTAATTGTAACATTATGTCGAGAATCATAAAATAAGTTTCAACTTGGCGTTTATAAACCTCCCCTCTGAGATTACTCTTTAAGGCATAAATAGCTACACAGGCAGAGCAAATAGAAATAGCAATTGAAATAATTGTAATAAGCATAAATTAGATGTTACGGGAAAAGTAAATACAGGTGAAAATGAAATGTCTCTAGTTCACAAAATGTGCCAATGCTAAGTTTTACTTGTAACCAGAAAACTTAGCATTCTTAATAGCATTTTGTTTAGATGCAAAACCTTCGCCAGACGAAGCTACGATTTTTCCATTTGTGGATTTAGCTCTCCAACGCCATTCTTTTTTATTGTCCTGGTAAAATTCCCAAGTAAGTTCATTTGACATATTTCAGTGAATTAATAGTAAGTCTCTAAAAATAATGATTAAACCTTAAATAATTGGATGCCCTTCTCCACAAAAAGAAAAGAGCATTACGTGAGTGATGCTTTTCTTTTTGTTCCTCTGTCTTTTCCTAAGTATCATAGAATCGTTCCGTATCCGCAAGAAAATGAGATTGGATTGCTGGAAAAAAGAACTTTTAATAATTTAGAGGAAAAAGAACAATGACACTATTCGACAGCCACGTACGAGAATTGGATGGACCAGCAGACTACTCAACGAATGCTTACTATTACTTCAATAACAGTACAAGACCCGAAGTAATAAATGTATGCAATCAATTGGAAGAATGGTTCATGGATTTTCCTGAAGACGAAAAGGCTGATCTAAAACAAAGATTCACTGTATCTTATTTTCCGTGTTTTTATGAACTATATATTTTTGGTTTATTTACTCGACTAGGATATAAACTTGATGTACATCCTATAATCGAAGGGACAACGAAGCGACCAGACTATAAAGCAACGAAAGCTGATGGGACTTTCTTCTATATCGAAGTGAAATGTGTGACCTTAAAGAATGCACAAGAGGCTAATTTGGAAAATCGCACAAACGTACTGTTGGACGCAATGAACAAAATAGAATCATCAAATTTCCTGATTAAATTGGATAAAATCGAATTTAAATCGGGAGCTCAACCCAGCGGAAAACTAGTAATTCAGCATTATAATAAATTGATTGCCGGGATTGATCCAGAAGCTTACGAAAAAGAGTTGTTGATCGTTGGGTATGAAAATATGCCCAAACTAATTTATGATGATGACAAAGTCAGAATTGAACTGCAACTTTTTCCAAAAGCACCACAATTTAGAGGGGTTTCGCAATCGGGAAGATCCATCGGAACTCATCCGGTAGTCACCCAAATTGGGAATGACGCAGATAGCTTAATTTCCGGATTAGGAAAGAAAAGTTCTCGATACGGCCAATTGAATGCTCCGTACCTAATTTGCATCAATAAACAAACAGTAGCTTTTGACATCATCGAACTGCAAGAAGCAATTTATGGCTCTCTTGCAATAACCTATAGTACGGATCCAAATAACCATAATGAAAGACCTGAGTGGATGGGAAACGGATTTTTTGGAAACAAAAACAATCCACAACATACTCGCGTAAGTGCAGTTTATCTTACTAATGCTAACGAAGCAAATCTAACGCGTACAGCCGACCACGCTTTGCGCCATAATCCTTATGCAGTATTTCCTATAGATATTAAAATAGAGAGATCAATTCAGGAGATATTCAACCTTCCTGAAATTTATCCGTACTTACAATAAAATAAGCTGCTTAGATATTAAAATTTAAAATGGGGTTCATTTCCGGTTCCATTTCTGTTCGCCCTTCTCCACAAAAAGAAAAAAGCGAATTGCGGTAGTAGTTCGCTTTTTTGCTTTTTGTCCCTCAAAACTCCCCCTCAAACTCACACTATCACTGCTTTTTTCTTTTTCAGTGTGAGCGTGAGTTTTGAGTGTGAAATCCCGGTTCGAAGATCAAATTTAGTCTCCCTCTTTGGAGAGGGATTAAGGGAGAGGATAAAACCAAATCTTCTGTAAGTACCAATTTCATTCAGTTTTCTCAAATTATTAATGGTTCGATTCCCTTTTGCCTGGAAGGCGTCAATGTCATTTTTTTTTGTAGTATTGGATTATAGTTTTACTGAATTAATCCTTATTAGCATGTCTTGTCTGTCGTAAAATATTTATTGTACTTCACGATGAATGGCTTTTTTGAATGAATAACATCCTGAATCAAAAACAATGCAAGCTCGCCACAACTTTTTACCTTTGATCTATGATGATCTTAAAATCTCATGGAATATTTCTCCCGGTAGGAATTTGTGAAATCCGTAACGGATACCTTATCCGGTTGTCCGTTAAACAGGATAAACCGCTGTGTGGTATTTATTGTTTTACAAGTTTTACACGTGTTATTTGATCTTTTGAAGTAATTTCCATGATATAAATACCTACAGGACCAGGCAGATCAACGGTGAATTCACTCACAGCTCCCAGTTTCTGTGAAAGGAAAACCTGACCGTTCAGATTGAAAAGTTGTATGTCGACTTCTTCGAAATGATTGCTCAAACTGACTTTTACTTTTTCGGTTGTAGGATTGGGGAAAACGAAAATACCATCCGATAAGCCAATCTCATTTACCCCGACGTTAGTGATAATGACACATGCTGAAGTATCCACACATCCATTTTCAGTCAGTTGGACGGCATAACTTCCGTTGGAGTTCGCGGTAAAGGATTGAGCTGTTTCCCCGGCAATCGGGCTGTTGGTATTACAATTCAGCCAGACGTAAGCTGCTGAACTGTTAGTTGCCGTGATGGTTAAATCGGTTGTGCTGGTAGTGATATCGGAAACTGTATGAATCGTCAAATCCAAAGTCACAACTGAATCACATCCCAAGCTATTAGTCAACAGGTAAGTTGGTGTAGCCGTAGATGATGTATAAGTAATTCCGTCGATCCAGGTGTACGAATCACAGGCTGATACGACAGCTGTCCCTGAATCGGGATGAGCGATCGTGAGGTTGAGTGTGACAACGGAGTCGCAACCCGCTGCATTTTCAAGCGTAATGGTTGCGGTATTATTTGAAGTAGTATACTCTATTCCATCGATCCAGGTAAATGAATTACAAGCTGTAACAATGTCTGTTCCAGTGTTAGAATGCGTGATAGTTAAATTAAGTGTAACGAGTGAATCGCATCCTGAACTATTGGTTAATAAGAAAGTGGCGGTATCATTGGATGTGGTATACTCTATCCCCGTCAATCCATGTGTACGAATCACATGCTGTAATAATAGCTGTTCCGGAAGTAGAAGATTTAATAGTCAGATCAAGTGTAACGGTAGAATCACATCCTAATGAACTGGTTAATACCCAGGTCGGAGATTGCGTGGAAACATAGTATGTAATCCCGTCAATCCATGTAAAACTGTCACATGCTTCCTGGTGGTCAATGCTCTGGTTTACGATGGTTAAATTCAGGGTAACAATGGAATCACAACCATATTGGTTGGTCAGGGTATCGGTAACGTTATTGATCGATTCATAGTAAGTGATGCCATTGATCCATGCAAAGCTATCACATGCTATCCGGATGTCTGTTACGTTATCCGGATGATGAATAACCAGGTTTAAGGTGACGATCGAGTCGCAACCTGCCGCATTAATGATGGTATCGACTACTGAGTTTACAGAAGTATAATATGTGATTCCGTTTACCCAGGTAAGGCTATCACATGCTTCTATTTCATGAAGTGCGTAAGTTTCCTGGCAGAATTCAGCTGCACCGATTTCTCTTGTTCCCGCGATCGGTACATTTTGTGCGTTTGTTAGATCGGATGGATCACCGTTATTCAAAGCAATGGAAGGGGGAAGGGGCATAGCGGTTTTTGTATTACCGCCATTGTATCCCAACTGGTCTAAATTCAATGTAGAAGAGTCAATGTCCAGGTAATCTGTAGGATGTGAACCTAAAAGTGTAGAATCAGAAAAGATATTGTAACCCAGAGATTCGATAAGTGGTATGCCTTGAGTGGCACAATTACTACAAGAAGCATTTCCAGGAGTGTTCATTGCAACGATACTCCCTTTGATTACAGGTTGATTAGTCGTAGTATAAACAGCATATTGGTTATTTCCCGCTGTATTTTGAACAATGGTGCTGTTTGAAATAGTTAGGAACGAACCATTGTAGGCAGAAGATGCATTGTAACTGCAGGTCATTGCGCCTCCCTTGTCCAGTGCCAAATTATTCATGAATGTGCTGTGATTGATGTTTACGTTACAGGTCGCCGCTGTGGAAGAAAGTCCACCTCCGCTCCAGTATGCATAATTATCATAAAAAGTCGACCGATTGATTGTTGTGTGAGAAACTGCGGAAGGGTTTTCGGTCAGTGTAAAAACTCCCCCTCCGTTCCTTGCAGAGTTGTCGTACACTTCGCAATTATCCATGTTCACAGTTGAAAATCGGGCATGAGAATAAATTCCGCCTCCATCTCCCCAATTTGTCGAAATGTTTCCGAAGATCTTGGAATTGCTGACATTCACAATGGAGTATACATGATAAATATTTGTGCTGTAATAAAACATGGATGAATAGATACCAGCTCCATGACCATATGCACTGTTCGCACTGATAGTGGAGTTATCAATCGTTATTTTGCTAAAGGAAGGATGGAAACTAACTACTTCTGCACCGTGGCGGGGTGTGGATGAGATTCCCCCTCCGTAGGAGTTTAATGACTTGTTATCACTGATGATTGAATTGGAAACAGTATGGATGGAATTATAGGAGTGTGAACGTATCCCACCGCCCTCCTGGTAGCTGGTATTGCCGATCACTTCCGATGATTCGATGATCACTTCCAATGAATCATGGTCGGATGATGGTCCGGAAGATCCTGAAGTATAAGCATAGGAACTGATTCCGCCCCCTCTGTTTCCGGATGTATTGTGATTAATAGATGAATGATAGATGTGAACCTTAGATTTCATATCGGATTCGGTGTTACCAACTTGTTGCGCAGTGTAACTTTGAGGATAGGAATTGATCCCACCGCCATCATAAACAGCACTGTTGTTACTAATGTTTGATTGGATTACCCGGATATCAGATAAGGCTTTAGCTTGGGAACCGCATTTCGAAAGGGAGTAAATTCCTCCGCCGTTCATCTGGGAAGTGTTGCCTGTCAATTCAGATTGAATGATCTCAGTTTTTGATACCGTATTGGTTGCTGCATTGGTTGTATTGATATAGATTCCTCCTCCATCACCATTGGCAGAGTTATTCGTTAATTGCGAATGATACAAGCTGCAGAAAATGTTCGGTAAGGCAGCTGCCCCAATCTTAGAAAGGCAGATTCCGCCTCCGAAATTGTCTGCGTGACAATTCCGGATCTGTGAATTCCGGACATAAAGGGTATCCCCTTTATCGAATAGAATTGCTCCACCATCAGTTGTAGTATGACCATTGATGAGATTCAATGAGTCCAGGATCAGGTACTGAACCGAGCGTGCAGTGAAAATGCGGGTTTGATTATTCCCGGAAATAGAAAGTGTATCGTTTGAATTATACAACCCGATAATGGTAATGCTCTTGGTAATGTTGATAGTTGAATCCAGTACAATGCTATTACTGCCTGATGTTAATAATATCGGGGAAAAACGAATGATACTTCCGTTTACGGAATTATTGACTGCTTCCCGAAGCGATCCGGCCCCTGAATCGTTGTTACTTGTTACAGTGAGTATCTGAGCCGAAGCAGAAGAAACAAAAAACAGCAAGAGGATTAATAAAGCTGCGCTTTTTGGGTAGTGTTTGTTTAGAAGGTTGTTTTTTGCAGGCATTGGATTGTCTTAAGGTGAATCAATTGCATTTCATGTAAAAATAAGATTTTATTGAGTTTGAAATAAAGTCATCGATTATTTGCAGTGAATGATTCTGTAAAAAAAGCAATAGCACACAAAGCCGTTTTATAGAATATTATCTTAAGTAATTGCTGTCAAAACAATTGCTATTTCTGATTCCATTCCCGTTCACTCTTTCTTTTTGCACTTCATTTTCGCTCTCATTCTCATTCTTTTTCAGAGCGAAAATGAACGAGAGTGATGAAGAATCCCGGTTTGAAGATCGAATCCAGCCTCCTCCTTTGAAAAGCCTGTCCCGATAATTCGGGAAGAACCGAGAAGGATGGCAAACCAAAATCTTTCGTAAGCACTGATTTTCATTCGGTTTCCCAAGATTCTTCGTGGTTCGATTCCGGTTTGCCCAGAAGGTATTGTGTTTCAGTTTTTGGTAGATCTCCCGCATTCTTTAAAATGTACTTAACTTTTGTGCGACGCATTCCTCCCAGCGGCCTTTCTCGATCTGGTTATCGGTATAAAGTCTGGCGAGTCTTCCATCCGTATTTTCCCACAATAAAGCATGATATTCCACGGATCTGCCGTCAAAATAAGCCGTCGAAATTCCGTTGTAATGTTCCAGGTCGAATTTGTCAAAAGCCTGGTTTCTTTTGTGTTTCGGGAGTTTTACTGCCGATTTGTTCACTCCCCCTTCCCGCACATGAAGCAGTACTTCTACAATTTGGGGAACTCCTAGTTCGTCGTGGGTTTTACGAATGTTTCTAAACACTTCCCGGAGTTTTTGCTGCCGATGTTCAATAAACTCATCTGTTTTATAGGGATTGGCATCAATAATAGTGCGCCAAAGTGAATAGTGAGAACTGTCTAAATAATGGGTTGACCGGTACTCCAGCTCGCGGGCTTCAAAATGTCCCGACTTACGCAAATCGTATGCTTTTTGGGATTTTTCCAAATCCTCCTGACTGGCGCTTCGGGGACCGAAGTATTTGTAATACAATAAAGCACTCCAGGCTGGCAATACGCGTGGATTACGAATGGGCAGACCATATTCTTGCGCTACACGTATATATACTTCGGTATAATCCGGGTAAAACCACAAGGCATCGTGGTGATTCGTCAGATGCGTCACCTTGCTCCAAATACGGTCGTTGCTTTTCAAAATTTCAATTTGTGCTTTTAGTTCCGTGTAAATAGCCGTGGGATTTGCTGAGCTATTTGTGCTTTTGGCAGAAATAAAATGCCCGTCGAAGAGTATCTCGGATAAATTGGCGTTGCTGACCGGCTTACCGGAGGTAATGGTGAGATGTACACCAAGTTCCAGTTCCGGGTTCTCGCCCTGAGCCTGGTCAAGCAGTTTTTCGGTTCGACGAATACTCTCTGCCCCTTTTTCGCCGTTGTTTGCAAGAACTTCTACCGAGTGGATAATGCGGTACTTGACTAATTGAATGATCCCGTTATCGATGGAGTCGTCTACTCCGTAATCGTCAGCAGTCAGAATGATTTTTGAGTTTGTCATGAATAGTGATATTGTGTTCGATCAAAAATCATTAATTATTCGGTAATTTCCTAATTTTCATGACTCTGAATTATTCCATTGAATCACTTGTTCATCCGGAATCTAACCATTTGATTTCCGCCTTTTTGACAGCTCTATTTTTTCCGAAAGGAATTATCCCCGCAGACTACTTTTTCCAAGCGGTTTGGACAACGGTCGCAGACGAATGAACTGCAAAAACAAGATCCCGAACAAGACAGAAGCACACAGTAAATGAGATACTTGTACAAATCCGGGCATGTCTGCATAAGATAATAATACTCCACCTATCAAATCAATTGTCAATACCAAAAATGCCCAGTAAACGTATTTTAATATTACGGTT
>CBINBC010000028.1:0-61363 GCA_966248825.1 uncultured Fluviicola sp.
GCTTGAAATATTCCATGGAAATGTAAGTCCACATATCGCGGTCCAAATCCAGGATTATGGTATTGATGCGCTTCAGACAATCAAATAAATTAGCCAATTGGTCGTAGTTCTCGATCTGTGTTGTCAATTGACTTCTTGTCAAGCCCAATTGTTCGTTTACAAATTTATTGGAGAAAGCCACCCAATCTGTTTCAGGGAAAGCAACCTGGTGTGCATTGAAATTTCCGGTTGCACCACCGAATTTAGCAGCATACGGGATGGTTTTCAAAATTTCCAGCTGTGTTTCCAACCGGTAAACAAAAACTCCCATTTCTTTTCCAAGAATTGTCGGAGAAGCGGGCTGACCGTGAGTTCTTGCCAATAAAGCAATTCCCGACCAGTCATTCGTATATCCTTTCAAAACAGTGATCAATTCATTCAAAGCTGGAATATACACCTCATTCACAGCTTCTTTTAAGCTCAACGGAATGGAAGTATTGTTGATATCCTGAGATGTCAGACCGAAATGAATAAACTCCAGGTAATCTTCCAATCCCAGGTTTTGCATTTTATCCTTCAGGAAATATTCCACCGCTTTTACATCGTGGTTGGTTGTTTTTTCAATGTTCTTGATCTCCAATGCATCTGCCTCGGAAAAAGCCGTAACGATTTCTCTCAACTGAGGAAAAATGGAAGACGGTACTTTTTTCAAAGGACCGATTCCTGCTTCTACCAGAGCAATAAAGTACTCAACTTCTACATGAACTCTGTATTTGATCAATCCGAATTCGGAAAAATAAGGAGCCAGTTCGCTAACTTTTGAGCGGTAACGTCCATCAACCGGACTAATTGCTGTTAACGATGTAAGAGACATTGAATTACTCATAGGATCATTTTTGAAAGGTGCAAAGATATGCGTTAATTACGAATTACGAATGCCGAATTATGAATTCATCACACCCGCTGTAAAATGATAGTCGCAGTTATTTGATTTTAACCATTGAACTGAATTACACATAAACCAGAGAAGGACTTATTTGATTAAAATCAGCAATGCTGATTAACTCGGATCCCAAATAATTCGAAATTCGTAATCAGGAATTCGTAATTTTGAGTCATGCGATTCATCAAGAACCTTTTTATTGGTTACAAAGCTTACATCAAAGCATTTCGCCTGATCATCGATTACAAACTATATTTCTACATTGTTTTTCCGGCGATCCTGATGCTTGGAATTTACCAGCTTGGTTTTAGGATCCATCTTCACGAACCGAAAGCAACAGCTACCAGCATGAACGGTATTATCTGGTACCTGATCAAATTGCTTTTTGAGATCCTGGTGGCTACTACCCTGATGCGTTTCGCCAAATACCTGGTCGTCATTCTTTTAGCCCCCTTATTTTCCAAGATTTCTCAAAAAGTGGAATTCATCCTTACCGGGAACCGGTACCGGTTCAATTTTAATCAACTGGTCAACGATATCAAGCGCGGATTGAAGATCGGAGTCCGCAATATCATGTGGGAAGTATTTTTTTTCACCGTTATTTTCCTGGTAGGGCTCATCGGCTGGGGTGATTTCAGCATTAGTCCCTTGAGACACGTTCTATTCTTTATCAGTTTCTATTACTACGGTTTTTCATTCATGGATTATATTCACGAGCGTTTGCAGATGAATGTACAGGAAAGCACGCAATTGGCCAGAGAAAATCGGGGAATAGCGCTTTCTATCGGGTCGGTGTATTCCATTTTGATCTGGAATTTCATTGATTTGAATACGCTTTTCGACTGGTCGGGTTTCAGTGCTGATCCCGGACAATTCCTGCTTACTTTCGCCACCAATCTGATGCTTTGGTTTTGCGCTTCTTTTGCACCAATCTGGGCTATTGTTGCGGCAACTATTGCCATGCACGACCTGCTCGACCTTAAAACACACCGGAAGGACGAAGTTGCAGAAAACACGATGGGTTAATCCGAAATTAAAAATGCAAAATCCAAAACAGAAATGCTTAAAGTCTACTTTTGCATTTTGAATTCATCATTTTGAATTTTTTATCTTATTTTGTCTTCGAATTATACAACAACAACATATGAAAATCCTATTCGGAACTTTATTATTACTACTCTGCGCAACCAAATCGTTCGCTTTCACCTCCATTTCGAAGGATAGTGTAACCGGAATTATTGACAAGTCTGCTGCTTTGATCAAGATTGACCAGGGAAAACAACTGGTTGCGGAAAATAAGATCCGTGAAGCCCTGTTGGTATTCCGTGAAGCCGCCATTAAAGATCCGAATACCTGGAAAGCTTCTTTCTGGATCGCTTTCTGTCACTATAGGCTTAAAAATTTCGGGTATGCCAAACAATACGGTTTGGATGCTATTGCGAAAGGACCGGACGATGTGGACGCCGAAGTTTACGACATCCTGGGAACAGCTTGTCACAATATGAATGAATTGGACGACGCGGAAAATTATTTCCAAACAGCCATGAAACTGCTTTCCAAAGCACGTATCAAAGAACTCAACACCGAGAACAAACTGGCTTCCGTACAATTTGCCAAAGCGAACAAAGGAACTGAGAACTTAAGAGCACCTTTAATGGGGGATGTTAATTCAGGATACAATGATTACGCTCCTGTTTTCACTGCCGACGGAAAACGCATTTATTTCACTTCCAGAAGAGCAAATACAACCGGAGGAATGATGAACCCGGACGACCAGGAATATTTCGAAGATGTTTACACCGGTATCTGGAACGAAAAAATGCTGAAATACGACAGCGTTAACAACAACGTAGAACGCATCAATGGTCCCGGATTTGAATCCATGGCATGGCTGTCCAAAGATGGCCTGCATGCAATAGTAACTATAAACAATACTGCTACAAATGCTAAAAAAGTGACCGGATCATCCGATATCGCCGAAGTAGAGTTTACCAAAAAAGGAAAGTGGAATGTGCCGAAAGTCATTTCGAACAAATCCATCAATACGAGTTTCTTTGAAGGTTCAGCAACGCTTACTGCCGATGGAAATACGATGTATTTTACTTCCGACAGAAAGGGAGATAAGCGTTCTACGGATATTTACGTGGTTCAACGTACAGGAAAAACGTGGGGTGAAGCAAAAATACTGAGTGACAGTGTAAATACTACCATGCGTGAAACAACCCCCTATATTTCTCCGGACGGAAGATTCTTATTCTTCAGTTCCGAAGGTCATATCGGAATGGGCGGATTGGATGTATTTGTTTCCGAAAACACAGGCTCCGGCTGGACAAAGGCGAAGAACCTGGGACCTTTGGTAAATTCTGTAAACGATGACACACATTTCGTGATCTACAAAGAACTGGGAAAAGCATATCTAAGCGGACTAACTGTAAATGACAAGAAAAGTAGTATCGATATTTACGAAATTGACTTAAGCAAATTGGTATTGCCGGTAAAACTTTAATCACCCATTGAACGAATTGAACACATAAACGTACCTTATTGGGTACGTTTTTTTTTACAGCTAACTATGAAAAAATTAATACCGATCTTACTAATCCTGCCCGTTTGCGGATGGAGTCAGAAAGAAACCAAATCGGATCGCATGCCGCCTGTAGCTTCAGCGATGGCGCATGCTTCCATTCAGAAAGTAACTGTGTTTAAAGAAGGGGCACAGGTTGAACATTCCAAAGAATTGAACCTGAGTTCCGGAAAACAACTTGTTATCTTCCAAAAACTGACAGACTATCTGGATCCGAGTTCTATTCAGTTGAAATGCTCACAGGGAGCGACAATCCTGAGTGTTCGAACGCGCAAGAATTTTGACGACAAAACCATTGCGGAAACAGAATTAAAGGAAAAGAATGACCGTAAAAAGGCATTGGAGAAACAAGAACGCAGTTTACGCGATGAATACAAAGTATTGTTATTGGACGAACAACTTCTTCTGAAAAACAACAGTTTGAGCAGTCAGCAGCAGGCTATGAAAATAGCAGAGCTGAAAGAAGCTTCCACTTTCTTCCATGCAAAATTGTCCGAGATCAATACGCGGAAATCACAGCTTGATTCCGAAATCGAAGCAGTAGTGCGTAAGATCAATACGATCGAGCAGGAAATCAACACCCGAAAAGGATTGCCCGTGGTGAATTACACGGAAATAGAAGTAGAACTGGATGTGGAAAAAACAGGAAACATTGATTTCGATTTTACCTACATTACACACAAAGCATCCTGGAAACCTTATTACGATATGAGAAGTAACGGAGTTGGCGCTCCGGTTCTTTTGGAAGCAAAAGGTTTGGTAACTCAAAACACCGGAATCGACTGGAAAAACGTAAAACTGATTCTTTCTACAAACGATCCCTACGACAATACCCAGGAACCAAAAATTGATCCGTGGTATGTGAATTACTATACTCCGGCTCCCAGAAAACAGGTTATTGACCGTTACATCCCGGAATACAACTTCGACGGAGAAACCATCCACGGAGAAGTCACCGATGCAACGACCGGAGAACCTTTGGCTTTTGCAAAGATTTCCATGAATAACAATCCGCTGAACAGTTTCACAACGGATGCAACCGGGCATTTCTCCTTCTCGGTTCCCAGAGGCGAAAGAAGTTATACGATTTCGTATTTAGGATACAATTCACAATATGTCAACATCAACGCGCCTTACATTAAAACACAGTTGTATCCGGAAGCAGTTGCTATGGAAGAACTAAGAACTGTAAACGGACAAACCCTGACTTACTCGACAGCACCCGTTTTAAGTAATATGTACGCTGATGAACTGAGTGAAGTAGAGTTAGTTGCCGGAGTTTCTGCAGAGCGCAAAACCCGTTCCAAAGGGAAAAGAGATGCTGATAAAGCCGAATTCGGATTTGATTACAATGCAAACACCACCGGAGCCTATACTGTTTCTATTGCCGAACAAGTTGAAAAAGACCTGCGCATGGAATTCCAGATCGAAACGCCGTTCTCCGTTCCTTCCGATGATGCAGAACATAGAGTAGCCATTGCAACCTATCAAATGAAAGCAGATTACGAATACCATGCTGTTCCTAAATTGGATGAATCGGTTTATTTGGTAGCACAGATTTCCGGCTGGGAAAAACTGAACTTGCTGAATGGCGAATCAAACCTTTATTTCGACGGAACATACATTGGAAAAAGCTACATTGATGTAAACTCCTCTAAAGATACATTGAGCTTCTCCTTAGGAAAGGATAAGAAAATGGTGGTTTCCCGTAAACGCAGTGAAGAAATGAGTAAAACACGTCTTCTTGGAAACCGCTACAAATACGAAGTAACCTGGGATTTCACCATCCGGAACAACGGCGGAGCAGCCATTCCAATGA
Organism: uncultured Fluviicola sp.; assembly: GCA_966248825.1. GTDB lineage: Bacteria > Bacteroidota > Bacteroidia > Flavobacteriales_D > Crocinitomicaceae > Fluviicola. The sequence goes on from CBINBC010000028.1 coordinate 5,326, forward strand.
TTGTTAAGGATCATTTCCCGATTTCTGTCAATGAGGACATCAAAGTGAAACAAGGCTCCTACGAGGGTGCTGTTTTAGACGAAAAAACAGGAATTCTGACCTGGAAATTCACGACAAATAAAGGTGAAACGAAACAATTTAAATTTGATTACCAGGTGGATTATGGGAAAAACCAACCTGTATACCTGGAGTAATTTACAGGACCTTATAAAACTTCAAAAGCATCCGTCATCTGACGGATGCTTTTACCTGATTATGAAGAAAAATTACTATTACACACTAACCTGTCATTGACACTTGTAGAAACCAAAAACCTTGCGGCGTAATGATATTTTGTCAAACACAGAAGAGTGGCAATAAATATGCTGTTACTTAAATAAAATCTTGGAACTTATTAGTAGTAAGTTGTAGATGTGACTATTAGTGTTTCAGCCTTACGAATTTAGAAAAGGAAATGTTAATATTCAAGGCGTCTTGATTAAATCGCATGAATATGTGATAAGTGGTTAATTTTAAATCTAAACGGCTAAATCTGATTACAAACGATTGAAACACTTCCAGAAATCAGGGTAACTCTTTGACACTGAGTCTGCATTCGTTAGGATTGTGTCCCCTGTTGCAATGGTTCCGGCGATACCGAGACACATCGCAATCCGGTGATCGTGATGTGAATCAACTTCTGCTCCATGCAATTTCCCTGTTCCGTGTATCAGCATTAAATCGTCCTCCAGCTCAATCCGCAATCCCATCTTTCCAAACTCACTCTGCAATGCTATTCCCCGATCACTTTCTTTATGGATCAGTCGTTTTGCCCCGTGAATCCTTGTTATTCCATTACATTTGGATGCCAAAACAACCAGTGCCGGAAACAAGTCCGGACAATCTGAAGCATCAAATTCAAAGGCTTCAAGATTCGAACCATCAACCCGGATTACATCTTCACCTATCGACAGCCTGCATCCCGCACTCATCAAAGCCTTTAGTAACTCTTTATCAGCCTGCAAACTGCGCATATTTAGTCCTGATATAACAAGTGGGTGACCGATCGCCGCAGCTACCAGCCAGTAACTTGCAGAACTCCAATCCGATTCAATGGAATAATCAGCTGCCCGGTAACTCTGATTTCCGGTAATACGGAAGACATTTGCTTCGTTTTCAATGGTAATCCCGAATTGCCTCAATGTATGGATCGTCATTTGGATGTAAGGTCCCGATTTCATATCAACAACCTGTAAAGTACTTGACGTCTCACTTTTCGGAAGTGCCAGGAGCAAACCCGAAATAAATTGAGAGCTCAATGAACCGTCAACTTCTGTGTCTCTTCCTTTGAGCGGTCCTTTTACTTCAATGGGAAGCTTACCATTATTAGTTGAAACTTCAGCTCCGAATTGAGGCAATACCTCATCAAAGAAATTCATTGGTCGGGATAACAGGCTTCCTCTTCCGGTAAGCCGCACTTTTTGATCAAATGCAGCAGAAACGCAGGTCAATAAACGCAGTCCCAATCCGGATTCACCGGCTGATAATTCCAGATTCTCCGGAAGATTTTTAATTCCTGTTATAGAAACGGTGTGAGTAGTTGAAAAAGAATCTTCATTCTCATTCTCATTCTCATTCTCGCTCTGTACAACCGCTCCCATTTGCCGAACAGCCTGCAGCATCGCCAGTTCATCGTCACTTTTGCCAATTCCGGTTAGACGGGATGTTCCTTCGGCCAGTGCCGCGCAGAGAATTGCCCGCTGCGCATCACTTTTTGATGCCGGAATTGCAATGGTTCCTGAAATCAGTCCGGGATGAATTACCTGCTTCATTGTTCTTCTTTATCGGACGAGTTGTTCATCACCCGAACCTGGTGACGAATAGATTCCTGGTGAATGGCATCCATCACCTGGCGTACAAAACGATCGCTCAATTTATATTCATCCGCCCTGTTCAACCTGGCAGAAATGAGTTTCTTCCAATGTTCCGGTTGTAAAATAGTGATATTGTGTTCCTTTTTGAAAATCCCAAGCTCCTCGCTCAACTGCATCCTGGCTGTCAGGATATCAAACAGGCGGTCGTCCAAATCTCCTATCTTTTCACGGATCACTGAAATATGCTCACTATCGAGTTTTTCGGAGTTTTGGGATCGAAGAACCAAAGAATCCAATAAAACTCCCAAATTTTGAGGTGTTAACTGTTGGGCAGCATCCGACCAGGCAGCATCCGGATTCCGGTGTGTTTCGATGATCAGTCCGTCAAAATTCAAATCCATTGCTTTTTGAGAAACCTCCAGGAGTAAATTCCGGTTACCGGTAATATGGCTCGGGTCATTGATAATCGGAAGATCCGGAAGGCGTTCGTGCAACGCAATGGGGATTTCCCAATTAGGCACATTCCGGTATTTAGCGTGCTTATAAACAGAAAATCCGCGATGAATTGCTCCCAATTCTATTATTCCTGCTTTTTCCAAACGTTCAAATGCCCCAATCCATAATTCAAGGTCGGGGTTCACCGGATTCTTTACCAAAACGGGAATTTTCACTCCTTTCAACGCATCAGCAATTTCCTGCACTGCGAAAGGATTTACGGTCGTTCGCGCACCTATCCACAGGATATTTACTCCCGCTTTCAATGCCTGTTCCACGTGTTTGGTATTGGCCACTTCCGTTGTAACCGGAACTCCCAATTCTTTCCCGGCATTTACCAACCAGCTCAGGCCTATCTCCCCGACTCCTTCAAACGAATCCGGGCGTGTACGTGGTTTCCAGATCCCCGCTCTCAAAATATCGATATCGCAAAACTCTTTGATCTGTAAGGCCGTTTCCATCATTTGTTCTTCGGTTTCCGCACTACATGGTCCGGCAATGATAATCGGCCTTTTTCCTCCTTTTTGAATGATGCTGTTCATGATAGAACCAAATTACTTTTTTTAATCCATATTCAAACAAAAATCCCGCTCCAAACGAAGCGGGATTAACAACTATTGCAGTTGAGCTTCGAACTCGTTCAGATTTCGACGCACCAAAAAATAATTCGTGTATGTGACGTGTTTTTCATATGTCAGACCCAAATGTAATGTTATTTATTTAACTGGAAATGGGTTAATAAAAAAATATTTCACACTTTTTCTTGCAATTCTCATTTCTCCACCTATCTTTGTCCTATGAATTTTCAACAGACAATGAAATTTTGGTGGTGCGGGTTTACTCAAAAAGTGACCGACGCATAATTCATTATACCTATTTTTTTGAACGGCTTGTCACTTTGGCAAGCCGTTTTTTTATTCCCAAAAATCCCATTTATGAATATTTTCACCCAGGAATACTGCTTTAACGCTGACAACTTCACTCCAATTGGACTTTACTTGTCCTTCAGAGACCGTTTCAGGAGTCCGTGCTTACTGGAAAGCAATGATTACAGCAACCGCACCTCTGGCAAATCCTTTATCGGTTTGAACCCGCTCATTGATATCCAGGTTTTTAGAACAGGGATACAAATCCGGGAACAAGATTCCATGCGATCAATCCCCATCCATTCTACGCAAAAAGTCACTTCGGAAATTCAGGAACTTCTCGATCAATACTGCTTCAAAAACGATTTTGAGCACAACGGATTTCTCAGCTATTTCAGCTTTGAGTTCGCACATTTTGAAGAGCAGATAAAAACGGCAGACTCTTCCCTACAACTTCCTCTGGCCCGGTTTACACTTTTTGAATACCTGCTGATTATCGATCATTTTAACGACCAGGGAAGAATCCTGTCCAACAGTTTTAACCCAAACCTGAAAAGTAATAATGAATTCCTCGCCCTCTTACGGCTAACTAAATCTACGGATTTACCATTTGAACTTGTAACCGATGAAAAACCGCTTGTTCCCGAAGAAGAATTCTTAAACATGGTTCAACAGGCCAAGGCACATATTTATCGCGGGGATGTTTTTCAGCTGGTTGTATCCAGACCTTTTGAGCAGGCTTTTTTCGGGGATGATTTCCAGGTATACAGGTATCTGAGAAGATTCAATCCTTCTCCTTATCTCTTTTACCTGGATATGGAATCATACCGTTTGCTGGGCTCTTCTCCGGAAACACAAATTCAATTAAAGCAAGGAACTGCCGAAATCCATCCCATTGCTGGAACTGTCCGAAAAACGGGGGATCCGGAGTTAGATCTCCGTCTCGTGCAACAATTAATCCATGATGAAAAAGAAAATGCCGAACATACAATGCTGGTTGATCTGGCAAGAAATGATCTGAGCAAATTCGGCAGTTCTGTCAAAATCAAATCATTCAAAGAGATACAACATTTCTCCCATGTTATCCATCTGGTCTCAAAAGTAAGTGCGTATACGAAAGAAAATCCCCTGTCATTAATCAACGGAACATTTCCGGCCGGAACACTTTCAGGGACTCCCAAACCAAAAGCACTGGAACTGCTTCATCACTACGAAAAAAACGAACGTGGTTTTTACGGAGGGGCGGTTGGATTCATTCATACAAACGGGGACATGAACCTGGCGATCATCATTCGAAGTGCTTTGAGCAAGGACAATATTTTACGTTACCAGGCAGGTGCCGGAATTGTTTTGGATTCGATCCCCGAAAACGAACTGGCAGAAATAAATAACAAACTGGGCGCGATCAGAAAAGCGGTCCACCATGCATCAAAACAGAATTTATCATGAAAATTGCAGTCATCGACAACTTTGATTCGTTTGTTTTTAACCTCATCCGGTACATCAAAGAAGAACAGCACGAAATATGTGTGCAACGGAATAACCAGGTCGATTTCAAACTATTGGAAGAAGCCAATGGTATCCTACTTTCGCCCGGACCGGGGATTCCCTCGGAAGCAGGTGATTTGTTAGAAATTATCAACCGGTTCCATGGAAGAAAACCAATTTTAGGTGTTTGTTTAGGCCATCAGGCCATTGCCCAGCATTTCGGAGATTCATTGGAGCGCTGTCCGGAACCTATTCATGGAAAGTCTTCTCCTATTAAAGTTGTAAAGGAGTCGCCACTTTTTCGGGACCTTCCCCATGAATTGGAAGCAGGAAGATACCACAGCTGGCATACACGAATCTCTCCTGACAGTGAGCTGGAAATTACCGCACTGACTGAAGATTCGATAGTAATGGCCATTCAACATAAAACACATGCAACTGCCGGAGTCCAATTCCATCCGGAATCCATTCTTACTCCGCTGGGCCGAAAAATAATCCAAAACTGGTTAAATACTTGCTCATGAATTACCTTCAAAAATTAATCTCCAACGGGATCTTAAGCCGGGAGGAAGCACGAAGCTGCATGATCAGCATCGGGAGAAATGAACTTTCCGACCACATGGTAGTTGCGGTTATTACTGCGCTTCAAATACGCGGATTGCAGCTCTGTGAGCTGGAAGGTTTTCAGGATGCCTTAATTGAACTGGCAAAGCCGTTAAATCTGCGGGTCGAACAAAGCATTGACTGTTGTGGCACAGGTGGTGACGAAAAAAACACCTTCAACATTTCCACACTGACATCTTTCGTACTGGCCTCCATGGGGTACAAAGTGGTGAAGCATGGCAATTACGGTGTAAGTTCCTTCTGCGGATCTTCCACAATCCTTGAATACCTGGGTTACCAATTCTCAGCGGATCAGCGTATATTACAGGATCAGCTGGATAAAAATAACATCTGTTTTCTTCATGCCCCGCTTTTTCATCCGGCATTGCTTCATGTTGCTCCCCTGCGGAAATCAATGGGCATTGTAACGCTTTTCAATGGCCTTGGTCCACTGGTAAATCCACATCCCTCCACTCATCAGTTAACGGGAACATATTCTCTGGAATTAGCCAGGAAATACCAACATATTTTAAGACAGAAGCGTATGAATTTTACCGTTTTACATGGGCTTTCGGGTTATGACGAACTGACTTTCATCGGAGAAACACGCATTTTAAAAGCAAACGGAGATCAATTGATCAGAGAGGCGCCTAATAAACTTCAAATTAACCCCGAAGAACTTTCAGGAGGAAATTCGGTAGCAGAATCCGCCGGCATTTTCATGCAGCTTTTAAGGGGGCAGGGCAGTAAATCCCAAAATACCGTACTGGCAGGAAACACGGCTTTGGCTTTACAAACTTTTGAACCTGAACTCAGTTTTGAAGATGCATTTATGAAAGCTTACGAGCAAATCCAAAGCGGAAAACCGTTTTACACTTTTAAAAAAGTCTGTTTATGAGAACGATCTTAGACGAAATTGTTTCGACCAAATTGGTTGAAATTAGCAAACTGAAACAAAAAATGCCCCTCTCGGAGTGTATTGCAACGCCTCTTTTCAACAGATCAGTCGTATCCCTCAGGAATGCGCTTCAAAATCATTTTGGAGTCATTGCGGAAATCAAGCGGAAATCACCAAGCGCCGGCGTTATTGTTTCCGGACTTGATCCCGCATCACAAGTTGAGGCCTACGAAAAAAAGGGCGCTGCGGGAATATCTGTACTGACAGACCATACTTATTTTGGTGGTTCGATCGAAGATCTCAAAAATATCCGTTCAAAAACGGATTTACCGCTTTTGCGTAAAGAATTCATCCTGGACGAATACCAACTTTTCGAAAGTAAAGCCGCTGGTGCCGATTCCATTTTGTTAATCGCTTCAGTACTGGAAAAAGAACAGGCGCATCATCTGACCATCGTTGCCAAAAGCCTGGAACTGGAAGTACTCTTCGAAATCCATTCGTTTGAAGAATTACATAAGATCAATGACGAAGTCGATTTCCTTTTGGTGAACAATCGCAACTTGAAAACCCAGGAAACCAACCTTGAAAATTCATTCAACCTGGCAGCCTACCTTCCGGAAAACATAGTGAAAATCTCTGCTTCCGGAATTTCAAACACAGGTCAGCTGGTAGCTCTGAAAGACCGGGGCTACAACGGAGCATTAATCGGTGAAAGTTTGTTGAACGGAACATTCAATACCGGACTTCACACTCAATCACTGGTTTTATGAAACTGAAAATTTGCGGCTGCGGACCCGATCCGTTTTATAAAGGTTTGTTCGATTTGGAAGAAGCAGACTACTATGGTTTCATCTTTTATCCGGATTCCTCCAGGTTTGTTGTGCACACACCTTCAATTACCAAAAAGAAAGTGGGGGTTTTTGTCAACGCAGATAAGGCATTTATCCTGGAAAAAATAAAAGAGGAAGCACTTGATGTCATTCAATTTCACGGAACAGAATCTGCACGTGAAATCCGGGAAATGCAGCTTAAAATTACTAAGTGGAAAGCCTTTGGAATCCGGAATGCGTCAGACTTTCGCCAATGCAAGGCTTATGAAGGGGTTGTGGATGCTTTTTTATTTGATACCAAAACCACCATATTCGGTGGAAGTGGAAAATCCTTTGATTGGGAACTTCTAAATGCTTACAGGGGAGAAACACCTTTTTTCTTAAGCGGCGGAATTTCCATACAGCATGTGAGCCGGATAAAGCAGTTAAATCATCCGAAATTCATCGGCATTGATATTAACAGCCGCTTTGAAATTGCTCCAAAACAAAAGGACCTCCCATTAATTGAAACTTTTATTAAACAACTGAAACAATGAAAATTGCTGAATACCTACGACCAGATGAACTCGGATTCTACGGAGAATTCGGTGGTGCTTACATTCCCGAATTACTTCGTCCCGCCCTGGAAGAGCTGACTGCTTCCTTTCACACGTACTGCTCCTCCGAAGCATTCAAAGAAGAATACCTCGACCTGTTAAAGCATTATGTCGGAAGACCGACTCCCTTATATTTTGCGAAAAACTACTCCCTGAAATACGGCGCGAGAATCTACTTCAAACGCGAAGATCTGTGCCACACTGGTGCACATAAGATCAATAACACAATAGGTCAGATTTTACTGGCAAAACACATGGGCAAGATCGAAATCATTGCAGAAACCGGAGCCGGTCAGCATGGAGTGGCCACTGCAACCGTTTGCGCGTTAATGGGCTTAAAATGCATCGTTTACATGGGGGGAAAAGATATGGAGCGCCAAGCACCGAATGTACAACGGATGCAGATGCTGGGAGCAGAAGTAAGACCCGCCACCTGTGGAAGTAAAACACTGAAGGACGCCACTAACGAGGCAATTCGCCACTGGATCAATTTTCCGGATTCTTATTATTTGATTGGTTCGGTAGTCGGACCGCATCCCTATCCGCAAATGGTGGCTTATTTCCAATCCGTGATTTCAGAAGAAATCCTTAAGCAATTGCAGGAATTAACCCCTGAACTTCCCCATAAAATAATCGCTTGCGTGGGCGGCGGAAGTAATGCTGCGGGAGCCTTTTTCCATTTTTACTCGCACGAAAAGGTGGAATTGATCGCTGTCGAAGCAGCCGGTGAAGGGCTCAAGTCCGGTAAAAGTGCTGCAACTTCCGTACTTGGCACTCCCGGTGTACTACATGGAAGTTTAACCTTATTGATGCAGGACCATTTCGGTCAGGTTACGGAGCCCCACAGTATTTCAGCCGGACTGGATTATCCGGGAATCGGTCCTTTGCACGCTTACACCATTTCCTTCGGGCGTACCAAACCGGTTTCGGTTACTGATACAGAAGCCTTAAACGCCGCTTTCGAGTGCAGCCGCCTGGAAGGAATTATTCCTGCCCTGGAAAGTGCTCATGCTTTGGCTGCCCTGGAAAAACTCTCTATCCACAAAAACGAAATTATTGTCATCAATCTTTCAGGAAGAGGAGACAAAGACATAGCAACTTATCAACAAGTATTTCAAAATATATGAACCCATTCAAAAAAACGGAAAAATCAGTCAGCATCTTTGTAACTGCAGGTTATCCTTACAAAACGAGCCTTCCCGAACAAATCCGGTTCCTCCGGGACCAGGGAATTGACTTTTTGGAAATCGGGATTCCCTTTTCAGATCCGATGGCAGACGGGCCGGTTATCCAGGAAATCAGTTCTACCGCATTGAAAAACGGAATGAACTTAGAACTGCTGTTCGAACAGCTTTCGGGAATCAAAGAGCAGATCAAAATCCCACTCGTTCTGATGGGATATTTGAATCCGATCCTTCAATTCGGATTAAGTGCTTTCCTGGAGAAATGTAAGTCCATCGGAATTTCCGGATTGATCATACCTGATCTTTCCTTCGAACTGGTCCAGCAAAAATACCAGGATTACTTTCGCTCCTACGACGTTCCGCTCATTTACTTAATCACACCCGCAACACCTGATTCCAGGATCACTCAAATAGCACGTGCAAGTTCCCGTTCGTTTATCTATTTGGCAGGACAAAACAAAATAACGGGCTCCTCTTATTCATTATCCGTTAATTCGGCCCGTTATTCCGAGATAAAGTCCCTGTGTGGTGAAGTCCCCCTGTTCCTGGGCTTCGGTATTTCCAATGCTGCCCAAAAACGAGAAGCATTCAGTCATGCGGATGGTGTTATTATAGGATCTGCTTATTTGAAAGCCCTGTCAGAACAGAAGGAAAAAGAATTTCTTGAAAACCTGCTGAGTTAACAACTCCTTAACGAAGGAAGCTTTAAATTTGCAGGCATGAAAGCAGAGGCGATAGCATTTGATGCTAAAAAAACAGTTTATCCCATTTTATTCGCTGTTTGTTGCGGGCATTTTCTGAACGATTTGATGCAGGCTGTGCTGCCTGCTTCCTACCCGATTTTAAAAGATGCTTACAACCTGAGCTATACACAAATCGGATTCATCACTTTTGCATTTCAAATCACCTCATCCCTTTTACAACCGGTTGTAGGTACATTTACGGATAAAAAACCGCAACCTTACTCATTTACTGTCGGAATGTTGTTCGCTTTTTCAGGGTTGGTCACACTTTCTTTCGCTTCCAATTTTGTAGCGATTCTTTTAGCAGCTTGTCTGATCGGGATGGGATCTTCGATTTTCCACCCGGAAGCTTCCCGTGTTGCCTATTATGCATCCGGAGGAAGAAGAGGATTTGCACAGTCTATTTTCCAATTGGGAGGAAACGGAGGAAGTGCCGTTGGTCCGTTATTAATTGCTTTTATTGCTATTCCGTTTGGACAATATACGATCGCTTTCTTTGCTCTTTTTGCTATCCTGGGAGGTTTTATTTTGCTCAAAGTCAGCAATTGGTACAAAGGTTATTTGGGTCATAGTTCCTTCAAGAAAAATGCCTACAACGAAGAACCGCTAGGTTTGTCCCAGACGCGGATTGTTCTCTCCATCATCATTCTATTGGTACTGATTTTCTCGAAGTATTTCTTTACTGCAAGTATTTCAAACTATTACGTGTTCTACTTGGAAGAAAAATTCGGTTTATCCGAAACTGCCAGCCAGATGCATTTATTCCTGTATTTGCTTGCTTTCACATTGGGAACCTTGTTTGGCGGACCATTGGGTGATAAATTCGGACGGAAAAAGATCATTTGGTTCTCCATACTGGGAGCAGCTCCATTCTCATTGGCCTTACCTTATATCGACAGCCTTCTCTGGACGAGTGTGTGCATTGTATGCGCCGGGGCAATTTTAGCTTCTGCTTTCTCCTCTATATTGGTTTATGCACAGGAATTGCTGCCTGGAAGAATCGGGATGGTATCCGGTTTGTTTTACGGATTTGCCTTTGGTATGGGAGGATTGGGATCTGCAATCCTTGGGGGGATTATCGACAAAACGAGCGTAACGTATGTATACCACTTGTGTTCCTACCTGCCTTTGATCGGGATGGTGACCATCTTTCTGCCGAATATTAAGAAGCGCAGAGCGCAGAAATAAGTATCAATTAGGAAGTTTTCAATTATCAAGGGATTCCCTCTTGATAATTCCAGTCATTGATAATAGATCATTTCTTAGAAGGTGCCTGATAAAACTCCTTCAAATAGGCCGGTTCAAAGTAAGCGACATCTTCAAACTCCTGTTTCAGGAACTTTTGGTAAGCCGCGTGGATCTGTCCTTTTGCAGAGGGGTCGAGTTCCAAATCGAAGAGGATATTCCGTTCACTCCAAAGCTCTTGCATCTTTTTGGCTCCATCCCCGAAACAAACAAAGGGTTCAAACTCCGCATAGGAATTCTCATCCAGAACATCTGCGCTTACCGGTTTTAGAATATCTTCCTCAAAGTTCGTGATCAGTGAAAAAACTTCCATTCTTCGCGCATCTATCATCGGACACAGATTGGAATCCGGGTATGCTACCCTGGCTACTTCTGCCATCGACTCAAGTGTATCGATCGAGATCAGGGGAATATTCAGCGCATAGCACAACCCTTTTGCTGTTGAAACTCCAATCCGGAGTCCGGTGTATGAACCTGGTCCGGCAGAAACGGAAACAGCGGATAAGCTTTCAGCGTTAATTCCCTGCAGCTCCAAGACATTTTGAATAAGGATTGTTAATTGTTCTCCGTGTGAGTATCCTTCGTCTTTGAATTCCCGGATTTGGACCAATTCTCCCTCTAAAGATAAGCTAACCGAGCAAACCTTTGTTGCAGTTTCAATATGTAAAATGTATCTCATTCAGGCAGAACTTCCAATTTGAAACCAATTCCATGAATGTTGGAAATAGCGATCTTAGGATCCATCGAAAAGTACTTTCTAAGTTTCGTTATGAAAACATCCATACTTCTACCTGCAAAGTAATCATCCTGACCCCAAACAGCTGTCAGGATATTTTCCCTGGGCACAACAGCATTTTTGAATTTGCAGAGAATTTTCAACACCATTGCTTCTTTTTTAGTAAGCGTCTTTTCAAATTCAGGATGTTTCAAAGTGAAATTCTCCGTATCGAAGACATAGGTCCCGATGTGAACAATTTTTTGTTCCGGTTCGTCTTGTATATTTACCCGCTTCAACAATGCTTTTACGCGAACAGAAAGCTCATCAAAAGAAAAAGGTTTGGTCAGATAATCATCTCCTCCGGCATTGAAACCCGCAATTTTATCTTCTGTCATTGCTTTTGCCGTGAGGAACAGAATAGGAATATCCTGGTTCATTGTCCGGATTTCGCGTGCAAGTGTGAAACCGTCTTTTTTCGGCATCATCACATCAAAAATACACATGTGGAATTCATCTTCCGAGAAGCGCATGTGGCCATCCATACCGTTTGTACACAACGACACCTGATACCCTTCCGATTTTAACTGGTCCGAAATAACAAACCCAAGATTGGTATCATCCTCAACCAATAATATTTTAGCCTTTGATTTCATTCTAAGATGATTATTTCCGTGAATATACTAAGAAAACGTTTCGGAAAAATGATCCCGGGAAATTATACAGATGGAATCGTCTTAAAAAGATAAGAGCTCAGGACGGGCGTCCTAAGCTCTTATCACACTAATCAACCTAACCTACTACTACTAGTGCAAAGATAAGCCATAATCTCATTGCTTTTTCACTTTTCCCAGAGACTTACAAAAAAGGACAAATAAAGGATTTAAAGAATGCTTGAAACGGATGTATTGTCCTTCCGTTAAATAATTCACCAATCAGTCAATTAAATCTTAAATTGAACCGATTAATCAACAAATGCGCCCGATGAAATAATTGTTACCCGGGTACATTGCCTTTTTAAGATTCCAAGAAAGACGTTTTTTTTGCTGTAAAAAAATGTGCTTTTTCATGTTGAATGGATGAAATGATTGATGAACGGATTTTTTAACAATTTCACAACCTTAAAACTTGTACAAGACTTATTTTGACTATCCCGTTTTAGTTTTTTGCAATATAATTGGCGAATAATCAACCCACTCAAAATACTTTCTTACCTTTGAATAGATCTGGAACTCATTAAGAATGGATAAAATTTTAATAGTTGATGACGAAGAAGATATCCGTGAAATCCTCGGATATAACCTCAAGAAGGAAGGTTTCAAAGTTTTTCTTGCAGAAAACGGGCAAAGAGGGATCAGTCTTTGTAAGGAAGAAAAGCCTGACCTGGTCATTTTGGATGTCATGATGCCCGGAATGGATGGAATTGAGGTCTGTGAACAAATCAGGAATACTCCCGGATTAGAAAATGTACTCATCTGTTTTCTAACGGCCCGGAATGAAGATTACAGTCAGATTGCCGGCCTGGACGCAGGTGCTGATGATTATATTTCAAAGCCCATCAAACCACGTGTTCTTATCAGCAGAGTCCATGCATTATTAAGAAGAAAAGAAGCCGTTCAGGCAAAACCCGCAGGAACTCCTGACCTGGTTATAAACCGTGAAAAATACCTGGTTATCAAAAACGGCGAAACACTTCATCTGCCTAAAAAGGAATTTGAATTGCTTGCACTTTTGGCTTCCAGACCTGAAGTTGTTTTTGAAAGGGATGTGATCCTGGAACGCGTTTGGGGAACCGACATTATTGTGGGCGACCGTACCATCGATGTTCACGTACGGAAATTAAGGGAAAAGATTGGCGACGATTACATTCAGACCGTCAAAGGAATCGGATATAAATTCAAAGGGTAAATATTAAAACAATAGGCGTGCGATTAATCGCATGCCTACTGTTTTATCAAATTCCTAATTCTACCTGGAAAATGGCACCGAACTTCCCGGCATCCGTTTTAGCTCTCAGATCATTCGTTAATTGATACAGGATATTCCCCTGGACCTTTACCCGGTGTCCATAAATATATTTAGTAACCCCCAATTGGAATTCCTGGTTCTTCTTTAGGTTTACCGATGTAAAAACAGGATTGTTATAGACTGATGAGAACGGAGTAACTTCCGCATACCTCAAAGCCACTTCCCAATTGGATTTAAACAGGTAACTTATCTGCTGTAAAAAACCATATCCGCTATACACAGGCTGAATCTGGGTTGTATCAGGACTGAACGTAATCGGGTTGGAACAATTGCGCTGCATAAACTCACTATAAAGTGCAAACCCTTTGTATTTGAACAATAAATCAAGTGATATCGTTGTCATATCCGTTTTCAGGAATAAATCTCTTCCCAACTGCCCCCCGGAACGAACCGCATCATCATTGAAATTGTACGAAGCCCCGATAGACAATTTGGGCTTTTGCTCACGAGCCAGATCACCTTCCTGGTAATCGTTCTTGTCGGAAAATGCTCCGAATGGCAAAGCTTCCACTCTTCCTGTATAGCTTAAACCACTGTTCGAATTACTACTGTTCCTTCCTTCTCCTGAAGTCAGTGACCCGAGCACGGCAAAATAATTTCGTTTATAGGATGCAAAAAAACCAAAATCACGGTCGACGGTAAAAGTTGCATTGACAATGGAACGATCTGCAAACTGCTGATCTCCGGATGAAACTACACGTTGTCTGTTTCCGGGAAGTTTTGTCTGCCCGAAACCAAATTTAAGGCCATTCAAGGGTTCATAATAAACCACCGCATCACGCACAATATTCACACTCGTATTTACCTCCGACTCCTGTGTCATGTCCCAATCCATGTCTCCGCGGGAAAATGCCAATTGGACTTTGTAGGTTAACTTCGGACTGTAAACAAATCCTTCCATCTTAAGACGTAATCTTCGCACCCGGAACTCATAGGACCCTGCTGACAGATCTTCATCATTTCTCGTAAGGAATGCCGCTCTGTTCTGCATACGGAACTGAAGACGTAAGGAGAACAATGAATCTTTTCCCACAAATTCAATTCCTTTCTGGGGCTTTGTCAAAATTGACAGGTCTATTTTTTTCTGGGAAAGCAGAGATGTTCCTATTAGCAATGAGCCTAAAAGTATGATATATTTCATGTTCCTATTTGTTTACAAAAATTATTTCTAATCCGAAATGCCATAAGGGGCACCAGATTTTTTTGCAAAACTAATGGCTTCACACTGAATTAACCCAAACCAAATGTTAGTTTAATTTTTTGATAACATTTTTAACATTCAGGTAACATTGACACCGATTTAGGGAACTTTACAGGTCAAAAAAACCTATTTAATCTCCCTTTCTCCACTATTAAAAATTCATTTCTTAACACTGAGTTAACATTGCATTCATCTTAATTACCTCAAATACTGATACTTTGCACAATCTGAAATGTATAATACACTAAAGCCTTTCAACTTTACCATTTCGTTAACATTTGCATTCCGCGAAACATCCTCCGCAAAGTCGGATTACATTTGCGCCATCAATATTAAGTTTAAACAAATGGCATCAGGAATTTTAAAGTTTTTCTTACCAAAAGACAAAGTGTTTTACTCTCTATTTGAAGAGGCTTCTCAAAACCTGGAAGCAATCGCAGGTAAATTGGTACTATGTGTCAACGAATCTGATTACAACAAGAGAGCATCCATTATTAAAGAAATGGAAGATCTGGAACACCAAAACGACGATTTAACACACAAGATCTTTGTGGAATTAGGAAGAAATTTCATCACTCCATTTGACCGTGAAGATATCCACTCATTGGCTACATCACTGGATGATATCGCTGATTACATTTATGCTTCTGCCAAAAAGATCAACTTCTACAAGGTAGATCCGAACGATTCCGGGATCCTGAAAATGGCTGATGCAATTCACGATGCGGTTTTAGCTGTTAACGCTGCCGTAAAGGAACTTAGAAACCTGAAAAACACGCAAAAAATTGTAGAGTGTGTGATCAAGATTAATTATGTTGAGAACCAGGCGGATGATATTTTTGATCTAAGTATTGAAAAGTTGTTTGATTCGGATATTGATGCAAAAGACCTGATCAAAAAACGTGAGATCTACCAAATCATGGAGGTTGCAACAGATAAGTGTGAAGATGCAGGAAATGTCATCGAATCCATTGTTGTAAAATACGCTTAATATTCATTGGTAAACCAATAAGATATGTTTTCATTATTAATTGCCATCATTATCCTTGCCTTACTTTTCGATTTGGTAAACGGATTCCATGATGCCGCAAACTCGATTGCTACGGTTGTTTCGACCAAAGTACTGACGCCTTTCCAGGCGGTTGTATGGGCAGCGGTTTTCAACGTTGTTGCTTTCTGGGTATTCGATATGAGCGTTGGGAATACTGTAGCAAAAACAGTAGACAACAGCGCTATTGACCTCTATGTGATCCTTTCAGGATTAATCGCTGCGATGATCTGGAACTTATTGACCTGGTGGCTGGGAATTCCATCTTCCTCTTCCCACACATTGATCGGTGGATTTGCCGGTGCGGCAGTTGCTCATGCAGGATTCGGTGTCATTGCTTCATCAGAAATCATCAAAGTAACTTTATTTATTTTCCTTGCACCTTTTATTGGAGGAATCATTGCTTTCGTCATTGCTTTGATCACCGTAAGCAGAAGTTTCGCTAAAAAAATGATCGCTATCCTTGTTCTTTCTACCATTACATACTTTATTATGGATTATATGGTAGAATACCTGGATGTAAAACCGGTTATGATGTGGATCGTAATGGGAATGATCATTCTCTTTATTCTTACTTATACCTGGTACCAATTGGTTCACGGAAAACGTCAGACAGCTTTGAAAGAATCAAACATGTACAAAAAATTGCAGTTGCTTTCTTCCGCAGCGTTCTCTTTGGGACATGGTGGAGCTGATTCACAAAAAGTAATGGGTATTATTTGTGCGGCATTGATGGTATTTGCCAACTCGCAGCGAAATGACCAGGGACAAATCGTAGGAGATATTCCTAAAATGTTCCAGATATCAGAAGTATTCCAGATCGAGTACAAAGATGCTGAGGGCAGAAAGGCAAAATTCAAACCGGAATACACACGGGATATTGACTCTCTGAAAATTGAAAAAGAAGACCACATTCTGATATACACCAAAGGAGAAGACATTTACGATGCGAAAACCCACGAGGTTATTTTCAAAGGAAAAACTCTGAATAAAGAATATACCGAGGCCGAAATCTTTGACGAGTACGTGAATAAAGAAGGGAGCTTGCTGGATGGACACAAACTCAAAGACAAGGTGAACTCTGAAACAATGCCCGGCTGGATCGCTTTCTCCTGCTACTTAATGATTGGTCTTGGAACAATGATGGGCGGCTGGAAGATTGTGAAGACAATGGGAACAAAAATCACGAAAGTAACTCCATTGGAAGGTGTTTGTGCCGAAACTGCAGGAGCTTTGACCTTATTTACGGTTTCCAACTTAGGAATCCCGGTTTCTACCACACACACCATTACAGGTTCCATCATCGGAGTCGGTGCCACAAAACGTTTGAGCGCCGTTCGCTGGGGGGTTACGATTAACTTACTTTGGGCATGGATCTTAACGATCCCGGTTTCAGGTTTGTTAGCCGCCGGAATTTACTATATTACGAAGTTGTTTCATTAAACTCCCGATAATTTACGATAAAGCTCTCATCCTGGTGGTGGGAGTTTTTTTTGTAACCAACTTTTCATTTCTTCGTTAATTGAAGCAAATCTGCAAGTATGAAAACAACACTGACATCTATCTCATTGATCACTATCGCAATCCTCTTTTCTTTTTCAAAACCAAAAAAAACCATCCTGAACCTGGAAGGAATGAAAAAAGCCCTGAAATCAGGTTACGCTTATGTTCCATCGGGATATACACTGATCGACAATGACTCTGTAAGCTGCCAGGGATTTTTTATGATGAAGGAAGAGGTGAGTAATTTTTCCTACCGGGAATACTTATTCGACCTAAAGCAAAACAATCGCTCCGAAGATTACAAACAGGCACTTCCGGATACCACGAAATGGAATACATCTTCTTTTGCCCTTTCGAAGTATGTTCAATATTATTTCAACCACCCGGCATACCGGCAATATCCTGTAGTCAATGTTTCAAAACTGCAAGCCGAAAAGTATTGTGAATGGCTGACCCGGGTTTGGCGGAAAAACACAGGGAACGAATCCATTGTCTTCCGATTACCGACAAGAGCGGAATTTCTTCGCGCAGCAAACGGAAGCAGTCTGAATCGTCCTTATTCCTGGAACTCACCTTATATCCGCAAAGAAGATGGAAAATTCCAGTGTAACTTTCTTTCAATTGGCGCCGGTGCCATCTCAAGAGACTCAACCGGGAAATTATTGGTGGTAAAGAATTTTCCGATGGATTACTTAGCCCCTGGATCAGACTGCGCCGATTTAACGGCACCGGTACGTTCGTTCTGGCCAAACGAGTATGGAATTTACAACCTGAACGGAAATGTTTCAGAAATGATCTCAGACGGCAATCTAGCCGTGGGTGGCGACTGGAATTCTCCGGGCTTCGACATCCGCAATCAAAGCACTAAAAAGTTCACAGAAGCAAATCCGACGGTTGGTTTCAGACCGGTGATGACCTTCTTAGAAGGTTCAAAAAAGTAAAAAGGTTCAATGGGTTCAAATCAAACATTAGTGTCATTAAAAATTGAACTTTTGAACATTTGAACTTTTTGATCCTTCCTTGAACTATATTTGCCAAAACACAAAAAATGACACTCAAAGAAACCCTTTCAGCAGTTGAAACTTTTCACGATGCATTCAACATTCCGAATAATTATCAGCCGACAGCACAATTATCGGAGGCAGATATTACACTTCGCTACAACCTGATGAAAGAGGAGAATGAAGAATACCTGGAAGCAGCAAAGAATGGTGACATTGTAGAAATTGCAGATGCTTTGGGCGACCAACTGTATATCTTGTGCGGAACAATCTTAAAACACGGTCTCCAGGATAAAATTGCTGAAGTTTTTGCTGAAATCCAGCGTTCTAATATGAGCAAATTGGATGCTGACGGAAAACCGATCTACCGGGAAGACGGAAAAGTATTGAAATCGGAATTGTACTTCAAACCGGACATTCTTTCCGTACTCGAAAAGTAAATGAAGCGGTTTAACGTTCGTGTTTACGGCATTTGTATCAACGAAAGGAACGAAGTACTGCTTTCTGATGAATCTCACCAGGAAGTCAGTTTTACGAAATTCCCCGGAGGCGGGCTGGAGTTCGGAGAAGGAACTTTGGACTGTCTGAAACGCGAATTCCTCGAAGAGTTCAACCTGGAAATTGCAGTCGAAGAGTTGTTTTACCTCACCGATTTTTTCCAGGTTTCGGCATTTTCCGAAAACGACCAGGTTATTTCCATCTATTATTTGATCAAAGCCGACACAGATGAGTTCGATTATATAATCACAAATCATTTGGGAGCGGAAAAACCACACTGGGTAAGACTTTCGGAATTGACAGAAGAATCTGTGACCTTCCCTATAGATCGAATAGTTGTAAACAAACTCATATCCTAAGGAATCATCCCATTCACTTCTTATCAAACAAACAAAAACAGGAACCCTTTTGGAGTTCCTGTTCTCAATAGAAGTTTCTTGTTTTAATCAAACACCACGTTGAATTCAACGCGTCTGTTGATTGCCTGACCTTCCGGAGTATCATTTGTTGTTTTTGGCTGAGACTCACCGAACCCTTTTGCATGAATTCGCGCAGACTCAACACCTTTTGAAATCAGGTAAGTTGCTACCACCTGAGCTCTCTCCTGGGAAAGCACCAGGTTTTGGTTCTCTTCCCCTACATTATCAGTGTGTCCAAGGATATCCAATCGGTAGTCCGGATTTTGTTTCATTACACGAACTACTTCATCCAAAATTGGAAGAGAAGATTTCAACAAAGTACTTTTTGACGTTTCGAACTGAACTCCTTTAAGTGCTTTCGCCATAACTTCCTGTACAGCTTTTTCAACAACCGGACAACCGTTATTCGAAACTAATCCCGGAGTTTGAGGACACGTATCTTCCCCATCAGGAACTCCGTCTTTGTCACTGTCAGGGCAACCGTTTGCGGAGTACACTCCTTTCACATCCGGACAAACATCATAAGCATCTGCAACCCCATCTCCATCACGGTCCTTAATCGCAACTCCTTTGGAATCCACAAAACTTCCGGCAGCTGTATTTGCTTCCTGGTCTACGTTATTCGGAACTCCGTCCTTATCATCGTCACGCGTTTGTTCTTTTAACGCCGCAAGTTCGGCTTTCAGCTGGTCTATTTCCTTTGAACCGGGACCTGCAGCTCCATAAATAGTTGGAGTCCAATCGGCATGAGTCTTATTTTTACCCAAATAGTAAGAAACGCCAACACTTAGATTCAGCATGTAACCATCAATTGCTCCGTTCTTGTTTACCCGCTGCATGTCAAATGTATTGTTTTGACGCGCATGAAATATGAATGAAAGATCGCCGTTCAAGGACCATTTTTCATTCAATTTAAGCTGCGGGGTAACTCCGAAAGTAAAATTGATCATACCATCCGCTCGTTTCGATAAGGACTCTGTACTTGCGATTCTCGGATTGTTGTCTGACCACAGGCTTGAGAAACCGAATCCACCGTGAACCAAAAGTCCGATGCGTGGCATGACTTGTGGAAAATGCAACATATCTCCCGCATTCACAACTCCTTCAAGCGAAGTTCTCACGTAATAACTGTTGTAAGGACGGTTGATGAAGTCCAGAAAATCATAATTCACCCCCAACCTGATCCCGGCGCGATTTGTAAACATGTATCTTGCGTGGACACCGTAATGATGAATTTGATAAAGGCGGGTGGTAGCTGATGATGGCGCCATACCGTCATGTGCGCCGATGGATGCACCCAGTGACCATTTGTTCATGCTCTTCACATCGGTTTGAGCATTTAGTGTAAATGGTAAACAAGCTAAAAGTAGATGATAAATCTTCATGGTACAGGATATTTCTTTTTTAGTTTTGCTGCAAATATACTCAAAGTAGGCTCTAAGTTTATTTTAAAACAATTGAATTTAAAAAAGGTTTACGCTGTAGACATGCCAAATATCTAAAAAATAATCGAATATGCAAAATTAGGATGTACAACCTGATTTTATAACTTTAATAATTAGTAAGAGCCAAGAGAAAACTAAAAATATAAGTATCTTTGCAACGGTTAAAACAATACTGCAACCTAATTTGTTAATCTTTTTGCTAAGTGTTAACTCTAAATGAGTTTATTAAAATTAGTTTTAATGAAAAAGATTACATTAGTTACCGGACAGAACGGTTCTTTTTTGCAAAACCCCTTTATGGAAAAGAGTGTGGTTCATGAAATCTTTAACAAACAGGACATCTTACTTTGAGATTGGTAGGATTGAACATTTGCTAATAGCAGATCAACTTGTTCATCCTATAAATTAAATGTTAATAATAATGCATCAAAAAATACAAAATAAAAAAGTTTTAGTCACCGGAGGGGCTGGTTTTATAGGTTCTAATCTATGCGAGGATCTTTTGAAACATAACAACCTGGTAATTTGTCTGGATAACTTTTCAACCGGATACAAACACAATATCATTGAGTTTCTCAGTAACCCTAATTTCAAATTGATCGATGGTGATATTCGCGACCTAACTACCTGCAAGCGCGCTTGTGAAGGAGTGGAAATCGTCCTGCACCAGGCAGCGTTAGGTTCCGTTCCGCGCTCCATCAACGATCCTATGACAACAAATGACGTGAATGTAGCTGGATTTTTGAATATACTTATTGCCGCTCGGGATGCGCAAGTGAAACGCTTCGTCTATGCAGCCAGTTCTTCTACTTATGGTGATTCAGAAAACTTACCCAAAGTAGAAGAAATCATTGGAAAGCCGCTCTCACCCTATGCGGTAACAAAGTACGTAAACGAATTATATGCTCATGTCTTTGGCTTGAATTACGGCATAGAATGCATTGGACTGCGTTATTTCAATGTTTACGGTAAAAAGCAGGATCCAAATGGAGCATACGCAGCAGTAATTCCTTTGTTTATAAAGCAATTCATGAACTACGAAAGTCCAATAATTAACGGAGACGGCTCATTCTCAAGGGATTTCACCTACATTGACAATGTAATACAAATGAATCACCTTGCTGCAACAACAGCCAATAAAGACGCAATAGGTCAGGTATTCAACACGGCAGTTGGAGATCGAACAACCTTGCTCCAATTGACCGGACTACTCAAAAAATACCTAAGCGAATTCGATCCAAAAATTACGAGTGTAGAAATCATGCACGGTCCCAATCGCATAGGTGACATTCCCCATTCTCTGGCAAGTGTGGCTAAAGCAAAAAAATTATTGGGGTATGAACCGAGTCACGATTTGTTTGCCGGATTAGAAGCTACAGTTGATTATTATTGTAAATAAATATCAAAATATGCTGGGAAGAATTGTTAGATTATTGAAGATTAAAAGGAAGATTATTCTCCTCCGACGAAATGCTGTTTTCCTGGGAAATGATTATCTCATTGGTTTGGCTGCTGGCATCTCATTAAAAGATGGATCTGTCAGGGAAAATATACGCATTGGAGACCACGTTTGCTTTTATGGAAATCTAAATTCTCAAGCCGGAGGCAAAATAACTATCGGAGATTATTGCAGGATTGGAATAAAGACTAAGATCAATGCTGTAGAATCTATCCAAATTGGCAATTATGTTACCATGGCAGACAATATTATTATCACAGATAATAACAATCATCCCATTAGTCCTGAATTCAGAAAATTTATGCGAATGAAATTGGACAAGGCTGGAACGAATCTTTGGAGACATTCTGTACACAGCCCGGTTATCATAAGAGACAATGTTTGGATAGGAACAAATGTACGCATCCACAAAGGAGTTGAAGTTGGTGAAAATAGTATAATTGCTGCGGGTTCTATCGTAACCAAGGATGTACCTTCAAATTGTATTGCAGCAGGTAATCCTGCTAAAATTGTAAAAACAAACATTGATGATATAAATGCTCCATTAACATGCCAGTCTTATAACGAATTTATTCAATGAGAGCAAGAGGCGACTTGAAACAAGCCGGGTTTATTGCTGCAGGAAAGATCCTTGCAATGCTATTAAGTTTTACAGTACCACTTTTTCTGACTAGGTTCTTATCTAAATCGGATTACGGGCTCTATTCCCAATTTTACACCATAACCACATTTTTCGGCGCAGTTTTTTCGATGGGAATTGCAAGTAGTTTATATTATTTCTATCCAACAACTGAGGAAGCAAATAAGTCGAAATTAATCGGTAATGTTTATATTCTTTTGCTTATACTGGGGGTTTTTGGAAGTTTATTAACTATGACACCTTCTTTGAATCAACTCTTTCTAGGTAAAGATGAGATCATCGATTATGCACAAGTTATCTCCATTTGTATTTTATTTTCAGTCCCCTCATCCATGATTAATACGGTTTACGTGGTACGGCAGGACACTCGAACAACAATCTTGTACCCTTCTTTCGAGGTAATTATTAAAGCCTTGGTAGTAATTACCGCAGCATTGCTCGGAGGTTCACTGGACTCGATATTTTACAGTCTCGTTCTTCTCCAACTGGTAATTTTTTTGTTCGTTACAGCTTATTCTTTTATGAACAGAAAATTTAAGTTAGTTATTCCTACAGATCGTACATTATTGAAAAATCAGCTAAATTATAGTTTACCGTTTGGTATGGCCGTCATTCTAAATGCGCTGACAAGGCGGTTCGACAAGATCATTTGTATTTCTTATTTATCGGTTACAGACTATGCAATTTATGCCGTCGCATTTTTTGGAATCCCCGGCATTCAGGAAATCTATGATTCACTTTCGCAAATCAATGTTATCCATATGACGAAGGAGTTCAAGGATGGAAATAACCAGGAGGTACTTCAATCATACAAAAACTTCATTGTTAAAACCCTGTCTTTTTCTACACCGATCATCAGTATTGTATTTCTTTTCTCTAATGAAATTATTGGTTTTTTATTTACCGAAACTTACCTGGAAGCAGTCCCGTTCTTTCGTATTTATATCTTGTCGTTTGTAATCGGAATGTTTGGTGCCGGAACTATCCTTAGAGCTTCAGGAAAGACCAAGCTTTCATTTAAAGCCTATTTATACAGTGCCGTTTTTAGTTTACCGATAACATTCCTTTTGATAAAAGAATATGGTAGTTACGGAGCCATTTCATCAGCCATGTTTGCGATGATTTTACCCAAAATCGTTCAGTCCTATTATGAAATACGATTGTTAAACTGTTCGGTAAGGGATTATTTTCCCTGGAAAAAAATAGGCATTATTTTAGTGATAACTTTACTATGCCTAATTCCATTTATTGCCATTCATCAATGGTTCAATTTGAATGTTTTCTTTAGCGCTCTGTGTGCGTTTCTTTATCTGTTAATCACATTTAGCTCAATGATCATACTAGATGTGTTTACTATTGACAAAAATTATATATTATCAAAACTTCCTTTTTTTATCTTTAAACGCTGATGCATAAGTATTTAAATCTGAATTGTTTTTTTACCTTTTATGTTTTAACATGGGAAGCTGTTCAAGTACTTGTGCTTAATTTTGACAGTGCTGCGCGAATTAGTTTTTTTCTTGGAGTTTTGATTTTTTTCAAAATAATACTGAAAAGAAAAAAAATACTGAAAAAACCCGTCCGTTATTATTTTCTATGGTTAATCTATGCTTTTATAAATTCTTCAATCCAGGGAATTGAACACTTTGACAATTCACATTACCGATTATTTGTAAACTTGTTTCTGCCATTTATCCTATTTTGGATGGTCATGAATTACAGGGAAAAAGACAGAATAATTATTCACAATACAATTATATTCAGTCTGACGGTCTATTTATTGCTTGTTGTTGTATTAGGAAATTTCCAAACTGATCGTCTCGGATCGGAGCTAAACGCTAACTCAACCGGATTAAGAGCTTCTTTCTTGTTATTTTTTATTTTATTGAAACTTGCCTATGAGGATATTAAAATCAAATCAGCATTGCTCTTAATGGTCTTTCCTATTGTCATAATTATACTTTCAGGAAGCCGTACATCTTACGGTGTAATGATTATTCTAATGCTGTCTCTACTGTATATCATTAATAATAATCTGTCTAAGAGTGTCAAATTTGTTGTTATTACTTGTGCTGTATCCGGATTTATATTAGTAAACAATTTTGTTTTAACAAGTACATCATTAGGAGAACGCTTAGCTCAGACGACAACCCAATCGTCTACAAGTGATGTTCTTATAACTGGAACAAATTGGGATTACCTAGGAGATAGAGGGTTACAGTATGTACTTGCAGGCCCAATTATACAAGAAAATCCGGTTTTCGGTATTGGATTAAGAAATTTTCTTGACTACTCTGTAACCAACACCGTACTGCATTCTGAGTATCTAATCCATCTTTGTGAATGTGGAATCATCGGGTTCATCCTATTCCTGCTGTTTTATTATTGGATTGGCAGGAATCTTGTGAAAAAATTAAAAATGGACCCAACAAGTAAAAGCATTACGATTGTCTACTTGGCTGGTTTCTTATCATTACTCTTCCTGAGTTGGTTTACAAGAGTATGTTATTATCCCTTTTATTATGGCTTTTTAGGAATGGCAGTCGCCCATATATATAGTTCACCAAAAACCAAACACTTGTGAAAGTAATCGTTTGGGCAGATAAAATTGATCATCTAATCCTTGAAAAGGGTACTTTCGGTGGTTTAAATGTACAAATGTACTTTTGGGCAAAGGTATTTTTGTCGAAAGGATGGGATGTTTTGACTTTTAGTGAAAGAGATTATTATCAATTAGAAGGCATAACATTTATCCCTTATTCACAAAAAGGAAAATTCCGTCTTTTAAAAGAATTTTTCTATTCCTTCCGTTTTATTCTGAAGTACTCTCCAGATCTTGTTTTGGTAAGGGGTGCGCGTAGGGATCTTTGTTTTATTGCATTAG
Source organism: uncultured Fluviicola sp. (assembly GCA_966248825.1). Classification (GTDB taxonomy): domain Bacteria; phylum Bacteroidota; class Bacteroidia; order Flavobacteriales_D; family Crocinitomicaceae; genus Fluviicola. The sequence continues at coordinate 30,968 of CBINBC010000028.1, forward strand.
CTTGTCGTTTGACCAATACGGAGATGATCTTTATGGGGGCAAGTGACGTCAATTTTATACCTGGAAGTGAGAATATTTCCGGGAGTAAGCGAAACCAATGGCTTTATAGACTAGGACTTAGATTAACAAAAAGAGTAGTTGTACAAAACCAGGAACAACAAACCCTGCTAAAACTTAATTACAATAAGAAAAGCCGTCTTGTTCCCAATATTTGGATCAATGATTTTGCTTATGAAGATAAAGATCGATCCAACATCATATGGGTGGGCAATTTCAGATCACTAAAAAGACCGGAGTGGTTCCTCAACCTTGCCAAACAATTTCCAAATGAACATTTTGTGATGGTAGGAAATGAAATTGACCGGGCGCTGTATGCAAAATGTGAAAAAATAGCTCAAAAAATGCCGAATGTAGATTTCCATGGAGGCGTTTCATTTAAAGAAGTAAACACATTGTTATCGCAAGCAAAATTATTGGTTTGCACATCTGAATATGAAGGATTTCCGAATACATTTCTTCAGGCATGGTCACAAAAAATACCAGTTCTATCAACAGTGAATCCAAGTGAACTTCTGACTAAAAAAGGTCTTGGTCTTCTAATTACGAGTGAATTGGAACTCTTCAGGGTCTTTGGTCACATAATAAATAATCCTGCTCTTTATGCTGAACTGACAACCAACATACAGTCTTATTTTAAAAACAGTCATTTACCTGAAGTATTGTTTGATGAAATTACCCGGTCTTGGGAAAAAATATCTAAAAAATGAAGTTACTTTTCCTAATAGAAGAAATAAATCGCGGAGGTAAGGAAAGAAGATTAACTGAGCTTATCAAAGGTCTAATGGAATTGTCCGATGAAATTCAAATACATTTGGCTTTATCTAAAAGAAACATTGCGTATGAAGAACTCCTTAACCTGCCAATCAAGATCCATTATCTGGAAGGTATTTCAGGCTATCGCTTAGCCAAGCAATACTTAGCTTTGTTCAAAGCAATACAACCAAATATCATTCATACCTGGTCATTCAAAACCTCTTTTTTTGCAGCATTACTAAAACCATATTCCAATTATAAATTGATTACAGGATTTATAGGAGACACCTTTGGCTTTTCTCTAACCAACAATTTACTCGCGAAGATCCTTATTTATCGTCGATCAGAACTGATCATTGCCAATTCGGAAACCGGGCTAAAATCATATAAAGTTCCGGAGAAAAAAGGAAAAGTGATTTACAATGGTTTTTCCTTTAACCGTATTGTCAATTCTAGGACAGATTATTTGAAACAAATGAATGTGCAAACCCCCAATGTGATTTTGATGTTAGCTAATGTCACTCCATACAAGGATTATCAACTGTTTCTAACCACAGCCAATAATATCATTCGTCACCGTAACGATGTAACTTTTGTTTCTGTTGGGAAGATCTTACCGGAATTTGAGCAATTAACGGCCCCATATATTAACAATAAACATCACAGAATCAAATTTTTGGGATTCAGGTCAGATGTGGGAGAGATTATTACTGAGTGTAATATTGGAGTATTATGCACTTACACTGAAGGAATCTCAAATGCAATAATTGAACTAATGGCCAATGAAATTCCAGTTGTTACCAATGATATCAAGGGCGGCAGTAAGGAAGTGATTACAAACGGAGAAGATGGTATAATTTGTCCAAATGAAATGTTAGAAAAATCCCTTATTTATTTACTCGACAATTCAACTGCACGAATAGAAATGGGAACTAAAGCACAAAAAAAAATACAGGACAATTTTACACTTACATCAATGGTTAATGCGTACTATGAGGTCTACCTAAAAATAAATGAACAAGGTTAAAAAAAAGTATAAGTCATGCGAAATATTCTTTACATAGAAGGGTGTAATTTCAGGGATTTTCCTTTAGGGGGTACTTTGTCATTCGCAAAACAATTTGTTCAACATGTGGATGATCGATTTTTTCTTGTAGGCCTTGGCGATTTGGAAGACCCAATTGGCTTGTGGTTTAAAAAAGAAATCAATGGGCAGCAATTTGATTATTTTGCTATTGGAAAGACCAGGGAGGTTGAAAACACCAAAATTCCTAAACGAATTGTGCTCTACAAGATGTTGAAAAGACATCTTTCCAGGATACACGAAACAAAATCAGATTCAGATCTGGTTTTTAGCCAAACACCTCAATTTGTGTTTCTGATAAGCAAATATAAATGGAATAAATTCTGCTTCTGCTTTGCGGGGTTGGGAAATTCCGTTGGACAATCCAGATTTAAGTTTTTGAGATTTTTAGGTCGTGCTTATGAAAGAAGACTGTTCGAATCGTTGAAAAACCATTGCGATGTAATCCTTGCAGCAGCTGATCGTAATGCTATTGTTGAAAAGGCTCTTCAATACCACTTAGAACCTAATCAAATAAAAGTATTTCCTACCAGGTTTGACGAGCAAATTTTCCACCCTTCTGATCAAATCTCATCGAGAAACAAATTAGGAATTTCATCCGAGACTATATTATTGGTTACTACAGGAAGACTTTCATATATCAAAGGTTGGAAGGATTTGATTGAGAGTTTCAGAATCTTCCATAAAAAATTTCCCTTATCTAAATTAGTTTTCCTTGGAGATGGAGAAGATCGGGAGAAAATCGTAAATTATGTTCAAAATGAAATCGATGGAGGGACAATTGAAATTGCAGGCAGAAAATCACCCGATGAGATATCTGCATATTTGAATGCAGCTGATTTATTTGTCATGTTTTCCTTGCTTGAAGGCTGGCCAACAGCTATTGTTGAGGCAATTGCCTGCGGAAAGAATATAGTAACTTCAAAAGTTAGCGGAGTTTCTGACATGATTAATGATGGAGAAAATGGCTATATCATCAGCAACCGGAATCCGGCAGAATTTGCTATCGCTATTGAAAAAGCATTAAAGCTACCAAATCCAAACTACACCAGTATTCGGATATCAGATAAATTTTCATCCCGAAATTTGAATTCAGACTTTTATAATTTGACCTCAAAATGAAATATATAAAACGTTTAATGAGAGATCTGTACTACATGCGAAGCATTTCAAAGTTCAGAAAAAAAGGAGAGAATCTTATCCTTTCCAAGGGTGGAACATTTGTTCGACCGAATGAAATATCTTTCGGTGACAATGTTTTCATATCATCGAATTTTCACATTTCAGCTCGCAATCTTGAATTTCATAATAACATCATGATAGGCCCAAATCTGGTCATTGAATGCGACAACCATGTTTATAACAAGATTGGGGTCACCATGTTTGAAAACAGAAATGAACGAATCGTTTCAGGCGTAGTAATACAAAATGATGTTTGGATTGGTGCGAATGTCACTATACTACCAGGTGTTGTAATCGGAGAAGGATCAATTGTAGGGGCAGGTAGCGTTGTCACTAAGACATTACCTCCCTATTCCATTTGTGTAGGGAATCCATGCAAGCCTATTAAGAATCGGTTTACTGAAAGTGAATTGGAAGAACATTTGATGATATTAAAGAATAAATGATGCAACAACTTACACAAAAATTAGGTTCCGGTGATATGATCGTGCAAGAGCTTCCATACCCGCAATTGAGTAAAGGAGTGGTAATCGTTAAGAACCATTACTCTATCATCTCTGCAGGAACAGAAGGTTCTACAGTAACGGCAGCACGGAAAAGTCTGATTGGAAAAGCAAAAGAACGCCCACAACAGGTGAAGCAAGTGTTGGATACCTTAAAGAAGCAAGGCCCAATTCAAACATACCGTGCAGTGATGAAAAAACTGGATGCATACTCCCCTCTGGGCTATAGTTGTGCCGGAGAAGTTATAGAAGTAGGTGAAGGTGTAACTGAATTTAAGGTGGGTGATAAAGTAGCTTGTGCAGGAGCAGGATACGCGAACCATGCAGAAATTGTTGCAATTCCAGTTAATCTTTGTGTCAAACTATCTGACAATGCCAACCTTAAAAATGCAGCATATAATACACTCGGAGCGATTTCCATGCAAGGTGTTAGACAAGCAGATGTTCGACTTGGTGAAACAGTAGCCGTAGTCGGCCTGGGGCTTTTAGGACAATTAGCATGTTTGATCCTTAGAGCTTCCGGAGTGCATGTAATTGGGATCGACGTTTCTGATAGCGCTGTGGAAAGTGCTATTAGAAACAAGGTGGTTGATGAAGCTTTTACGCGCAGCAAAGCGGGGTTGGAAGAGTTGATCGCAGATCAAACTTCCGGACAAGGTGTTGATGCAACAATAATTGCCGCAGCCACCTCCAGTTTGGATCCGGTAAACTTTGCCGGCGCAATCACGCGAAAAAAAGGGAAAGTCATTGTGCTAGGGGCTGTTCCAACAGGATTTGATCGCGACCCGCACTGGTACAGAAAAGAGCTGGAATTGAAAATGGCTTGCTCGTATGGTCCTGGACGCTATGACCTGAACTATGAAGAGAAAGGAATCGATTATCCATATGCTTATGTCCGCTGGACTGAAAAACGTAACATGGAAGCGTTTCAACGCTTGCTTGACAAAAAATTAATTAATATTGATTATTTGACAACCCATGAATTTGCATTCGAAGACGCTCCCGGGGCATTCGATATGCTTGTGAAAAAAGAAGAACCATTTATTGGTATTGCACTGAAATATAACACTGATAAAGAACACAGCAAACGTAAGATCATTACAAATACTGAAAACTTGTCAAACATAGACCTTTCCATTTCCTTTATCGGAGCTGGGAGCTATGCACAAGGCAATCTGTTACCGAACATCAACGCATCCAATCGGATCCGTAAAGCAGGTGTTTTGACCAACACAGGAACAACCTCCAAAAGAGTCGCTGAAAAATTCAAATTTGAATTTTGCGCAGCTGAAGAACGGGATGTTCTGGATGAAAACACAAATACTGTTTTTATTGCTACACGCCACGATTCACACGGAAACTATGTATTAAAAGCACTAAAAGCGGGGAAAAATGTCTTTGTGGAGAAACCGATTTGTCTTAAAGAAACAGAATTGGAGGAAATTGAATCAATTTACAACAAGGTTGGAAAACCCGTAATGATTGGTTTCAATAGACGTTTTGCGCCATTCGTTCAAAAAATCAAACAAAAGGTCGGATCAGGTCAGATGTCCATGATCTATCGAATCAATGCGGGAAATATTCCAAAAGATTCATGGATTCAGGATATGGAAGTTGGTGGTGGCCGTATCATTGGTGAAGTATGTCATTTCATTGATTTACTTACTTATATAAACGGAAGCTTGCCCGAGAAAATTTCGGCTTTTGCCATACCGGATGTCAACGGTCTGAATGATACTGTAAACATCTCAATATTCTTCAAAAATGGCTCAATTGGAACAGTGTCCTATTTTGCAAACGGGTCAAAAGAATTACCAAAAGAATATATTGAAGTATATGCTTCCGGTACTACGGCTGTTCTGGAAGATTTTAAAAAACTAAAAATCTATGGAAAAGGTAGGCCCCATTCATCCAAACTCTTTAACCAAAACAAAGGACAGAAAGAAATGGTTGAAGCCTTTTTAAATGAGCTTTTAAAATCTGGTAATACGCCCATTCCAATGGAAGAAATATTTAGTGTAACACGCGCAACATTCCGTGTATTGGATTCTATTCAAAACGGAGGAGCTACAATGATTATCTAATGAAACATTGGTCAACTAAAGATTCTTTTATTTCCCTTCAATCCTACTGCGAAGCTGAAAACTTCGCAGGATGGGATCCCTATGACGGTCTGAATTCAAAAGTATTCAAAGCTACCCCATTCAAGCATTGGGATTTAGCACGATTAGCCTGGATACAAGGATTCAAACGCAGCCCGATTAATTTCAGAAAGTTATTACTGGTTCCCAAACAGCACAATGCCAAAGGTCTAGGGTTGTTTTTAAACGGATATTGCAACCTGTATAAGATCGCTGAATCAGGAAATAACGCCTTTGGTACAAAAGAAGATATTTACAATAGAATCTTACATTTAGCCAATCTGTTGCTGGAAATGCAAAACAAAAATTATTCGGGTGCTTGCTGGGGCTACAACTTTGATTGGCAGGCAAGACGTTTATTTCTTTTTCCAGCTCATACACCAACAGTGGTTGCTACCACATTTTGCGCTTCAGCGCTGTTTGAAGCTTATGAAATCACCAAAGAAGAAAAATATCTCCGCACAGCTTTGTCTGCCGCAAAATTTATTCTGACCGATCTAAACCGTACTCAAACAGATGAAGGATTTATTTTATCTTACAGCCCACTTAAAGGAAACGACACGGTATATAATGCGTCTTTGCTTGGAGCTAAAACATTGAGTTATTGCTATCATTATACTCGAAATGAGGAATACAAAAACGCTGCGGAGCACATTATTAAAGCAGCATGCAACGGCCAGTCAGAAGACGGTTCCTGGGTCTATGGTTTATTACCTGTACAATCCTGGATCGATAGTTTTCATACCGGCTATAATCTCGATGCAATAGCACACTATCAAATGTTCTGTAATGATAATCAGTTTAAAGAAAATCTGGAGAGAGGTTTTGATTTTTACATCAAAAACTTTTTTCTGGAAGATGGAACACCCAAGTATTATCACAACAAAACCTACCCGATAGACATCCATTGTCCGGGTCAGCTTTTCGTAACTTTACATGCGCTTCAATACTGGCCCAAATATCAGGAACTCGGTGACAAGGTAGTGAAATGGACATTGAAACATATGTTTGATCAAAAAGGATATTTCTATTACCAATTAAAAGAAGGTATAAGTTCAAAAATCCCTTATATGCGCTGGAGCAATGCTTTTATGTTCAATGCTCTCTCAATTTACCTGCTAAACGTTACAAAAGATGGAAAATAGATTAACCAATAATGTACGTTGTTTCGCTCCTGCTTCCAGAAGGGAATTAATGGACTATGCATTTGAACAACGGTCCATCCTGGTTGCCGTGAATGCAGAAAAAATTCTTCACGCTACTGACGAGTCTCGCAGTATTATCAATCGAAATATTGGTTATCCGGATGGAATTGGTGCAGTTTGGGCATTGAAAAAGAAGGGCTGCAATACAGTTGTTAAAATTCCAGGATGTGAATTGTGGCTGGATATTATTAGCAAACATTATCTGGATAAGACATTTTATCTTATTGGTGGAACCGAAGAGGTTATCCAGGAAACCGTTAGCAAACTGAAGAACTCATTTTCAGGGATTAATATTTTAAACTATCGCAACGGATACTTGAAAGAAGAAGACCATAAGGCAATACTTGCTGACTTAGCCGATAAGAAACCGGATGTAGTTTTTGTCGCCATGGGATCACCTAAACAAGAGTTACTAATGGAAGAAATGCATCGTTCTCATCCCGCGGTCTATCAAGGTTTGGGTGGAAGTTTTGATGTTTATACCGGCAAAGTTAAACGTGCACCACAGTGGTGGATAAAGAACAATCTGGAATGGGCATATCGCCTGGTTAAGCAACCTTCCCGAATCAAGAGACAAATCCACCTCGTTCGCTTTTTTATTTTGCTTCAATTTAATCGACTTTGAATATGCACATTACACTTATCGCCGGAGCACGGCCTAACTTTATGAAAATTGCGCCGATTATTCACGCATTACAGAAAGCACAGCTGGCGGGAAGCTCTCTCCAATATAGTTTAGTACACACTGGCCAGCATTATGATGAGAAAATGTCCGGACAATTTTTCGAAGAGTTAGAAATTCCAAAGCCAAATGCAAACCTGGAAGCCGGAGGTGGAACACAAGCCGAACAAACTGCTGCCATCATGATTCGCTTTGAAAAATACCTGGAAACCAACCCCACAGATCTTGTTTTGGTGGTTGGAGATGTAACCTCTACTATGGCATGTGCAATAGTGGCCCAAAAGTTAAAAATCAAAGTTGCCCATGTGGAGGGGGGAATCCGATCCAATGACTGGAATATGCCCGAAGAAATTAATCGATTGGTAACTGATGCCATAACCGATTATTTTTTCACTACTTCGGAAGTTGCAAACCAAAACCTAAGAAAAGCAGGAATCGCGGAAGATAAAATACATTTTGTGGGGAATACAATGATCGACACATTGCTCAAACAAATGCCGCGTTTTAAGAAACCTGAGCTGTGGAACCAACTGAATTTGAAGGACAAGGAGTATATTGTATTGACTCTTCATCGTCCAAGTAACGTAGATGAAGAAGCCAAGCTGAAAGCTTTGATGAACCAAATCATCGCAAGTTCGGAAAGCTGTCCGATTGTATTCCCGGTACATCCCCGAACAGCCAAAATACTCAACCAATTGGAAATCTCCCATCCACGATTGCACCTGGTTGAACCAATGGGCTACCTGGAATTCAATTACCTTGTGCAGCATGCGAAACTCGTAATTACAGATTCAGGTGGGATTACAGAAGAAACAACGGTCATGAAAGTTCCATGCATGACTTTAAGAGATACCACCGAACGACCGGAAACAGTAACTGAAGGAACCAACGAACTTGTTGGAACGGACCCGAAAGAAGTTGAAAAAATGCTAAAAAAATGTTTTTCAGGAAATTGGAAGACCGGATCGATCCCTCCTCTTTGGGACGGAAAAACTGCAGAACGAATCGTTGAAATACTAATGCAATTAGATTCACAGCATTCGGTAAAAAAGCAAATCGAATCATGATAAATCTATTTACTCAATGAAATTGGACTATCAAACTTATGAATGAACATCGCATTTCAACATATAAATAGTTGGTATGCTTTGTTAATTAAAATTAAAGGTCTTAAATTTGCACCTATGACTCTGGTGAACCCCGGGAAATTATTCGAACCGGAAATTCGGAAGCCAAATTCAAACTTAAAAACAACAAATAGGTTAGACTAAAGAAGATTTGCCATTTTTGGCTTATTTAAGTAAACATCTAAATATCAACTCAATGGCTTTTTCTGCCTGTTGAGAACTACAACTTCCACTATAAAATGCGTAAAATGGCATAACAATTGTTAATGTCGCATGAGAAGGAATGCCTTTTCAGGCGATATGGCTGTACAAAGATTTTTACTGCATCATAACAGATGCCAATAGTAATTCACATGATTGAAAAAGAATATTTTGATAAAATTAATTTAACTAAAGCCAGGTTTACTGGCGCAAAACAGTAGATTGAATTGTTAAAATATTAAAAAAATTATACTTTACGAACAACCTTAACCCATAAATGAATGTTTTAACTCACAGAGTGTTAAAAAATTGAATATGCAATTAAAATGAATTACCTTTCTAACATGAGTTACCCATTTATTCACGGAATAATTGCGTTTGTATTATCAGTGTTGGTAACAGCATATCTAGTCCCTAAGATTATTAAAATTGTCCGTTTCAAAAAATTGATGGACTCCCCCAACGAACGAAGCTCGCATTCAGTGGCTACTCCAAGTCTCGGAGGAATGGCTTTTTTCATTGTCCTCATGCTTTCCATGTATTTCAATCACGCTTACGATACTTATGGCGTTTCCACCAGTATTTATCCGGCTTTAACAATCCTTTTCTTTCTTGGACTGAAAGATGATTTGGTCATACTTTCGCCAGTGACAAAGCTTATCGGGCAATCTGCCGCGTCTCTTTTTATACTAATGAACCCCAAATTTGCCATTCATTCACTTCATGGTTTTTTAAATATTGACCATTTAAATCATTGGGCAGGCATCGGCATAGGTTTCCTGATTATGCTTGCCGTGATTAATGCCTTCAATTTGATTGACGGGATTGATGGACTTGCAGCTTCTATAGGGATTATTGCGTTTTCAGGTTTTTCTGTGATATTCTTCTTTGCAGAAAGGTATTTCTTCGGACTTACATCACTGGTGATGGTCGGTATCCTGACCGGTTTTTTATTTTTTAACCTTTCGTCGAAGAACAGGATCTTTATGGGAGACACGGGTTCTATGCTGATCGGTTTTATGGTTGGCCTCATGTCTGTGCGTTTTCTGGCACTTGACACCGAATCCTTGAGCAGACTTCCTTTTAATGCTGTAGATATTCCTATCGTTATCATTTCCTTTATCATCATTCCGTTATTTGATACCGCTCGTGTCTTTACAATTCGGCTGTTAAACGGAAGAAGTCCGTTTTCAGCAGACAGGAACCATGTGCATCACATATTGATTGACGCGTTTAAAATCTCCCATCGTAAAGCGAGTTTTCTCATTGCTTCGGTAAACATTTGTTGTGTTCTGACATTCTCTCTGCTATTGAAACTCACCAATACCTACTTTGCCACTACGGTCATATTAATGTTTTCAGGATTGGCGGTTTTTTTCCTCTATAAAATCAAACCGGTTGTCATAAAGGGAAGAATAATCTCCAGAGCTACGATAAAAAAAAAACACAGAAAATTAAAACCGTATCGGAAATTGAAATATCCAAAAAATTCTCCCAGCCAAATTAAACGTATTTACTCTTCTAAAGAGAATTTACTGAAGTAATTTGTATATTTGCCATGAATTTCTTTAATCTTACAAGGATGCCTAAAATTAGGATTCCCCTAATAATATCCACCTTTTTTCTTATCATGCTTAGCGTTTCATGCAGAACCGCCAAAAAAGTGGTATACTTCCAGAATTTAGAAACCGACAGTCTGGTTGTTTCTATGCCCAGCTTCACCCCGGTATTCAAACAGGATGACTTTCTGTCAATCACTGTAACCGGTGAAGATCTGGAGGCTGCTAAAATATATAACCTGCCTGCAACCGTTGCAACAAACCAGGGATACACAATCGGAAATCCTGCTTTATATGGGTATTTGGTGAATTCCAAAGGAGAAATTTCCTTACCTGTTTTAGGAAAAGTAAAAGCCGAAGGCAAAAGCAGGGTCGAACTCGAAGAAGAAATAATAGCTTTATTAGATGGTCATCTGAAAAACCCAACCGTGCAGATCCAAATTCTGAACTTTAAAGTAACGGTCCTTGGGGATGTAAAATCACCGGGAACTTTTAAAATTCCAAATGAACGAATTACAGTACTTGAAGCTATTGGTCTTGCCGGTGACTTAAGAATGTCCGGAGAAAGAGAAAATATTAAAGTTATTCGTGATTCCAGTGGTGTTAAAAAAGAATACACGATCAATCTCACCACAAAAGATGTTTTCAAATCTCCGGCGTATTACCTGCAGCAGAATGATGTTGTTTATGTTCAACCCAATGTTGCTGCCAGGTCAGAGGGTACCTTTTGGAAAACGACCGGACCAATCTTCATTTCAATTACTTCTCTAGTAGTAACCACGATTTCAATTATTGCCCGATAATGAGCCAGGAAGAATCTGTTTATAAAGTTCGTGAAAACGAAGAAAACGCTATATCCTTGAGAGAGCTATTGGACAAATACCTCATTTATTGGAGGTGGTTGGTTGGCTCAGTGATTGTTTTTCTGGTTTTGGGATGGATGTATGCAAGGTATCAAACCCCCAGTTATGAAAGTTCCGCAACTGTTTTAATTGAACAGGAAAAAAATTCCGGAATGGCTTCCGAAGAAATCGGAATGCTCAAAGACCTTGGATTAACAAGCGGTGGTGGTGTCCTTGAAGATGAAATCGAACTTTATCAATCGCGTTCACTAATGGAACGTGTGGTCCGAGATCTGCATTTGCATTGGAAGTATCAAATCGTGGGAACTAAAACGGGGTTAGTTCGCTCAGAGATCTATGAGGCTAATCCGATTAGAATCCGCGCTGTTGAAGCCGATAGTTTATACTATGACAAGCATTGCGAATTTGAAATAACACTGACTTCAGCGGATGAATATACCATTACTGAAGGAAACGCATTGGTTGGCCAGAATTATAAATACGGGGCCGTTCTTCCATTACCGACAGGAAGGATAATACTGGAAAAGACCAATGATTTTAAACCTTTCTGGGTTGGAAGTCGAATCCTTATCACTGTTTCCCCTGTTTCTGAAGTTGCGACAGAAATCCGTAAGAACCTGTTGGTAGAAGCTGCAAGTAAGGATGCCAATATTCTCGTTCTTAAAGTAAAAGGACACAATGTTGAAAAGAACAACGCCATTTTAAATAAGGTCATTGCAGTCCACCAGGAAAATGCGGTTAACAACAAAAATGAGGTCGTAAAAAACACCACGGCGTTCATCAATGACCGCATGAAATTCATTGCAGCTGAACTAACCGATGTTGAAAAGAAAGGGGAAGATTATAAATCCGAACACCATTTAGTAGATGTAACAACCGATGCCGCTACTTATCTTACGAAAGAAAGTGAAATAGAGAAAAAAGTAGTAGAAGCAAGCATTGAAATGAGCCTTGCTGATTTCATGAATGAAGTCATTTCCAGGCAAAACGGATATGAACAGCTTTTACCCGCTAACCTGGGATTCAAGGATCCGGCGATAGTAGAAATGACCAATCAATACAATACTTTGGTTTTAGAGCGGAATCGTTTACGTGAAACCAGTGGAAATAAACATCCGGGGGTTGCCCGTATTGAATCACAGTTGTCGAGTTTACGTTCATCGTTGGAAAACAGTTTACGGAACATGCGGAATTCGTCCCAAATGGAACTGAAGAAATTGAAGAGTGAAGAGCAGATCTATCAATCTAAAATTTCATCTATTCCTCAGTTTGAAAGAGAGTATCGGGATATATTTCGCCAGCAGCAGATTAAGGAGAGTTTGTACTTGTTTCTTTTACAGAAAAGAGAACAAAATGAAATTTCGTTGGCGGCAACTGTTGCGAATTCACGTGTAATTGATACGGCTTACAGTACCGGCATTCCTGTTGCACCAAAAAAAACGCTGATTTACCTGATCTCCTTCCTGCTTGGAATTATAATCCCTATTGGAATTATTTATCTGCGAACGTTATTGAACAACAAAATCGTTTCACGTGCTGATCTGGAAAATTCGGGGTTGACTGTTGTTGGTGTAATTCCTGAAGAAAAAGATAAGGATAAATTAATGGTACTGAGCCATCCGCAGTCCAGTATCTCGGAAGCTTTCAGAGTATTGAGAACCAATCTTTCTTTTGTAAGCTCCTCTGAAAATAAAGGATGTAAAGTTATCAGTATTACATCGAGTGTAAGTGGCGAAGGAAAGTCTCTAACTTCTGTAAACATGGCTTTTATGTTTGCAGCAGCCGGTAAAAAGGTGCTCTTAATGGGACTGGACTTAAGAAAGCCGCGAATCCATGAAATTCTGGAACTAAAAAAAATACCCGGCTTGTCAAATTATCTGGCAAATCAGGAATTGAAAGCAGAGGAAATTATGTTTACTCATGAATTTCAAGGTCAAACTATCCACATTATTCAGGCAGGAGATATTCCACCGAACCCAAGTGAGTTATTGATGAGTCACAGATTGGATGAATTGATTGAGAATTTACGTAAAGAGTTTGATTATATTATTTTGGATAATGCCCCGGTTGGCCTGGTGATCGATGCAGTTAATACCAATCGTCTTACGGATGTAACACTTTATATCATTCGTTCGGGTATGATCGACAAACGTTATCAGAACCACATTCTGGAGCTCAAAAACCAGGGAAAACTAAAGAAGCTTTATGTCATGATGAATGCCGTGAAGAACAATTTAGGTGGAGGCTATTCCTATTCTTATTCTTATGGTTACGGAGAAAATACCGGTAAAAAAGTCTGGTGGAAACGCTTGTTAGGTATCGGTAAATAAGAGAGTACCGAAGATAGATCAATTATCCCACCCAAGGGGATTATTTTAATTTTTCATTATTCTTGTGTCGCACAGCATCTCTGCCTGTTTTCTTAGCAAGGTTCTTTTCCAAAGCTTCTTCCAAATCCACCCCGGTTTGATTGGCCAGGCAAATCAGCACGAAAAGTACGTCAGCCAATTCATCTCCCAAATCCTTGTCCTTATCACTTTCCTTTTCGCTTTGTTCGCCATACCTGCGGGCAATGATACGGGCAACCTCCCCCACTTCCTCGGTAAGCATGGCCATATTTGTTAATTCGTTGAAATAGCGGACCCCGATTTCCTTGATCCATTGATCTACTTTTCGCTGTGCTTCTGAAATTTCCATTATTCTCTGTTCTTTGAATCAATGAGTATAGTAACCGGTCCATCATTTAACAATTCTACCTTCATGTCAGCCCCGAAAGACCCACATTGTACGGTTTTGCCCAAAGCGATTTCTGATTTCCGGATGAAGTTCTCATACAATGGGATTGCATGTTCTGGCCGGGCTGCTGCACTAAAACCGGGTCTGTTTCCTTTTTTAGTCGAGGCATGTAAAGTAAATTGGCTAACCACAAGCAGATCACCCTGAATATCCTGCAGAGAACAATTCATTTTCCCTTCCTCGTCGGAAAATATACGCATTTGCACCGTTTTTTGTACCAACCAATCTACATCGTCTTCCGAATCTGATAGTTCGATCCCTAAAAGAACCAATAAGCCCTTTCCAATTCGGCCGATGATTTGATTTTCTACCGTTACACTTGCATTTGAAACTCGTTGAATGACTAGTCGCATAGTCAAATATAGCGATTGTTGGAAAATCCGGATTTAGCAATGTAGAAATTTGACAATATTGCAATATCTGAACATCTATATATAGCGATATTCAAATATCCCTATTTTGAGAATTTCCTACTCCAGCCCGCGCTTATTCCTGCGATGCACATCTTCGTCATCACCGCTCATCAACTGCAGATAAGTAAAATATCGGCTTTCATAGATTTCACCGTTTTTAACCGCTTCCTTAACAGCACAAGCCGGTTCGTTCAAATGCTGACAATTGTGGAACTTACATTGACCAATTAGTTCACGCATTTCCGGAAAGTAATGTGAAATAACCGCTTTATCCAGGTCTACAATTCCAAAAGCCCGGATTCCAGGTGTATCGATAATAAACCCACCGGATTGTAAAGGATGCATTTCAGCAAAAGTAGTGGTATGCTGCCCTTGATGATGAGCGGCTGAAATCTCTCCTACCCGGAGATCCAGATCCGGATCCAGTGCATTCACCAAAGTACTTTTCCCGGTTCCCGAATGACCTGCAATCATCACCTGCTGATCTTTGATCTCTTCTCTCAGGAACTCGATATCTTTTTCGTTTGTCGCAGAAATAGCATGACAGGGATAACCTACCGATTCGTACATAAACATAATCGCTTTCAGATCAAGCAAACCTTCGTCATCCAGCAAATCCACTTTATTAAATATCAAGGTAGTTGGTATTCGAAAAGATTCTGCAGCAACCAGGAAGCGATCAATAAACACGAAATGCGTTTCAGGATATTTCAATGTAACCATTAGGTAAGCCCGGTCAATGTTAGCAGCCAGGATGTGCATCTGCTTACTCAAATTCGTGCTCTTACGAACGATGTAATTTTCGCGAAGCTCGTAATCCACGATCACCCGCTTTCCTTCCTCATCGCTTTTAGGGTCCAGGATCACAATATCTCCGACAGCGATCGGGTTGGTTGTTTTTAGTCCCTCGAGCTTCAACCTTCCGCGGACTCTGCATTCCACAACTTCACCGGTAGGCATTAATACCTGGTACCACTTTCCTGTTGACTTTAAAACTCTTCCGCGAAGATCACTCATAAGGCAAAATTACCGAAAGGGAATGTAACTGCAAAGAGTGAAAGGACGCAAAGTTTACCTCATGCTCCCTTTGCGCCTTTGCCTCTTTGCGTTAAAAAGTCAGGCTTTTTCTCAAACACCAACGTTATTCCGTTCTCAATCGTTATCTTCGTAGCCAAAGTTTTTAGTATGTCGATTGAAGTAAAAAACCTTTCCAAATATTACGGGGAACAAGCAGCGGTGAATGATATTACTTTTTCAGTTGGAAAAGGTGAGATCATTGGTTTCTTAGGACCTAACGGAGCAGGTAAATCAACGACCATGAAAATGATTACCGGTTTCATTCCTGCAACTCAGGGGGAAATCAGAGTTTGCGGCATTCCTGTTTCCGTTGATTCCATCGAAACCCGGAAACGCATCGGATATCTTCCTGAAAACAACCCTTTGTACCTGGATATGTACGTAAAGGAATACCTTGAATTTGTGGGGAAAATCTACAAGGTAAAGAACCTGAAAGAGCGTGTAAAGGAAATGATCAAATTGGTAGGTTTGGAAGTCGAGCAGAACAAAAAGATCGGGATGCTTTCCAAAGGTTACCGTCAGCGTGTGGGACTCGCCCAGGCTATTATCCACAATCCGGATGTATTAATCCTGGATGAACCGACTTCCGGTTTGGACCCGAACCAATTGGTAGAGATCAGGGAGTTGATCAGACGTATCGGGAAGGAAAAGACCGTTATGCTTTCTACACACATTTTGCAGGAAGTAGAAGCAATTTGTGACCGTGTTGTCATTATTCGTCAAGGGAAACTGGTTGCTGACAACTTAGCTTCGAACTTACAAGTTGAAACAGATATACAAGTGGTTTACGCAGAATTCGACGGCACAGTTGCGAAGAGTCTGCTTCAAAAAATTCCCGGAGTTTCTAAAATCGAACGCATTTCCGATTCCAGGTACCTGATCGAGAGCCAGTCTGTGGATGATCTGCGAAAAACGGTTGCTCAGTTTGCCCAGAAAAACAACCTGCTTGTTCTGACCTTGAGAACAGAAGAGAAATCACTGGAAGAAGTCTTCAAATCGTTGACGAAGTAAAATTCCCTGCTTAAACTTCTCAGGGAATGACATGCTCCCCTTTCTCACCCAAGATGCGCTTCGCCAAATAGTGCATGACGTAAATCAATGGTGTTAGACAAACTGCTATCAATAATTTGGTCAAATATCCTGTGATCGCTAAAACCAACACCATTTTCAATGGATACGCTCCGGAGAGATATAAACCAATCAAAGCAACAATAAATGAATCAACCAATTGAGAAACCACCGTTGATCCGGTGCTCCGGAGCCAGATCATTTTTCCTTTGGTGAGCTTGTTGAAAAAATGGAAGAGCTGTACATCCAGCAGCTGAGATACAATAAAAGCAGTGATACTTCCGACCATGATCCATAATGACCCACCGAATGCTTTGGCAAATTCTTTGTCCGAAAGCCAGGAACCTTCGGCTGTTGGAAGCTGCACTGCACAATAAACAACTATAAAACAGAAAGCGATCAAAGCAGTTGTAATCCAACTCAACCTGCGAACAGCCTGTTTTCCGAAATATTCGTTCATGACATCCGTCAACAGGAAAACCACCGGCCAGGGAACAATTCCCGCGATCATCGGAGCCAGGTAAGGACCCATATAAACCAGCTTTGCTGAAATTAATTCAGCAACAATGGCACTGGTGATGAAAACTCCGGCCATCACCATAAACGCTATTTCTTTTCGTGTTTGAAGCATGGTCGAAGATACTATATTTTAGCGCTTTCTCGATCCGGATTACCGAAACTTCCATTGCAAAGAGGAATAATCCCTATTTTTGCCGCATTAAATAAAGCAACATGAAAAAGAATGTCATTGAAGAATTAAGATGGAGAGGAATGGTACAGGATATCATGCCTGGTTTGGAAGAACAGCTGCTTAAGGAAATGACATCCGGTTATGTGGGCTTTGATCCTACTTCAGATTCTTTGCATGTTGGGAACCTGCTTCCAATCATGTTATTGAAACATTTCCAATTGGCCGGCCACAAACCATACGCATTAGTCGGTGGAGCTACAGGAATGGTAGGAGATCCATCGGGAAAATCTGCAGAGCGCAATTTGCTGGACGAAAAAACACTGAATCATAATGTAGCTTCCGTTCAAAACCAATTACGTAAATTCCTAGAGTTCGAAGAAGGAGAAAACAAGGCGGAACTGGTAAATAATTTCGATTGGATGAGGCATTTCTCGTTCCTGGAATTTATCCGGGACGTTGGAAAACACATTACCGTAAATTATATGAGCGCGAAGGATTCGGTAAAAAAACGCATCGAAACCGGGATCTCATTTACGGAATTCTCGTACCAGTTGATCCAGGGTTATGACTTCCTGCATTTGTACCGGACAAATAACGTAAAAGTACAGTTCGGAGGATCTGACCAGTGGGGAAATATCACAACAGGAACAGAATTAGTGCGGAGAATTGCAGGTGGTGAAGCCTATGCGTTCACTTGCCCGTTATTGACCAAAGCTGATGGCGGAAAATTCGGGAAAACAGAATCGGGAACAGTTTGGCTGGACCCGGAAAAAACGAGTCCGTATGCTTTCTACCAGTTCTGGCTGAATGCGACAGACGCCGATGCTGTTAAACTGATCCGCTTTTACACCCTGAAATCAAAGGAGGAAATAGAAGCCATTGAAAAAGAGCACAACGAAGCACCTCATCTGCGTGCCTTACAAAAAGCAATTGCAGAAGAAGTGACTATTCGTGTCCATGGAAAAGAAGCTTTGGATATGGCAATCGCTGCCTCCAATATACTATTTGGCAAGTCGACTTCGGAAGATTTGAAAAAATTATCCAACGATACGTTCCTAAGCATTTTTGATGGTGTTCCAATGGCAACAATTAAGCGCTCGGAATTGAATGAAGGGATTAGTATTGTTGACCTATTATCAGCAAGAACTGGATTCCTGGCTTCAAACGGTGAAGCAAAACGCGAATTAAAAGCCAATGCCATTTCTTTGAATAAAGACAAAGTAAGCGAGGGAACACTGGTTGGTCCAAGTGACCTGATCAACGAAAAATTCATCCTTTTAGGCAAAGGAAAAAAGAACAATTACATTGTAATTGTTGAATAAAAACAAATCAGACTATTAGGGGTGATTCATTGCGCCCCTAATATCTTTTTATAGTTCTTTATTGAAAATCGGAATGGAAATAACCACTTTCGTTCCTTTGAGATTTCCTGCTTCATCTTCCAAACCGCTGATTGAAAAATCAAATTCTGACTGATACCTTTCCTCAAACAATTTCAACCGTTCGGATGTAATTTGAGTAGCATAGGATTTATGGGCCGTATCCTGGGTATTTCCTTTATTTTTAATGTAGCCAACCCCGTTATCGAGAATCTCTACAATCAATCGGTTATTTGCTACCTTTTTAAAATTCAAATGGATCATCCCACCTTGTTTCAACCCTTTGAATCCGTGAATAATGGCATTTTCTGCAAATGGCTGAATCAACATCGGAGGGACGAACTTATTCAATTCTTCCTTTGACAGGGAAATTTCCAGCTGAAAATCAAACCTGTTTTTAAAGCGCATTTGTTCCAATTCCAAATACATTTCCAAAGAATCAATTTCCTTTTGAATGGAAATCTCTGTTTCCCGCGAATTCGATAAAGTTAAACGGATCAATTTGGACAATTTCAATAAATACCTTTCTGCCAGTTCGTTTTCATCGTACAGCAGGAAACTTTGGATCGAATTCAGTGCATTGAAAATAAAATGCGGATTCATTTGTGCCAAAAGAGCTTTTTGCTCCAGGATTTCCATGTTGCGCTGAATGTCATTCCGGCGTTGAACTACTTTCAAACGAAATCTGAAAACAAGGAAACTAATCACTAAAATCACTGTGATAATTAAAGTGGTAAACCACCAGGTGGAATAAAACGGGGGCAGAACGCAAAATCTGGTCAGTAAGTAAGCCTTACTCCAGCTTCCATATTCATTTTGGTATTGTATTTCCAAATCATACGTTTCGAATGCAGGATTAATCATGATCAATTCCCCATTGAATCCGATTGACCAGGGATCTGTCTTTCGAAAGCGATAGCGGTAAGGCTGCTTATTCTGTGACTTGTAATTGGTTGTTTTCAGTAAAAACCGAATTACTTTATGGGATGCATTAAATTCCATCCCTTTTTTAAAGTTTGTCACTTTCTTTCCATTCGCAAAAACAGACTGGATGCCTATTTGTCTCTCATGAGAAGATTTGATCCACCTGTATGAGGAAGGAATCAGCGCAATCCCTCTTCTGGTACCTACATAAACACCCTCCTTGTTACAATATACCGCACCTATTTCCGATGAGACCAAACCATTCAGTTCCGTAAGGTTGAAAATGCGGACCTGATGATTTTCAAGCAGCACAATTTTGGAGATCCCCTCATTAGAAGCTGCGTAGATCGTTCCTGTTTTCTTGTCAACATATAATGCGTTCAATTGATTGGAAAGCAGCCCATCCTTCTCCCCGATACTTGCAATAAATTTCTCATTCTTAATAAGGATGATTCCTTTCCCTTTTGTCGCGGCTATCAATCCCCATTTTTCATGGTACTCCAAATCAGTTATACGAATACGATCCAAATCACCTGGAAGCTTGCACTTCTTTATATTTCCTTTTCTGATGCGTAACAATCCGATTAATGTACCGGCATACAATTCCCCGTTACCATCGAAGGCCAAGGCCTTAAAATGGTGCGCTGCATATTTTTTGGAGTCGTAAACCTGCGTCCGCGTCAATAGCTCTTCCTCGTATTCCGTATTTTTATGAATTTTTATGGGCATCACATAAGCCGAATAAAAATTACCATCCCTATCATTCGTCCAGGCCTGGAACTGAGCTACTTCATAGCTCCATTTTCCTTTCCGTATTGCAGGGGAAAAGAAGTATGGAATATTATTGGACAACACGGGTTTATCATTCCAGATTCCAATGACATTCTTGGATCCTATAACTGCCAAAAGTTCTTCTCCTGTCTTGAGATTGTAATAACCAAAAGCAGATGAATAATAGACTTGATCACCTATTCCGTTAATATCATGAATGGCACCCTGGCTTTTTTGTTCTTCCGGGATCCAATTGATAATATCCAAACAGGGAGTATAAAAAATCCCTTTATCCAAAGTAGAGAACCAGTAACCACCCTCCGAATCTTTTGTGATACCTGTTATTTTCTGAGCTTTCAGGTAAATGCCGTCCGGCTTGTTAAGATTTGCTTTTTCCGGGTTTTTGAACCGGTAAGCACCCGTTAAAGTAGTAATCCAAAGTTCCCCGTCTGTCATGTAAAACCCTGTAAAACCGTTAAAAACAGCTTTATTCGACATATTGGAGATATCAAACACAGTATTGTTTATACAAAAAAAGCGTGTCCGATTAATTCTAAAAATGTCAAATTGTACGATTCCTTCATGATACCTAACATGAATTGTTTTTCCAATTTCTGGAATAATATCCATCTGCTTCAGATTACCCAAAGTATCTCCAAGCCCGGTTAAGAGCCAATTATAACCAATCTCATGTATTTCCCTTACTCGTTTTGCTTTATAAGGATATAGCTTACCATTTTTGTCAATTCTGGCCGCTCCATAAATACCGGAATAATAGACGTTATCATCGCTTTCAATGCTATAGGATTTCCGGTGATTAAAGTCACCATGATTTAATTGAACCAGTAAATGATTGTATTTGTAGGGAAAGATCTTCTTTTTTTGCGGATCGTAGTATGCCAATTTACCATTGTACAAATAAAACCACAAACGCCCCTTGTTGTCTTCAATAATTTTAAAAACCACCTCATCCGGGAGTCCGTTTGATTTATCATAGACATGCAATCGAAATCCGTCATACCTGACAACCCCATGATCCGTACAAAACCACATATCCCCACTCCTATCCTGGTGCACATAATAGGTTTCGGAACTTGGAAGTCCATCATTAACCGAAATATTCATGTATGAAGGTTCCCAGACCTTATTTTGTGTAAATGAACTCTGCACTCCTGCAAACAGGATAATAATCAGGCTATTTATCTTTCTAATCAAAGAAGGCTTGTTCATCATCATCGTTCTAATCTTTATTAAAAACCGGTATCAAAACAATGACTTTAGTTCCTTTTGGTTTTCCTGAATCATCCGTAAGATGTTCAACTACAAAATCAAACTTGGTATTGTATTTTTCTTTGAATAGACTTAAACGTTCAGAAGTAATCTGCATCCCATAAGATTTATGTTCCGAAGGTAAGCCTTCTTTGTCCTTAGAGTCGTACCCCATTCCGTTATCTGTTACCACCACTACCAGCCTATTTTCTACCAGCTCTTTAAAATTCACTTCCAGTTTGCCAACAGTAGTCAATCCTTTAAAGCCATGAATAATTGCATTTTCTACAAATGGCTGTATGAGCATCGGAGGAATAAATTTTTGAAGTTCGGTATGCGTCAGTGAAATGATGAACTCAAAATCGAAGCGGTCTTTGAAACGCATTTTTTCAAGCGCTGCATACTTGGTTAACACATCTATTTCCTGGCGGATTGTTACCTCACTCTCACGTGAGTTATTCAAAGTCATACGAATCAGCTGTGAAAGCATCAGCAGGTATTTCTCAGCCAGGTCATTTTCATTGTAAACCAAAAAACTTTGAATGGAATTCAGCGAATTAAAAATAAAATGCGGATTCATTTGTGCCAAAAGGGCTTTCTGTTCCAGTTTTTCAATTTGACGCTTATACTTTCGCTGGCGGTTAATCTGAACTGCCCTGATTCTGAAAACCACAAACGCCAGTAAAAAACTGCTCAATACCAGGAACAGGTAAAACCAGATTGTCTCGACAAATTTGGGTTGTTTATTCAGCGTTAATATCCAATATGGTTTTTGCCAAATACCATTATCACTCAGGTATGACAATTCCAAATGATACTCTCCGGAGGTCAAATCATAAAAATCAATGCTTCCGGAATTGCCGTAGGTCCATTTGTCGGTGGCAGAAAGCCTGTACTTGTATTTTTGGCTACCTAAACTCTTATAATTCGTTGAACGCAATTCGATATGGATCATTTTGGAGCTGCTGGAAACTTCCACGTAAGAAGTTTTCGGATAAATAGTGCTTCCATCTATATTCAACTCCTTTACGGAAACCTGTTTTCTCAAAGGATTCATCAAAAAGCCCAAATCTTCCGGAAATGTTGAAATTCCCTTTTTTGTAGCCAGGTATACAACATCTCCATCCAGGCAAATATGGTTTACTTCGTTAGTCGCCAGCCCATTAACACTCAACGCATTGTGGATCCGGATGTATTTATTCCCTGCAAAAAACAGCTTCGACACACCACTGTTTGTGGCAACCCAGCATGTATTCCCGTTTTTATCGATCTGTATCTTGTTGATCTGATCACTCACCAAACCGTTTGCGACGGTTATATGATGAATAATCTTCCCATTTTTAAAGATGTAAATCCCTTCCCCTCTCGTACCAATGACTAAACCAAGCTCTTTGGAATACCTGACACAGGAAACACGGTTATTCCTGATTTCCTTCGGAAACATAGAGTTATCTACAACACCATTTTTTTTCAATCGAAACAACCCTTTGGCATTCCCTACAAAGATTTCACCCTTATCAGAAGAACAAACCGTCTCAAAAAAATGATGCAGGTTCTTGTTGTATTTCCTGGAAGCAAAATAATCATAGAGTGTATCGAGTTTACGTGTCCGTTTATTAATACGCACTACAAGCGATGCGCAAATAAGCATACTCGTATCATTCTCGTTAAAACTGTCGTAATAATTCGGAACAAACCAATATTTTTTACCGCTCAGATCAATCGGGACAGTTTTCTTTATTTTTGACACCACTAAAATTTTTCCGAGGCGTGAAATAACATTCCTTGAAATATGGTTAGACCTTAAAAGCGGATAATGATCTCTCAACCGGAAGATTCCCATATGGTTCGAGTAAAAAATATCCTTATTCGCATCCACTTCAATATGGGTAACATCCACTTCTTTGGAATTCTCAAAAACAGACAGGTTCTTTACAACGGAGTTCGGCATATAAACGATCCCCTTATCAAGTGTTGAGAACCACATTCCTTTTTCCCTGTCCTTAAATACCGCTGAAACCCTGAATCCCTGAAGGAGATAATTCCTGGGTGCCTTTGCAAGTCCGTATTTTGATACGTTCTTTAACTTATATGTTCCGTTTACAGTCGTAATCCACAAATCATTTTTCACAGGAAAAAAACCGGTTGTGCCGGGGAAGTAGAGTGTTTTTCCCGGATGATCCACATCATAAAAACAATCCTGTACGCGCATAACCCTTACCCCATTTACAGTTTTTAGCTCCGTGAGGTAATTCTGCATGGTAGTTTTATAGGCTTTTTTGTTATACGTTTGAAGATCCGGTTTTCCATTTTTACGGATGGTTGCTCTAAACAAATCTCCCCGTAACTTGGTCATGAGAATATCAAAAGTGGAGAGATAAGTCCCGTTAACCAGGTCAAATGTCAAAGGTTCTCCTGTATAAGTTGTGGAATGGGCTCTTCCCTTCGAATCAATCTTTAAGATACCGTTATTCCCGGAACTGAAATACACGTTGTCCTTTTCATCCACACAAAAGGTTTTATGCGGATACAAATTATTACCAATGTAATCCGCTATTAAATGATTGTATTTGTATTTAATTACTTTGTGTCGTTCTACGTCATAATAACTCAGTAAACCGTTATAACTGACAAACCAGATTCTTCCTTTAAAATCTTCGTAAATCCAGAAAATAACATTGTCGGGAAGTCCGCTCCTGGTGGTTAGCACTTCCATGTGAAAACCATCGTATTTTACCACCCCGCGGTCCGTACAGAACCACATATATCCGTCACGACTTTGATGCACAAAATAGGTTTCCGAACTAGGCAACCCTTCCTTAATGGAGAATAATCTGTAAGCAGGTTCCCAGGTTGTTTGAGCGCCTAAAATACTTACACTAAAGAATGTCAGCAAGATTATGATATATCGCTTCAAACTCATCCCTATTTCACTGTTTTTACAAACAATTCCTTCGGATAACGGACATCAACCAAAAACAACCCTTTTGCCGGCACAGATAACTTTGCTTCGCCTCTGTCCTTTGACGCAATAATTTGCGAGAGACCCGCTTCATCCAGGTTACCATAACCGATTTCCAGCAGGGTCCCAACCACAGCCCGAACCATGTTCCTGAGAAAACGATCTGCACTGATTTCAAGATACCAGGAACTTTCTGATACCTTATTCCATTTCACCTGTGAAACTGTACATATATTCGTTTTTACATCCGTATGCAATTTAGAAAACGAAGTAAAATCCTGCATGCCCAGCAGCAGTCGGGCAGCCTGGTTCATTGCATCAAAATCAATAGTTGACCCCAGGTAATAACTATCTTGCAGAAATGCATTTTTTTGCTGATGGATAAAGTAATGATAAGTTCTCAAAGAAGCCGAAAAACGCGCGTGAAATTCATCGGAAACCTTTTGAGCTGAAAAAACCGCTATATCATCCGGAAGCATCTTGTTTAGTTTATAAACTAATTGACTTGTATCCAACTCTTTATCCACATCAAAATGCAAGACATAATAAGATGCGTGAACCCCTGTATCAGTTCTCCCGCAACCAACTGCAGAAACAGGCTTATTTCCCATTAACCGGGATAAACGCCTTTCAATTTCTTCCTGAACGGAAGAGGCATTTGGCTGGATCTGCCAGCCATGATAGTTTGTTCCGCGATAAGCGAGTTCCAGAGCATATCGAAATGTCATCCGGCAAAGTTAATCAATTCGTTTGCTTCACAGTAAGCCTGCCCATTATACACTATTCTTAACATTAAAATAATCCGGCTGTTATTAATTAATTATTTCGTAACACAGCAGTAATTATAAAGGAAAGTTACAAGAATACTTTTGCCTCGAACATTAACAACGAGCACAATGCAAGCGAGTAAGGGACAAACCATACTTTTAGTGGATGACGAAAAAGATATCCTGGAATTTTTGCAGTATAATCTGGAGCGGGAGGGGTATAAAGTATTTGTTGCCAACGACGGGCTCGAAGGGGTCGAAATGGCTCAAAAAGTCTCTCCGGATCTGATCCTGATGGATGTTATGATGCCGAGAATGGATGGTATCGAAGCCTGCCAGACAATTCGCCAGGATCTGCAGCTAAATTCACCTCTGATTGCCTTCCTGACTTCAAGAGCGGAAGATTATTCACAAGTAGCCGGATTTGAAGCCGGAGCGGATGATTACATCACCAAACCTATCAGGCCGCGTTTATTGGTTTCCAAAGTAGAAGCTTTACTCAGAAGAGCCGGACGAATTACAGGTGTTGAAGCCGAGATAAAAACTTCCTCCATAACAGTAAATCGCGAGAAATTTCTGGTATTTCTGAATGATGAAGAAATCCAACTTCCCAAAAAAGAGTTTGAATTGATCGAATTATTGGCTTCAAGACCGGGAAAAGTATTTACACGCGAACAAATCCTGACAACTGTTTGGGGCGACGAAACAATCGTTGGTGAAAGAACCATCGATGTTCACATCAGAAAATTGAGAGAGAAACTAGGAGAATCGTATATTCGTACCATTAAAGGTGTTGGTTATACATTTTCTGAAAAGTGAAAAAATTAAATCCGTTTACCATTGTTCTTTTAGGAAGCAGTATTGTAGCAGCAGCTTTAGTACTCATACTTCTGATCGTCCATTTCTTTCATCCCATTCCGGCAATAGCCTTTATTTCCATCGTTCTTTTTGGTTCACTGGCTACATTCGCCGCGTTTTATTACTTGTTCAGAGAATTCATCTATAACCGCCTGCGCATTCTATACCGCTCTATCCGTAAAGGAAAACTGGTTCCCGACGAAAAGCTTTACATCAACATGTCCAAAGATATTATCGGGAAAGCGGAAACGGAATCTCAGCAATGGAGTGACCAACGAAAATCAGAGATTACCCAGCTCCAGGAACAGGACAAATTCAGACGCGAGTTTATCGGGAACCTGGCACACGAATTAAAAACTCCCGTATTTTCCATACAAGGCTACGTATTAACCCTGCTAGAAGGCGGATTGGAAGACGAGAAAGTGAACCGGATGTTTTTGGAACGCGCTTCGAAAGCTATCGACCGGATGACGAATATCCTGAATGACCTGGACGAATTGACCAAATTGGAAGTAAATGACCTTAAAATGGACCTTCGTCCTTTTGATCTGAAAGAACTTGCCAAAGAAGTGATGGACAGTCTTGAGCTGCGTTCCCAGGAAAAACACATCAAACTGCGTTTCGCAAAAGATTACAACAAAGAGATCATGGTACGTGCAGACCGTGGAAAAATTGCACAGGTTTTGACGAATCTGATCAGCAACTCCATTTCTTACGGAAACGAGAACGGAGAAACACAGATCCGTTTCTACGAAGTCGACGATTTGGTTTCTGTAGAAATCTCTGATAATGGTCCGGGAATCGAGCCGCATGAATTACCACGCTTATTCGAACGATTTTACCGCGTTGAAAAAAGCCGTAACAGAAATGAAGGAGGATCCGGGCTGGGGCTTTCCATCGTAAAACACATCCTGGATTCACACAACCAAACGATTTCTGTCCGCAGTACGATCGGTGTTGGAAGTACGTTTACATTCTCTTTGGATAAGTTCGAGGGAACATCTTCTACATTGGTTACTTCACGCGGGATTACGATTAAATAATTGCGAGTTGAAATCGGTGAGGGAGTAAAACTTCATAAATCCCCAAATCAATCCACAAATACAGATAGACATCTGTCTATTTACCCAGTAGTGATAAGGAATCCAGGTATTCCTGTTCCAACTGCCCCGGTGTCGGGATCAGCACCGCTTTCTTTTTCAAAAACTGTAAATCCATGAGGGTCGAATACCCATTTCGGGAGATAATTGTTTCTGCCGAGGCTATTTCCGCATCGGCTTGCCTCCAATCGGTAATGACGGTTACCTGTTGAGGAATCTCAGAATAGATTCTGGGAGTAATCAACGTCAATTTCTCTTTTCCATACCGCTCCAGTATCCAATGAAAGAACTGCTCCGAGTAAGGCTCAGGACCGCTGACGATTCCTACCGTTTTTCCGGGAACAAGGGAAATCTCCCGGTTCTGAAAACGCGAATAAAATCCGATATAAGTAGATCTTGGGACAGCCTTACTCAATACTCCGGCAAGGCGTTTGTGTTCTTCATCCATGATCCAGATCTCCGAAAACCGCTTCATCCATTTGCGATGAAAGCGCTGCGCTATCCAGCCTGCTTTTGGAGGTAGGAAAACCTGGTGTGTAATGAAAACAGATTTAATCTTATCAGAACGGAAACCATAGCAATGGTCGGATAAAACCAATGAAATCTGAAATTCACTGACAAGTTTTTCAACCTGTCGCCGTTCTTCTCTGATAGCAAGGGAAAACCGCCAGGCATTACGCCGCATTTCCGAAGTAAAGTTGCCGTCGCCTTTAAAGCGGAACTGAAATCCCTCAGTCACGATATATTTTGCAGCAATTCCGTAGTCGGAAAAAATTGTTCTTTGAGCTGAATTACAACAAATAAACAATTCGTTTTCCTGGCCGGATAACTGCTTTAACAAAGAAATTGATCTGGCCGTATGTCCGTGTCCCCAATTGAGGCAGGCAAATAATATGCGCTCTTGTGACAATGCGGCCGGATGCATGTTCTATTGACTTCGTTTCAAATTGATCGGAGCAGCTTTAGAAAGCACGTATGGGAAATTTTCCTCCACGTACGAACTCGGGTCTAAACCGAATTCGTTCTTTTCCGACAAAGCACGACCTTTGATGAAGAAATACAAATTCATGATGAGTTTATGGAACCAGGGTAGTTCATTATCATTCGATAAGAACTTACGAATTACAATAAATCTAAAATCCCCGATATGGTCACTGTGATGATACTCACAAGCATACCGCGATTTGATTTCAATCTCTCCGTTCTGTACCAATTCTTCCACAACCTGCTTGAACATCATGTCCAGTTTCGGCTGAATACGGAACCCTAATTTGAAATCGATACGGATCAAGTCATTTTCATCGTGCTTGGTTACTTTGTATTCTTTCGTATACGGTTCATCCGAAGTGATCACATGCACAAACCAATAGCGCTCCGCACGTTTGGGTTGTTGTTCAAGAATCGAATAGAACACTTTAGACTCTACTTCATCAACACGTTCTGCACTGGTGAGGTAAACCAAATGTGTGGCATACGTAGGAATCTGATCGTCTACAGATAATTTTCTCAGAATCGGCAGATAACTCTTAATTTTCACGAAGTCAATGATACTGTTGCGAATGATCTTACTCTTGAAAATAACATACATCACAGCAATCAATAAAGATGCAATCATTAAAGTAATGTAACCTCCTTCCGGAAATTTCTCGATTTGTGCAACAGCAAAACCTCCTTCAATAAACAGGAAAATAGCAATCATCGAATACCTGAAAATCGGGTTCCAGTGTTTTCTGGCCATGTAGAAGATCAGCAATACAGAAGTACTGATCATCGCCAAAACAATAGACAACCCATAAGCGGCTTCCATATTCTCCGATTTACGGAAAATCCATACGACTCCTAAACACCCGAACATCAGGAACCAGTTAATGGATGGAATGTATAACTGACCTTTGATATCCGAAGGGAAATTCACCTTTACACGAGGCCAGAGGTTTAATCGAATTGCCTCATTGATCAACGTAAATGATCCCGAGATGAGTGCCTGAGAAGCTACAATTGCAGCGGCAGTAGCGATGATAATTGCCGGCAGCTTAAATCCTTCCGGAACAATCATATAAAACGGGTTCTCTTCATTGATAAACTGGTTGGAATGATTATTTAACAAGTATGCTCCCTGACCGAAATAATTCAGGATCAACATACTCTTCACAAAAATCCAGCTCACCCGTATATTTTCTTTTCCGCAATGTCCCAGGTCCGAATACAAAGCTTCTGCTCCCGTTGTACATAGGAATACAGCTCCAAGCAGCCAGAAACCGCTCGGATAATGTGTCAACAGATCGTAAGCATAATAAGGATTTAATGCCTTTAAAATCGTGAAGTCATTACAGAGTGAATATATTCCGAAAGTACCAAGCATCAGGAACCAAATCATCATCACCGGACCAAAAGCACGGCCTATAAACTTTGTTCCGAACTGCTGAATGACGAAAATCAAAATAATGACAGTAACAACAATCGGCGTAATCGGAATATGCTTCATGGAAGGAATATAGGACAACCCTTCAATTGCCGAAGAAACGGAAATCGGAGGTGTAATAATTCCATCTGCCAATAATGCAGCTCCACCGATCATTGCAGGGATTACCAACCATTTACGCTGTCTTCGCACCAGTGTATACAGGGAAAAAATACCTCCTTCCCCTTTGTTGTCAGCACGAAGTGTAATGATAACGTATTTGATGGTTGTTTGCAGGGTCAGTGTCCAGAATATACAGGACAATGCTCCCAGGATCAGCTGATCAGTAATTAATTTTCCTTGCTCGATCAAGTGCCCTTGTGCGTCACGAACCGGTTCTGCATTGGTGATTGCTTTTAAAACATAAAGTGGTGAAGTTCCGATATCTCCGAAAATAATTCCCACTGTGATAATCAATCCCGCGAATGAAAGCGCGTGATGATGACTTTTTGACATAAGGCGTAAAAATTAAACCATAAAGGTACATATTGATAAAATCA
>CBINBC010000029.1:0-61303 GCA_966248825.1 uncultured Fluviicola sp.
AGGTGAAGACGCACAGCGACAAACGTTAGTGCGAAAGCTGCAGGTAAAGTAAGGGGGGTAAAGAGGATTATTAGAGGTGTTGGAAATTTAACCGGACAACAATGATTTGGAATTCGTAATTAATCACCAGGTATCTTCCGTCCCATCTTCTTCGTTGGCTTCGTCCAGTAATTTCTTCCAGTCGTAGGTAATGTCTTCGGTATCTTTCAGAATAGCAGAGTAATCGCCTTTGCTGATGACAATTTCTTCGATGTCATATCCCAGGTACAATTCAATTTCTTCCAATGTCTTTTCTTCGTCCTTGCTGCAAAAAGAAAGAGCCTGTCCTTTGTTTTCACCACGACCCGTTCTCCCGATTCGGTGAACGTATTGTTCAGGCTGTTCCGGTAGATCGTAATTAATTACGTAGTCAACTCCCTGGATGTCAATTCCACGAGCAGAAACATCCGTAGTGATCAGGACCTTATTTTCCCCGGAACGGAAACGTTCCAATACTTTGAAACGTTCTTTCTGTTCCACATCGCCATGAAGTGCTTCGGCTTTTATTCCCACGCGTTCCATGGCTGCCACAACACGTTCACAACGAACTTTGGTACGCACAAAAACCACGTATTTCAGTTCTTCGTATTCTTTGATGATGTTCTCCAGGAAGAAACGCTTGTCATCCATTTCCACTTTGATGTAACCGTGCTCAATGTTTTTGGAAACCGGATCTTTCGGCGAAATCTGGATGCGAATGGCGTCTCTCACCATATCATAAGCTAAAGCCTTGATCTTTTTATCAATGGTTGCAGAGAAAAATAAGGTTTGTCTGTTTCGTTGCGGAGAAAGTTTGTGGATTGCCTTCATGTCGTGCGCAAAACCCAATTCCAGCATGCGATCGGCTTCATCCAGTACCAGGAACCGGATGGAATCCAAGGAAAGATGGCCCTGTGAGCGCAAATCGAAAACGCGTCCGGGAGTAGCAACAATAACATCTGTTCCGCGTTTCAGCTCCTGTATCTGTTTGTCTTGTTCCAATCCTCCCAGAATTGCCGTAATGCGGATGTTGGAGCCTTTTGCAATGCTTTCAAATGCCTGTTTAATCTGTTCGGCCAATTCTCTTGTTGGAGCCATCACAATGCATCTCGGGCTTTTTGATTTTGCCTTTGAAGTGCTTAGCTTATGAATAATGGGAATGGCAAAAGCTGCTGTTTTTCCGGTCCCGGTCTGCGCAATACCAAAAACGTCTTCTCCGTTCAGGATGGGACTGATCGCTTTGAATTGAATGTCTGTAGGTCTTTTAAAACCTAAAACTTCTAATTGAGCTTTAATTTCTTTGGAGATGGGGTAATCCGAAAATAACATGAAACAGTTTTTTACAAAGGTAATCCAAATTCTTGTCTTCCAGAATAGATTGGTAACTCTGTTTGCTCCCGTAGATTAAGCAAATCTTACTGATGTCTGACATAAAGTTGAATTTCCTTCCGGGTTTTTAGGTGAATGTTGTAAAAAAGTAACTCTTATCCCTGAATTTATGGTGATGGAGTTTTGAGTAAGGTAAAGTTACATGCTGTAAACTATCTGCGAGATTCGTGTAATCTGCGGGAAAGATAATTGACTCCGAAATGGTATATTTGCTTTATGTATATCCCGAAGGACTTTGAGTTGAAAGATCAGGAGCTCGTTCTGAAATTTTTGGAACAGCATTCGTTCGGATCTTTGGTAGTGAATGGTCCGGATGGTCTTCCGGCTGTGGCCCATATTCCTTTTTCGTGTGAATTTGCGGATTCCGTAAATTGTTTGGAGTTCCATGTTGCAAAAGCAAACCCGATTATTGCTGCTATTTCTCAAACAAACCGGTGTAAAATGATAGTTTTGGGTGCCCATGGCTATATCTCTTCTTCGGTTTATACGCATGTGAATGTTCCCACATACAATTACGAGTCAGTACATGTTTCAGGTAAGTTGGAACC
This sequence comes from uncultured Fluviicola sp., assembly GCA_966248825.1. Classification (GTDB taxonomy): domain Bacteria; phylum Bacteroidota; class Bacteroidia; order Flavobacteriales_D; family Crocinitomicaceae; genus Fluviicola. Next base: position 1,956 of record CBINBC010000029.1, read on the forward strand.
GTTAACGGAATCTGAAATGAGAAATCACCTCTCTAAATTGGTAGATTCTTTTGAGTCAGAAAGGGAAAATAAGTTAACGATGAACCAATGGCCGACAGACCTGATTGAAACTTACCTGCAGGAAATTGTTGGGTACCGTTTGGAAATACAACAATTGGAAGCCGGGTTTAAATTATCCCAAAACAGGAATGAAATTGATTTTAACCGGATTCTTTCAGACCTGGATACCCGAACTTACCATGACCGGGAGCTGGCTCAGGCCATGAAAAACGCAAAATGTCCTATCAAATGAAATACACCTTACTGATTGTAACCCTATTTATTTTCCTGTTTTCCTGTAAAACAAAACGGAAGGAAACAGACGATTTCAAAGTCAAAGGATTCCAATATGCCAGATTGGTTTCTATCGAGCAGAAAATGGGTTACAAGGAGTTGCTCATTAAAAACCCGAAAACGCTGAAGATTGAAAGTCGGTATGTACTGTTTCCCCGGGATTCAAAAATGAAACGCCCTGAAAATGTAACGATTATTGAAGTTCCGGTGCAAAATATGGCAGCGCTTTCTACTTCTTTTATCGGTATGCTGAATGCCATAGAAAGTGTTGGTGTGATTAAGGCAACGACGGAGAAGCAATACATTTACAACAAACAGCTGGTGAAGGCAATAGATGCCGGAAAAGTGCTTACGGCAGGTTATGAGACCGGATTAACACCTGAAGCTGTGCTGAAAGCAAAAATTCCATTGATCGTATTCAGTGGTTTTGGTCAGCCCTTCCCGAATGAAGATAAATTTGCCCGGCTGGGAGTAGTCTGCATGGCCAATTATGATTGGGAAGAAAAACACCCGCTTGGAAAGGCTGAATGGATCAAGGTTTTTGGTGCTTTGGTTTGCAAGGACAAAGAAGCGGATGAATATTTCAATAAAGTAGTTGCCTCTTACCAGGAGTTGAGAAAGCAGGTCACATCTGCATCAGAAACGAAGCGAAGCCAAAAAACAGTCATGTGTGGTGGAATGGCCGGAGATGTTTGGTATGCACCGGCAGGAAAGTCGTTTATGTCAGGAATCATGAAGGATGCCGGGATGAATTATTTTTACGGGAACACGGAAGGAACAGCAAGTATTTCATTGAGTTTGGAACAGGTTTTTAAAGATGATCAGTCTTGCGATGTGTGGATCAATGCAGAAGCCCCAACCTTGAAGAAGTTGTTCGAATTGAATTCGAAATTCAGCTATTTCCATTCGGTGAAAGAAGGAAAAGTATACAGCTATATGCATAATGCCAATTATTACTGGGAATACAGCCAGGTCAATCCGCATTGGCTCTTGGAAGATTTCATAACGATCAACCGGGATGGTCTGTTGGCTAAGTTGCATTTTTACAAACAACTGAAGTAAACATGTGGAAGAAACACTTCTTGTCGTTTATCTTGTTCGTAGCGATCACTTTGGTTACGATCGGTTTTCCGCATGGAGATGACCCGTGGTTTTCTTTTTTGAACAGCAGCGATACCCAAGCCTGGCAATTGTTTGTGATTTACCGGATTCCGGAAGTCTTTATAGCCATTATTGCCGGTTTTGCGCTGTCGATTGCCGGTTTGCTTTTGCAAACGACTTTAAATAATCCGCTTGCCGGACCTTCCATTCTTGGGCTTACCGCCGGATCACATTTAATGGTTGCATTAACGATTATGGGAAGTTCTTTTCTAGGGCTGGAAATCCTGGACCTGGGTATCACGATCTCGGCAACGATCGGTGCTTTGATTTTCGGGTTGTTGATCTTAGTAGTTGCGGCGCGAATCCGTTCCATGGTTTCTTTATTGCTGGTTGGAATGATGTTGGGAACTTTTGTTTCCGCCATTACGAATATTATTTTGATGAAAGCTGATGCAAACAGTGTCAAAGCGTTTTCGATTTGGGGAATGGGATCTTTGCAGCAAGTCAGCATGGATCAGATTCCATTAATCAGTGCGCTTTTTTTGACAGGCATCTGTTTGGCATTTTTACTGACCAAACCTTTGAATGCCTTGATTCTTGGGGAGAAACCGGCTGCAATACTGGGAGTGAAAGTACAGCAAACACGCTGGAAGATCATTTTTGTGGTTTCTCTGCTCGCGGGCTTGGTAACTGCTTTTTGCGGACCAATTGGTTTTGTAGGTTTGATCGTTCCTAACCTGGTACGCATGTTCTATAAAACCGCAAGACATGGACATTTGCTTCTTGCTTCCGGACTTATCGGTGCCAGTGTAATGGTGTTGTGTGTGCTGCTGATCCGCATTTTTGAGCCGATCATGGTGTTGCCGATAAACAGTTTGACAGCTTTGCTTGGAGCACCGGTTGTTCTATTTCTCTTACTAAAAAATATCCGAAATGCTTAAGTTTGAAAACTGTAGAATAGGGCATGACCGGGTTTTGTATGAGATCGTGGAATTGGAATTGAAACGTGGAGAGTTTGCAGCATTGATAGGAGCGAATGGCTCCGGGAAATCGACCCTGATGGACGCCCTGGTCCAGGGTAAATTTCCCAATGGAAAAGTAAGTGTTGAAGGCCGCAATTGGAACGATCTGAAGCTGATGGAGCGGGCACACCAAATTACCCTGGTCGATAATCACTTTTTAGGTTTTGATTACCTGAAAGTGAATGAATACTTAGAATTAGGTCGGCATTCCTACACAAATTTTACAGGACGCTTATCGGCAGAAGATCAACATATCGTTCAAAAATACGTTCAAACACTGCATTTGGAATCCTTGTTAGAGCAATCCACTTCGACCTTAAGTGACGGTGAACGGCAGCGGGTGGGAATAGCAAAAGCGCTGATTCAGGAAACACCAATTATTTTGCTTGATGAGCCAACCGCGTTTTTAGATTACCCGACCAAAAAAGAAGTCATGTCTTTGCTTGGTAAGATTGCCAAAGAAAGCAATCGACTGGTGATTATCGCTTCGCACGATATTGATTTTTGTTTGGAGTATTGTTCACGGATCCTGATTATCGAAAAGGAATCCAAAAATCTAAGCTCCTACCTGCAGATTGAACAGGATGAACTCGTGAAAAGGGCTTTTGGTATATCCTGACTTATCATCTAAAAGGTTATTTTTACCGAACCTGTTTTTCTTTACCAACAGGATTTTAATCGAAAATTATGAAGTATTTATTACTACTGGTGCTTGCTTTTAATACCGCTTTTTTATCCGCACAAACTCAAAGTGCATCCAACCGAATGCGTTGGGATAAACTGATCAGTTATGCAGCGAAATTCAGGAATCAGGCGGGTGTTTCGAAAGAAATTACAGATGCTTTTCCTGTTTATCAAATTTCCGGGGTCTGGTATGTTTCGCTTTATGGAAAACGGCTTCCGAATTGCAATTGGAGTATCCTATCTGAAAACAATATCCTGCTGGGTAGTTCTGTAGGAAAAATTACTACGATGAAAGTTCCTTTGGAAAAATTGGATGAGGTAGATTTTTCGCAGTTCTATTCCTATTTGGAAATTCCCGGAAAGATCGTTCCGCAATTGGATAAGGCAGTAAAAGACACCCGGGCAGACAGTGTTCAGCGTGGGATCAATCTGCCGGGTGCTTTTACCGGGAGAGATGTTTTGATCGGTGTGACAGATTGGGGATTTGACTACGGTCACCCAATGTTTTACGATACCCTATTGACTCAATCGAGAGTTTATGCGGCATGGGATCAGTACAAACAGGCAGGAAATCTTCCGGCAGGTCAAACTTATGGAGTTGAATATGACACTCCTGCGGAATTGGCGGCAGCTGAAACCGACACCTCGAATATTTACAGTCATCATACACACGGATCTCACGTTGCAGGTATTGCAGGTGGAGGTGGTGCTGGATCTGTTTACCGCGGATTTGGTTTTGAGTCCCAATTCCTGTTTGCAACATTTTACATAGATCAGGCTTCGGCAATTGACGCTTTTGTATGGATGAAGGATAAAGCACAGGCTGCGGGAAAGCGATTGGTAGTAAACATGAGCTGGGGAGTTTATTACAACCAAATGGGAAGTTTGGACGGATTCTCCTTGCTTTCCGAAGCGATTGATGAATTAAGCGCGACGAACCAGGTAGTTTTTGTAGGTGCAGCCGGAAACAACAACGGAACGAATTTCCACATCAAAAAGACATTCAGTAATAATACCTTCAATTCATTAATCGGATTTTATTCCTATGCCGCGAATCCTTATATGTGGGGCGAATGCATTACTGCCTGGGGGCAGCAGGGACATAATTTCTCCAATAAGATTTCTGTTTACAATAATCTCGGAACACTACTGGTTTCAAGCCCTTTTTATTCGACATCAACCACCGGGTATCTCGATTCGATTTTAGTTGCCGGAAATGATACCATTGTTTTCAATATTTCCTCAGAAACCGTTAATCCGCTGAATGGAAAACCGGGGATGCAGATCCGTATCCGATCTTTGAATGCAGATAACCGGATTGTACTTACCGGTTCGGCAGTTGATGGAACCGTTCACTATTGGAATTTACCCGAATTAACGAACGGCGCGGGTAATTTCGGTCAAACTTTCACGACTTATGGGGCAAATGGCATTACCGGGGATTCGTTTTATGCAATCGGAGAACCGGGGTGTGCAAACAGCGTAATAACCGTTGCAGCTTATTCATCCAGTTATGTAACCGGTTCCGGAAATACAGTCGGAGGTGCTCCCGCATCTTTTACGAGTATCGGGCCATTACACAATGAAACAATGAAACCGGATATCGCAGCTCCGGGTGTAAATGTGGCTTCTTCCATTTCTTCTTATACGGATGCGGCATACACAGCGGTTTCAACTATTACCTTTAACGGTAAGAACTACGATTTTGCAAGATTCTCTGGAACATCGATGGCAACTCCTTGTGTTGCCGGTATCGTTTCCCTGATTTTAGATGCCAATCCGAATTTATCAAGCCAGCAGGTTAAGAATATCATTAAAACAACTGCCCGGCTGGATAATTACACCGGTACTATTGTAGCTCCGGGTAATACCAAATGGGGAATGGGGAAGATCAATGCTTATGCTGCGGTTAAATTGGCGCTAAATACCTTGTCGCTGGATGAACACGGAAATCCTTCCTCTTTTTTACTATATCCCAATCCTGCGTCGGATGTTCTGCATATTTTAAACATGAACGATTTGCCGGTATCTCATGTTTCTGTGATTTCAATGGACGGAAAATCCATGGATGTTCATCCGGATGAAGATGCTATAGATCTTTCCGGATTGTCAAATGGACTTTATTTTCTGAAAATCCAGTCCGGAAACGAAAATTATACCTTGAGCTTCGTAAAGGAATAACATTATCCTGCCCAATCTTCCCGGTCCAGGTTGCGCAATTGGATCGCTTCCGATAAATGAGCAGTTTCGATGTTTTGGGAATCATCCAGGTCTGCAATCGTACGGGCGACTTTTAAGATGCGGTCGTATGCTCTTGCAGAAAGGCCCAAACGGTCCATGGCATGTTTCAGGAGTTGCTTCCCGTCGGTGGATATTTCGCAAAATTCGATGAGTTCCTTGCGTTGCATCTGGGCGTTACAATAAGTATTTAACCCTTTGTAGCGGTTCAATTGAACGATCCGTGCCCGGATTACCCGTTCCCTGATTTCTTCACTGGTTTCGGTCGGAGCATTGAAAGCCAGGTCATCAAAGGAAACAGGAGTGACTTCCACATGTAAATCGATGCGATCTAAAAGCGGTCCGGAAATCTTGTTCAAATACCGCTGAACTGTTCCCGGTGCACAAACACACTCCTTTTCCGGGTGATTGTAATACCCGCAAGGACAGGGATTCATAGCTGCGACCAGCATAAATCCGGCCGGATAATCGACCGAGAATCTTGCTCTGGAAACGGTAACTGTCCGGTCTTCCAGCGGCTGACGCATGACTTCAAGCACTTGCCTTTTGTATTCCGGAAGTTCATCCAGGAATAAAACCCCGTTGTGAGCAAGCGATATTTCCCCCGGTTGCGGATACGAACCACCGCCCACCAATGCTACATCCGAAATGGTGTGATGCGGTTTCCGAAAGGGTCTTTGCGTGATCAGCCCGTTATTCTTCCCTATTTTCCCTGCCACAGAATGGATTTTGGTTGTTTCCAGGGATTCATCGATGCTCATGGGCGGAAGAATAGTAGGGAGCCTTTTGGCCAGCATGGATTTTCCTGCTCCGGGCGGACCGATCAAAATCACGTTGTGTCCGCCTGCTGCGGCAATTTCAAAAGCCCGCTTGATGGCACTTTGGCCTTTTACATCTTTGAAATCGACCTCGTTGATGTGAAGCTGACGCTGGAATTCTTCTTCAATATTAAAAACTGCCGGAGAAAAGGGGCGTGTTCCGTTCAGAAAATCGATCACTTCCTGCATGTTTTCCATTCCGTAAATGGCAATTCCTTCCACAATTGCCGCTTCGGATTCGTTTTGTTTGGGAAGCAGGATTCCTTTGAAGCCGTCTTTTTTGGCCTGCATTACAATGGGGAGAACGCCTTTGACTACTTGCAGTGTTCCGTCCAGCGATAACTCACCGAGCAGGAGATACTCTTCCAGCTTAGCCGATGAAATTTGTTCGGATGCCGCCAGGATACCAATCCCGATTGCCAGGTCGAAAGTGGAGCCTTCTTTGCGGATATCCGCCGGTGCCATATTGACCGTGATTTCTTTTCCCGGGTAATTCAGGTTGTTGTTCTTTAAGGCGGCTTTGATTCGCTGGTGGCTTTCCTGGACCGCTTTATCCGGCAGCCCGACGAGAGTGAAATTCACCCCGTTTGCAATATTTACTTCTATTGTAATGGTGGTTGCGTCGATACCGAATACAGCACTTCCGAATGTTTTTACGAGCATAACTTGTTGTGTTTTTACTTTAAGTTATGCGAAAAGTTGATTTAAAACAAGTAAATCGATTAAAAAATAATCTTTATTTGATTGATTAATAAACAAATTAATAGAGTTAATTATTCTTTGAAGCAAAAAAAAAGCGCCCCGAAGACGCTTTCTGTTTTAGATCTTTTCCAAAGTCAGGTAATCCGATTTATTGGGCTCATCGTCATCCAGGTCTTTCAGAACAATTTTGGAACTCGAGTGGCTTTCGATATCCCAATCATCCGATAACGATTCATGCGGAACAGGAAGAGAAATATTAAAATCCAGATCACTGTCATTAGAATCGTCATCGCTACCGGAGTCATTCGTAACACTCCATGTTCCGGAATAGGTGTTTCCTTGCGTCAAAATAAGGGTTCCATCTTCATTAAAGGTCAATGTTGCGGTTGCATAATTCGAAGTTTCGTCATCTCCGCTGTCAATAAACCGTGTAATTCTCCAGGTCCCTTCCGTTACCGCTTTTTCTACTTTCTTGACTTGTTTTTTTTTGCAAGCTGTGAAACCAATCAACAACAGACTTGCCAGAATTATTACTCTCATACCAATTATTAATAGAGCAAAGATAATCGTTTTTGAATTAAATAATTAGTTTATCTCTCGTTTCAGCCTATCATGCATTCCGACCGCCTGAAGCCTAAAAAGACGGATTTAAGTAGTTGTCGTAACCAAACTTCATTTTAATCTTATTTTTGTTTTACCAAACACCATCAGCATTCAATGACTAAGTTTTTTAGCCTAATAAGTTTTCTTTTTTTTGCATTCTTCCAGGTTGCGGCTCAATCGCAATGGGTGCGCTTTTCTCTTACAACAAAAGATATTCCCTGTGAAGATGTTGCCAAACAGGTGATTATTTCTACAAAAATTGCAGGAGAAGACAGTGTTCTGATAAAAGAGACGTTCAAGGATTGTTCCCGGCTGATCGAATTTCCAAAAACAGAAGGGCTTTATGCTTTTACCATCAAAACTCAGTTGTATCAGCCCATTTTGCTAAGCTTCGAGATAAAAGCAGACACTCCGGATACAATCGCACTTGGAGAGTTGGCGTTAAAAGAAACGGTTTCCTTACTGGATGAGGTAACAATTACCGGAATTCAGCGGAAATTTATTGAGATCGATGCTGATAAAACAACATTGACCGTAAAGGATAACCCGGTTTTATCGATCAGCAGCATTTACGATGCAATTCTAAAAATACCGGGTGTTATGCCCTATCCCGGAGGCGGTTTTGCAATTGGCGGACAAATGGCTTCCGTTTATTTTGAAAATGTGCCAAGCAGCTTGTCAACGGATGACCTGATGAACCTGTTGAAAAGTTTACCGGCCAGTTCTGTGGAGACGATTGAAATTATTTCCAATCCGGGCGCCTCGTTTGATGCGAATGTCAGCGGAGCAATAATCAACATTAACAGTATCGGGAAGCCCACCAAATGGCTGTCCGGAACAGTAACTCTGAATTACGGCTTGAATCAGAACCAAAAAATATCTCCGTCCCTGGTATTGAGCGGTCGACAAACCAAATGGAGCTGGCAGTTCCAGGCAGGTTATTCCAACTATGAACGATCTAACCGGGATACTTCAGCTCGTGTTTTTAATTCATTCAGTCCGGAAATTGGTTTAAATTCTGACCGGCAGGAGCAAACCCGGAGTAGCTATTATTATTTCAAACCTTCGGTGACGCTGAATTTTTCAAGACGTTCCAGTTTGATCTTAAATTACAACGGTTCCTTTGGAGAATATCGCATCCGCGGAAACTCCGAAACGGAAAGTCCGGGAATGACTCCGGCTATTGCGCTGCAAACAGATTATAATTCCCGCAATTATGGGATGGGGAATGATGGAATGGTAAAATTCAGACAGGAATTTGATACGCTGAAACGCGTCTTGAATGTAACCGGATTTTATTCCAATTACCAGAACAGGTCCAAAAGAAGCAATACACAGCAGGTTTTGTCGACGAGTGATTTCAGTATTTTGGATTATTACATGAACATTAACAGGTTCTACCTGAGAGCAGATGCAGAAGTACCTTTTGAAAAAATCAAGTTTTACGTGAATTTCGGAGCAAAATACAGCCTGATGCATGTAGACAATATCGGCTCGTATAACCTGAATAATGCTTCTTCCGGGATTTTTGATGAGCGTGTATATACTTCGGAAATTGATTTCGATTATACCGAGGATAACCTTGCCGGATACGTGGATCTGAAAAAGAAACTTGGAAAAAAAGTAACCATTGGAGCAGGAGTGAGAGCTGAAAATTTCACGTTAAGGCGAGCTTCCAACGTAACAGTTACGGCGAGGAACAATTACTTTAATTTCTTCCCGTCGTTTAATGCCATTTACAGGATGAATTCCATGGTCAATGTGATCGGGACTTATTCCCGTAAAATCGGGATTCCGGGTTTCAGCCAATACGACCCGAATAATTCCGGGTACTATGATTCATTCAGTTCTTCGAGTGGAAATACGAACCTGAGACCTAATTTTTACGATAACGCTCAGTTTAAAGTAACAGTTTTGGACTATGCCCAGGTATCCGTTAATTTTACGCATTCTCAATTTCTCAACCTGAGTGAAGTAGTGGTTGCACCGAATTCTCTGCAAACGGTACAAACTTTCAGGACTTACCGGGATGTAAACTCTATCAATTATTTCATGGCACTTCCGGTTCCTTTTGCCTTGTTTACAAAGGGGCTTAAATTTTTGGATGAACCGGTAGAAATAGATAAAATGTCTTTTTTATACATCTATAGTTCGTTTACAAAAACAACGATCCCGGAATATAACTATGTAAATAGAAACAAGGGAATGTGGACACTTGGTGTTTATTCCCAGTTCATTTTACCGTGGAAAATACGGATGAATGTGGAATATTACCTAACCGGGAAAGGGAATTACCAGGTTTACGAGTTTGTGAGGAACCGTTCTGCGCTGGATGTGTCATTCAGCAGAGAGTTTTACGACAAAAAACTGAAGGCTTCTCTTTCATTCGAGGATATTTTCAATACCGATCAAAGCAACGGACGGGTTTCATTCCCCAACATTCACATGACCAGTTACTCCAAACAAGATACGCGGATCATTTGGTTTAAAGTGTCTTATTCTTTCGGAAAAGTGGAAAAAAATGAATCGGAAGGGTTGAATTTGCCGAATGTGGGCGGAGAATAAGGGGTTCTGAACCACTAATTTGTGGTCGCAAAAAGTCCCGTTCTGTATAACAAAACGGGACTGATATTCAATTTAAAAGATCAAACTATGTGACCAGAAAGGTATTGCGACTGAAAATCTGCTAATATTTTGTATCGGATCCTCTCTATGTGTCGTATGTACCTAGTTGGGTTGAAATTGGTAATTGGTTTGCTTGTTCTTACAATGCAGCTAAAGCTCCGTCGTAATTCGGCTCATCTTTAATATCCGGTACCAGCTCCGTGTAAACCACTTTGTGGTTCTCGTCCAAAACAACTACAGATCTTGCATGTAATCCCTTCAATGGACCATCAATTAACTCCAACCCGTAATTTTTTCCAAACTCGCCGTCTCTGAAATCTGAAAGTGTTACTACATTCTCAATGCCCTCTGCACCGCAAAAACGTTTCTGGGCAAAAGGAAGGTCACGGGAAATACACAAAACAGTAGTGTTTTCCAAAGAAGATGCCTTCTTGTTGAATTCACGTACTGAAGTTGCGCAAGTTCCGGTATCGATGCTCGGGAAGATGTTTAAGATCAGTTTTTTTCCTTTGTAATTGTCCAGTGAACTAGTTCCAAGGTCTGTGTTTACCAGTGAAAAATCTGCTGCCTGAGATCCTTTAGCCGGTAAGTCTCCGTTAGTGTGAACAGGATTTCCTCCTAATGTTGTGTTTGCCATTTTATCGTGTTTTTTGAATACTTAAAAGTAGCTTTTAATTACGAATTCCGAGTTCCGAATGCCTAATTATTTAGCTTTGTTAAAGCGGAATCCACTCATTCGTAATTCGGCATTCGTAATTGGCGATCATTTGATCGCCTTCGTCATTTCCCGTTTCCCCGGAGGGCCAGGCAAAGAAACAACTTCAAACCCAGCGGCTTTCAGATCACGCTTTACTTGCCCCTTGGCGCAATAAGTCACCAAAACTCCTCCCGGACTCAGCCACTTATAGATTTTTTGAAAGATTTCAAGGCTCCACAATTCCGGCTGCACCCTCGGGCCGAATGCGTCGTAATAACAAAGATCAATGGATTCATCTGCCAGTTCCAGGTCCTGGATTTGTTTTTCCACTTTTTCAAGGACAAAATGTTCCGAGATTTCCCGGGGTGTATTCCAATCCGTTCGGTGCATTTTTTTGAATATTTCCACAGCTTCTTCATCCCGGGTAAATGAAGTGTAATTCATCCCTTCAATTTCTTCGGCACTCGGAGGAAAAGCTTCCAGCCCGATATAGTGAATGTACTGATTGCGTTTTTCAGAAGCAAAATAGGTGAGGAGCGCATTTAATCCCGTTCCGAATCCCATTTCAAAAATTGTCAGGTAATCTTCGGATTTCGGATTAAGTCCGTGTTTGATGAAAACATGCTGTGCTTCCTGCAAAGCTCCGTGGCTCGAATGATAATGCTCATTCCACTCAGGGAGATAAATAGTGGTCGAACCATCTGCCGTTTTTACCAATTCACGTTTCATGATACAAAGCTAGCTATTTATGAATTAGAAATTATGAATTATCAAGGACAGAAAGCTCATTCTTGATAATTAAGTCATTCATAATTGATAATTCCGAAGGTACATTTTACCTAAAATTAAAATTCCGGTTTTTCTCAAAGAAAAGGAATCCTTAATTTTGCGGCATGAGTGAAAAACAGACCAAAGGCTTGCTATTTATTTTAATCACGATTTGCATCGACTGTATCGGGTTGGGTATTATTATCCCATCATTGCCAAGTTTGATTGCGGATGCCACACATTTGACGATTAAAGAATCTTCCAAATATTCCGGAATTGTATTGGCAACGTATGCAGCAATGCAGTTTTTGTTTTCACCATTGATCGGAAACCTGAGTGACCGCTATGGCCGCCGTCCGATTATTTTGATGTCTCTTCTGGGATTGGGACTCGATTACGTATTCATGTACTTCGCGCCAAGTTTGGCCTGGCTGATTGTGGGTCGAGCTATTTCGGGGATGTTCGGAGCGAGTTTTACAACCGCAGCAGCATATATTGCAGATATTTCAACGGATAATAACCGCGCGCAGAATTTCGGGTTGATCGGGGCAGCATTCGGGGTCGGATTTATTATAGGGCCGGCAATCGGAGGTATTGCATCCGAATTTGGGACACGTGTTCCGTTTATGGTTGCCGCGGGTTTATCGCTTTTAAATTTCCTTTACGGTTTGTTCTTTTTAAAGGAATCTCTTCCGGAATCCGACCGTAGATCTTTTGAATGGAAACGTGCAAATCCCTGGGGAGCCTTTAAGCAAATTGTTCATTTCCCGAAATACAGAGGTTTATTCGTGGTGACATTCATTGTACTGCTTTCGAATATGGCCGTTCATTCGGTGTGGGGATATTATACCATGACGCGTTACGGTTGGGATGAAAAAGCTGTTGGAATTTCATTGGCCGTAGTAGGTGTTTGTTTCGGGTTGGTTCAAGGGGCATTATCCGGTGTGATCGTTAAAAAAATGGGAGAGAAGGGTGCAGCTACGCTCGGTTTGGTGATTTTGAGTATTGTGACTGCCGGAATCGGTTTGATCCCTTACGGGTGGATGATGTATGTTATTATTTTGCCGTATGCATTCTCCGGGATTGTGGATCCTAGTGTGCGTTCGCTGGTTTCAAGCCAGGTAAAAAGTAACGAACAGGGCGAATTACAGGGAATTTTCACTTCACTGATGAGTTTGGCTGAGATCATCGGTCCGATTTTTATGATGTGGATCTTCTATAAATCAGTTCCTTTAGCAGAGAAAAATTCGGTGTTTTACGGATCGCCGTTTTTTGTCGCGGCGGCTTTAGCAGTTACCGCATTGATCTTATTGCGTTATGTCTTCCGGAAAATAGCTTTCAAAGCACAATCGGAAAATATTCTGGATGAACCAATAGACGATGAATCATTAGCACACGAAAAAAGCCCCGTTAGCTAGAAAACGGGGTCTTTCTCTTTAATTTACCCAGTCGAGGCTGGCTTTTCTTTAGCAGTTCCGGTTGTTACCGGACCGACATCTGTTTGCTTTGCTTTGTTAAATGCTGAAGCATCTCAACTTATGTTACCTAACCGTACTCTATATCTCCATGTGCTACAAAACAGAGTCATCAACCAAAGAAATATCTCAAGTTATTTTTTACCGAAAATTGCAAAAAGATCGATAATGCTTATTTGATGTGAAAACCATTGAATCATATCCTTTGTGTTTAATTGTTTCACCAAAAATCAATCTTTTTAGTTGGTTTCATATTGTCTGTTTTTACCTGAATTTGTAAACGGTTCAGAATCAATGACCAGTGGTAAAATAAAATGATCTCGATTAATTGATTGATGTATCAATTATTATCTTTGTTTAAGTAATCCATTGACTATGAATAAGATTTTGCACCCGGAAGACAGCAAGGCGATTGAAAAATTAATTGCTTACATGAACGAGCATCCGCATGAAAACTTCGATGTTGCGAAACACGCAAGGATGATTGGCTTTTCAGTATCAAAATTGAATAAAAGTTTTAAAGCATATATGGGAATTGGACCGGCAAGCTATTTCCGGAATATTAAAATGGAGAAAGCCAGGGAATTGCACGATAAAGATACCTATACCTGGACGGAGATCAGTTCCATTTTCGGTTATGCCGATTTGGCTTCTTTCAGTAAGGCTTTTAAAAGAATTCACGGATTTTGTCCACGGAATGCAACTTACAGTGAGTAATTGACGTTATATCATTAACTCAATTTATCTTATGTACTACAACAATATTATTCAAGTGGAAAAACTAGATTCGATTATTTTTTACAAGATCGACAGGGCGATCCGAACCTATCGCCAATTTGCGCAGGCCCGTTTGAGATCTTTGGGGCATCAAATTACCATTGACCAGTGGTTGGTTATTCGTTGTTTAATCGAGAATCCCGGAATTCAGCAGAATGAAATCTCGGAATTAGTCTTTAAGGACGCAGCTTCGGTTAACAGGATGATTAATTTGTTGGTAGAAGCAAAATACCTGAAGCGGAAGATTAACAAAACAGATCGCCGCAAAATGGATATTATAGTGACTCAAAAGGCCCTGGACGCCATGGAAGCAATGGACGAGGTGATCCCGTCAAATCGCGCTACCGCTTTGAGCGGATTAACCCAGGAAGAAATGCAGATTACTACGAAGGTTATGACTCAGATTGCAAGCAATTGCAAAAAATAGATGCCCTTCTTATTAATTTGACCCTGACTCCTGGCAATACTGTCAGGACGTCAGGGTTTTTTATAAACGAAAATCAGCGCTTGATAAATCGCAGTGTTTTACAAACAGAACCATTCATCGATCCACTCAGAAAATACAATCCGTTCTGCAAATGTGCAATGGAAATCTGTGGATCCCAATTTTCAGCTTGTTCCATAATCTTCTCCAGTACAAGACTTCCTTTGATGTCAACAATGCGCACAGCAGCAATGCCACAATTCTCGCAGCCAATATTTATCAGTTCACTCGCCGGATTCGGGAATAATATGAAATCGCAATTAAATGAACCCACCGGGGTTGCAGGAGTTGGAACATAAGAAACCCACGGTCGTGCCTGTTTGATGGCCAGTCGATTGGTGCTGTCGATCTTGTATTCAATGTCCATTGCAAAAGTGGGATTTCCAACGGCGTTGTATAAAACTGCAAAACGATCATGGATAACCGCCAGGTACTGGCGCAGCAAATCCAATTGCGGGTCACTCATCAGTAGTGTGTCTACGTCGAGCAGACTGGAATACTGGATCACCGAATAGTTTTCGTTTCCGTCCGGATAGCGTTTGAGCAGCAGTTCTTCCGGATAAGTGTTTTCAGGGTTGGTGATTAGTTCCTCTCCCAATTGCGAATTCAGGTAAAAAGTATTTTCCGTATTGTAAACCGGATCTGCACTTACCCCGACTCCGTTCACTTTTTCGTCGTCGAAATTCGGATGGCAAAGTACCCCCATGGAAGCTTTGAAATGGTTTACACGGTAAAATTCCCGTTCTTCGAAAGCGCGCAAGTTCCACAAACTGGCGTAAACTTCTTTGATCGTTTTGGAGATGTGCCCTTCATTCGGATGATGTGTTTTGGAATCGTACAAACCGGCACCGCTGAATCCTGGTAAGTCTTCATTATTCGTACTCGAACGGCTTCGGATAGAAGTTCCGGAAGGGAAGGCGTTTTGCATTTCTGCCAGACTGTCCAGCATCCATCCGGGCATTGGTGAAGCTTCAATGTCATAACGAAGATCCTGAAGCCTGGCATCACGTATAGCTCGATCTGCAATGAAAGCAGAGTCCTGAAGCATCGATTCGATCTCTTCAAAGAAATGGTTGTGCTTCATGAATTCCTGGTAGAAATAAAAGGGAATTCCAAAACCGTTGGGAATGGTTCCTTCCGCAAAGCCAAAGGTGCGCATGGTAGCAACATTGGCTACTTTAGCACCAAATCCGTCATACATACCAAAAGAAATGTCATTTAAGGGAAGAATCGATTTGTAAGATAAGTTCAATGGAGGGTTTTGCTCGGTAGTTGGTCGTTTGTTTTCATACCAGGCATTGACTTCTTCCAGAGTGGCTTCTCTGAGTTCATAAGAACTCTGACTGGTTTTGAAATAAATGTAATGTCCCAACAGGTTTGAGATGCTGTCATTCAGCAACGGATCTCGGATAAAGGCATTCGGAACATTGTCGTGGATAGCCCGCAGGTTGACGTGAGAAAGCGGAGTTTGTATAACCGAAGTAATAATTCCTCCCACACGTGGTAATGAATTGGGAAGTGCTTCATACAAAACGATATCCCGGGAGTCAGGAACTTCCCCTGGTGCCATTAAACGAAAGAAGCCGTAACCTTCAGACTGGTTCAGTCCCCAGTAATTGATACCGGAGTAAACATCGGATTCGAACAAAACCGGAACGCGTGAATTTTGGTAAAGCGAGCTATTGTCCTGGTAGTCTTGTTCGTTGTTCGCCGTGATGAAATAAGACAGGTTATTGGTGAGATAAGGCATGTTCGCGGCCAGTAATTCCTGTGTGCGTTGTACGGTTTCAAATGGTTTTGCTTCGTTATTGCTAAAATTGAAAGCGTAGGTCCCCAAAGTTCCGTTAGCAGAAAGAATATGCGGATTGTAGATCAGCTGTCCTTTTATGAGAGTAGGTGACAGGTGGTTAATTCCCAGGTAATTTGCAAAATCAGCGTGAAGATCGTAATTATTGCTGTTGATGAAATAGATCTTCGGCTCGGAAGTATAAAAATCCAGGATAATGAATTTGGTATATTCCACATCATTCAGATATTCCACCCAGGGAGTTCCGTTTTCTTCCGTAGAAACGGTATTAAAAGCGGAAAGCGTATTTAAGGTAACCAATGCGTGTTCGGAGGTCAGGGAAGAAGCTGCATTCAAAGGACCTTTTACAGGCATGGCATTAAATTCGTCCGGATCATTTGTGCCATCATTATCGGTATCGTGCGGATTATTCCAATCGTATTCCAATACGCGGTAGTGATTTAGCGGATAAGCGCGCAAAGGTTCTGTAATGACCGTTGTTCCGGATTGGCCCAAGGTCATGGAAGTTGTCAGTGTGAATGCCGAATCCGGGTGATGCCGAACCTGCAGCATGTAGTATTTTCCACTGCTTGAATTCACTTCCAGCCGAACCTGTCCCTTTACATCCACCGAATAGTTCTGAATAGGGATTTGCTGTCCATAAACAAACTGAATGAGCAAGAGAAAAAACAGGGTGGCAGAAGTTTTCATAAGAGCGATTTAAAGATTCTCTGGTTGGAAGAACGGATTTGTTGGGATTTTAGTTTGTGAAAGGTATGAAAATTCAAGGCAGACTTTTCAATTGTTTTGGATTGTTGAAGGTAATAATAATTAGAAGAGTTTAGAAAATTTTCTATTTCCATTCGATACACATATAGTTCGAAAATAGAACAATTTGAATATACCTGTAATGAAATATTTTATGCTTACAAACTCATTTAATAATCGATTTCTTTTTCTCTAAAAGTTTTTTCCCATTTTTTATTGTGTTTATTTACATATTCCTCTAGTCCATTTATTGGATAAAATGAATAGCTAAAATTGTAATTATCTTTTCTATCAGTATATAAATTATTAAATAGATGATGTATAAATTGATAGTGGTGTTTTTTGCTTAATTCGAGCCCTTTTTTCACAAAGGAGTTATACTCACTATTTCGTGAAGTTTTTAAATGTTGGCAATAGAAATAGAGTGCTTCTAGATAATAATATTTTATGTGAGATAAATTCTGTAAAGCACTTTGAAATAATAAGTTCTTCTCATCGCTAGAATTAGAAAGAGAAGCAAACATTAAATCCTTTAAACCCTGGGTATAAGGATTGGTTACAACTAATTTGTTTATCTCTTTTCTACTAAGTTTTTTGATTTTAGAAAGAGTATAGGTAGATTGCATGATTTCCAGATTTTCCTCAAGAAACAACGATTTTATATATTCCTCAAGTTTGTTAATGTTCAAATTATTGAACATTAATTCGTATTCAAAAAAATAGAAACTATTTTTTTTTCTAGAGATTATGTTAGGGATTCCTAAATAGAAAAAACTAGCATCTAAATAATATGAGATATCATTGTGCATAATTAGAGGCTCTATTGAGCTAAGGGTGTGACCTTCCATATTATGAATGCCTGAAATAATATTCTTATATCTTTTTTCAATATATTCTTCATCATTTATATTTCTTTTAACCATTTCTTCTGGTGGAAACAATGAGGATAACTTAGAATAAGAGTTTTCAAATTCTTCAAAAAAATATTTTTTTTGAAGTTTTATTACTTCAATTAAAGTTTTAGCGTGAGGTAAATCACTAAAATACTCTTCTGTAGAATTCAGTTTGTCATAAAATTCTTTTATCTGCTTTTCATTAACTATATAGTCTTCTAGACCATAAATATAATTTAATAAGTATTTCTTCTCTGGGACACTTCCTTTTTCTTTTATTTGAATATTTGGAATATATCCAAAAACATTTAGAAGGTTGTTTTTGAAATAGTTGTAGACTTTTAATGCTTCTGAAATACTTTTCTTTCGCTCAATTAACTCTACTAATTCTAATATGTGACAATTAAAAATATATGCATCCAAACAATATTTTTGTTTAGATTCTTCTTGTCTTTTTGAAAATTGATATTCTGCAAACTTGCGTAATATTGGTTGTAGTTGCAATGTGCCATTATAGTCTTCAACAAGAGATTTATCCCTTAAGACTCGTAATTCTTTATCACTAATATTATTGGATGAAATACTTTTTTCAAAACACTTTTTGAAATTTGACAAACTAATCCCATCGGGAAAAAGACTCAAAAGTTCAAATGCGATTTTCTCTTTAACATTGAGAGTTGTATATGAGTAATTTATTGATTGATAAATTGATTTAGTTCTTTCTATGTTCAAATCAGCCCGATCTTTGAAAACAGAAGAAAAGTCTTCGTTTATTGATTCAAAAAAATGCTCTTTTATCTGGTCCCGAAGTTCTGAAATATGATTAAATCTTGTTCTTGATTTGGTGACTAGTTTTATTGCTAGAGGATTATTGTTAAGTAATTCTTCTAAAATATCGTTTCTAAGAATTCTTATTTCATTTTGATCTTTCACTATTCCATAATCTAATTCAAATAGCGACAAAGCATCATCTGTTGCAAGGGGAGCTAGAGAAAACAAATCTTCAAAATCTTCTAAATCAGGAATTTTTTCTCTTGATGTTATGGTAATATTTGCAAAGTCAGTTGCAAACTTTATTAAGCTTATAACTTGATTAAAATCATGTATTTGTAGCGAGTTTGAAACCGTTTCAAAATTGTCTAAGATGATAAGAATATCTAATTTCTGATAACTATAGTTTTCAATTAGATAGTCCTTAAAATTCAGAATGTTTCTTAATTTGAATGCATCATACAAAAGTTCTTCAAAATCCTCAAAGTTCTTTATATTTTCACAAGATTTAAAAGAAACACCTTCTTTGAAGTATCCTCTATTATATAGTTCATATGAAACTTTTTTAATTAATGTAGTTTTTCCAATTCCACCTGAAGCTTTTATATTTAAAATTTTGTTGTTTCTAAGGATGTTGTGAAGCTTCGAGATTATAGTAGCTTGTTCTTCTATTCTTCCAATGATCTTTTTAAGAGACTTTTCACCTATATCTAAAACTCGATCATTAGAATATATTGAAGAAATTTTTGAAGAGCCTTTATGGAATTCTAAGTTTGTCAGCATTGATAAACCTATAGAAATCCCCTCATTAGGATTGAAATTTAATTCTTTGTTTCTAAGTGCTTTAAATGCAAACTTTTTTATTGTAGCTCTTTTGTATGTAGAAATATTAATGATATTGTAATTGGAAATAAGGTCTATTTTGTCATTTGTAATAAAAATTATTGGAATTTTGTCATTGGGAATATGACTGCATACTTCCTCTACGGTTAATAAATCACTCTTAAGATTATAATCTTCAACGTATAACTTTTCTTTAAATACTTTCGTTGCGACTATTAAAATATCATAATCATCTATTGATTCTAAAGTCTTAGTATTTAAATAACCAGAAAAAATACTAATGTTTAGGTCATCAAGACAATTTTCTATTACAGATAATTCTGGATCAATTGATAAATCCAAAGGTTTCGGTCTTAAAAAAGCTATCCTAGGGATTCTAGTTATTCTAGAGATTTCGTTATTATTATTTATTGCAATTTCCTCAGAAGAAGTAAATAGTTTTTTTTTGAAATCGATACAGTTCTCAAAAAAAAGATCAATATCAGTTTGATAATCTTGAATAATTATAGGTTTTAAAAAATTATATTTTTCAAAACTCTTTTCATCTTTTGTTAAAATATAGTGGCGGTTATAATTGTCAAATAATTTGTCGAGATTAGAGAAGATAAGATTAATATCTGGATCGTTAAAACTAAATCCAATAAATAGAATTGTTTTATCAGTAAAAATTGATTTTAATTTTTGAATTGAAGAAGTTTCATCGTCATATATTCTTTTGTAATCACCACTAAAAATTATACAACTGTCGGGTTCTGTATAACAACCATGAAGTTTAAAGATGTATGGTTTTCTAGATTTATTTATTTCACTTACATTAAAGTTTGATGTATACTTTGTGGGAATAATGGTATTGTCACAAGCTTCTTCAAAGGCATTGTCATAATTAGTAGTAATTATTTCACTTGTCAATTCGATGATTTTTTTATGCAATAAAAAATCCTCAGTCTTATCAATTTTAAAGTTTTTCTGAATGTAAGAGCGAACTTTTGTATGCTCCCTTTGAATCTTGTCTAAAACTTCTCTTGGTTGTAATATCCCGCTTTTTAAGACTGGAATTAGATCGTTAAAATCATTATCGTTTATTTCTGATATTACATCTTCTGTTAATTTTTTCCAAGTTGGTAAATTGAATTTTGAAGATAAACCAGATCCTGCGAAAATGACAAGTCTGTTGTTTTTTATTGCATCTTGAATTTCAGTAGGTAAATTCATTTGTGAATGATTGTATTATTTATAAATGCAACAATTAACAAACAGCTTATACTTTATTAGATTTCTAGCGAATAGTTATTGCTACGTTAAGACATCAATACTACCAAAAAAAAATGAAATACGATGTCTTCCGATCGCAAAAGGGAATCGAATCGATATGAATTTAAGGAAACCGAATGAAATAAGGACTTGCGTGAGATTTGGGTTTTATCCTCCTCCTCATTCCTCCTCCGAAGGAGGAAGCCTTGATCGTTCTTCGAACCGCGATAAACTCTCTTCTCTCACTCTCCACACTCACTCAGCAAAAAGAAAAAAGATTCTAGAATGAGAAAACAAAATGAAAATGAGGTAAAAAGAAAAAAGCGAACTACCTTCGTAATTCGCTTTTTTCTTTTTGTGTGGGAGATGAGGGATTCGAACCCCCGACCCCCTGCTTGTAAGGCAGGTGCTCTGAACCAACTGAGCTAATCTCCCGATTTTTTTGCTTTTCCGGTTAACCGTTGTTTCCCGATTGCGAGTGCAAATATAAGGCATTATTTCATTTCGGCAAGCCCTTTTTGAAAAAAAACTTCAAAAAAATCATGGACTAAAAAGAAAGAACCGAAAATCAAGATCGTATCCGCTTTGTTTGCAGATTCTTGCGCTTTCTGAAGGGCTTTTACCGGAGAATTAAAAAAAAGTTTTTTTTCTGTAAACGAATCCGTTTTTTCCTGCAAATCTTCCAATTTCGCGCTTCTCGGATTGGCGAAGGTAGTGAAGTAAAAATGTGCCCCGGATGGAAACTCTTTCAAAATTGCATCCAGGTCTTTATCTGAACTGGTACCATAGATGCAGTGAAGCGTTCCTTTGGTGAGTGTTTTCACCGAATTAAAAAGCGCATGAATTCCTTCTGCATTGTGCGCGCAGTCGACAATAATCAATGGTTCTTGTGAAATAACTTCCATCCGGCCGAAAAAACCGGTATTTTTCTTCAGGTTTTGAATGCCTTTTTCACGGATCGGTTGACCAACTGCAAAACCAAGAGTTTCCAGGTAGTCACAAACCGCTGATACGATACCGTAATTCCCAACCTGGTAACCGATAATTCCTTTTGGTAATCGAATGTCTTGTTTGGAAAGTAGGATTTCAGCTTCCATTTCTGACGCTATATTTTCGAAAACGGGAAAGGTCTCCGGATCTTTTTCACCCAAAACAACCGGAACGTGCTTTTTAATGATTCCGGCTTTTTCAACTGCAATTTGTACGCGTGTATCGCCAAGTATGTTGACGTGATCCAATCCGATGTTGGTGATTACGGAAATAAGCGGTTGAATGATGTTTGTGGCGTCTAATCTTCCTCCCAAACCAACTTCTGCGATGACGATTGAACAATTGTTCTGCCGAAAAAAGGAAAGTGCCATCATCCAGGTGATTTCGAAGAAAGAGGGGGCAATGTTCCAGGAATGATTTCGCACTTTTTCGCAAAATTCAATCACAAATGGTTCGTCTATTGGTTTCCCATTGATGCGGATGCGTTCAGTAAAATCGAAAATATGAGGAGATGTGAACAAACCGGTTTTTTCTCCGCTTTCAGTAAGAATGGAAGCAAGCATGTTCGAGACGGAACCTTTTCCATTTGTACCTCCAACATGAATAAAACGCAGTTCTTTCTCCGGATTCCCGAAAAAAGCGCTCAGTTCTTCGATGTTTTTTAATCCGGGATTATAGGCTTGTGCTCCCAGGTTATGATAAGCCGGGAATTGTTGAAACAACCAGTCGATGGTTTCAGGATAGTTCATGAATTATTGTGCTTTGAAGCTGTAAGTAATCGTTCCTTCTTCGATTGGTTTTTCAGAGTACTCGAATCGGGATTTTTTGGCGTATCGTTCGGCCAATTCGACACAACATTGGTTGGCTGTTGGCGGAGCTTGAGATTGTGCCCAATAGACGTCTCCGTTAGAATTGACTTTGACTTTCACTACAATCGTTTCTGAAATTCCTTTCCCGCACATATAGCCCGGGATTTTGATGTAATCGTCATTCTTTTGGTAGGCTTTTCGACCATTCAGATTGTAGCTCATCAACGTGGATCCTTTCACACCTGAATTTTCGCCGGCTTTTAAACCGCTTCCGCCGTCTTGCTTCTGTTGTTGTCTTTTCTTTTCTCGTTCTTCCCGTTCTTTTTTACGTTGGTCCATTTCCTTTTGGATCTTTTCACGTTCAGCAGCACCTCCGGTTAGCTCGAATTGTTTTTTCTCAAAGTCATAGATAGATTCTTCCGTACTTTGTTTTTTCGGTTGTTCTTGCTTGGGTTGTGATGATTTGGAAGATGCTTCTGTTGTCTCCGGACGGTCCTCGCGAATTTCTCCGCCTTCCTTGGCCTCCGGAAGTCCATCTCCATTTTGACCTTCGTAATTGAACTGTTCGGGTGGAGTTTCTTTCACGTTTTGATTATTCAGACTGAACTGGGTGGTGTCGGAAACCTCACTGAAAGACATTTCATTCAAGCCTTCATAATTGTCTATGATCGTCTTGGTATAAATCGAACCGATTCCCAGGGCCACAGCTCCAAGAAGGACGTATGTCATAATTACGGGCTGGCGGATTCTTGCCTGGTAAGCGCCATAACGTTTATTTCGGTGCTCGAAAATTGTTTTGAAATTTTTCGCATGGAATTCCTCCCATTCACTGTTGTCTACATACTGGTAGAGCGAAAAAATAATAATGAGTATAAACAGAATATATACGAACAACATAAACCCTCTTAGTAAACCAGACTAAATCTACAAGTAAAAAACGAAGAAATCGGTTTTTAAACGACTTTTAACGAAAACTAGTTTGCGCTAATTCGGATAACAATTGCTTCTTTTACGTTTCTTGAACCGGATACTTTATTGAAACGGGCCTGATCTTTCACAATATTGATCACCTGGTTGATCAAAACCATATCATTGGTTGTTGAACCGTTTTTCACAAAAGTCGGTTTTCCGATAATGTCTCCGCTCGGATCAACCAGTACGGATAGTACAATTTTGCAGTTTTCGTCGGATTGGATATTGTTGGTATTCGGCTGTTGTACCAGGAAACGTTTCACATTTCCGCCGCTTCCGTCACCACCCGAACCCGGACCGGTTCCGTTTCCGTCATCATTCCCGATTCCGTGACCGTTTCCAGTTCCGCTTCCACCACCGCTTCCACCAGTTCCGAATGGGTTATCGCTGACGTGTTGTCCTACTGCCGGATTGTTATTGGGCGTATTCGTATTCGTATGATTGGAATTTCCGGATTTTATGTGAGTGCTGCTATTGTTCTGAGTCAAGACTTGCTCCATTTGAGGAGGATTTTGATCAGACTGTTCTACTTTTGCAGGAGTTCCTGATCCACCACCGCCAGTACCAGTAGGTAAGTCTTGTAATTCCAAAGGAACTAGCTCCATTTCCATGTCCTTGTACAATAATTGTTCAGGAAGTGGTGGAGTGGGGATGCGGTATCCCAGAAAATGGAGAATGGCCAACAGGAGCGTAAATGCAGATATTGCAATGATCCCTGCAACCTTGCGATCTTTGACCTCTTCGGCTTTTACTGTTTCAAATGCAAATTCATCCATAATTCAATCTTTTATTATTCCGGGTTTGGAAGTCCTTATCTCTAAATTACCACTGAATACCGGAATCGTTCATTTTTTTAATGACTTTTAGCAAAACTAATTGGCTACTATTCGAATAACAACAGCAGTTTTGGTGTTTTTCGTCGTGTTTGTCTTATTAAATTTAGCCTGCTCTTTAACGGCTTTAATTACCTGCTCGATCAAGGCGACATCATTAGTTGTCGAACCGTTTTTTACAAAGACGGGTTTACCCACAATATTTCCATCCGGATCAACGATTACTGACAGGACAATTTTAGCATTCTCATCAGACTTTATATCGTTCGTATTGGGAGCTGTTATGAGGAAACGAGCGGTGTTTTCAGTTGGTTTCGGATCTTCGTTTTGATCGTCTCGTGCTCCCCAAAGATTGCGGCCTCTGAATTTTCCATCATGAATACCACCTGTTCCGAATGGATTATCACTCACGTGTTTTGCTCCGGAAGGATTGTTATTCGAAATAGGTGTGCTGGTCATGTTTGAATTTCCGGCTGTAATATGAGCAGAATTATTTTGGGCTGTCAAAACCTGCTCTGTTTGAAGCGGAGACGTTTTTGCTTTATTTGTTCTCGCCGGAGTACCTGCTGCCTGGCTTCCCTGGTGTACTTGTTCCAGTAGTTGGGCATCAAGAGGAAGGTAAGTCACTTCCTCGTTGACAGCCGGTTTTGAAAGCTGTGGATTTGAAATCTTATATCCGATGAAACAAAGAAGGGTAACCAATAATGCAAAAGCCGTGAATGCTGTGATTCCGGCTACTTTACGGTCCTTTAACAGAACCTTTTTCTCTGTTTCAATGCTGAAAGCCATAATTCCTGGTTTTAGTAACTATCCGGCTTTGGTAGCAATTACAAACTTCAATTGATGTTTCAATCCCATTTGTAACAGGTCTATCAATTCCTGGACATCCAGGTCATACGCAGGACGAAGCACTACGGTTTCATCTTTTCGCAATTTTGTTTCCTGCAGCAAGCGTACTTCCAGATCTTGGGGAGCTACTTCCTCTTTATCCAGGTAATAGCGTTTCTCGCTGGTAACTGTCAATGTCAAATGAGAACCGACTCTGGTGTCCGTTTCCTTTGCATCCGGAAGCGGGACTTTGATCACGTTCGGGTTTGCCAATGTTGAGATAATCAGGAAGAACAAAAGCAAGAAGAACATGATGTCGCTCATGGAAGAGGATTCCACTCCTGCATGAAAGCGTTTTTTACGTTTTATTGCCATTTTCCGGGACGTTGAATGATATTAATAAATCCTAAGTTCGTAGACTGGATTTTCAAGGCATAACTGTCGATCATTGCATTCAGAATGTGATATGCGGAATAAGCGATAATACCTACGACCAATCCGGCACCGGAACTAATCATTTTTTCGTATAAACCTCCGGAGATATTACCGATACTTACGTTTTCAGAAATGGAAATGTTGTAGAAAATCTTAATTACCCCTGCAATCGTACCGATGAACCCGAAGGTTGGTGCAATACCGGCAATCAAACCAAGGGTTCCCATTCCTTTTTCCATCTTACCGATTTCGATATTGGCAACTTTGTCCATATTGGACTCAATTTCTGAAACAGGTCTTCCGATTGTTTGAATACCTTCCGCAACAACAGAACCGAATGCACTTTGATCGCGCTGTACCGTATTCAATGCGTCCTGGATATTTCCTTTCTCCAGATTCATGCGAATGTCATTCAATAAATTGGAATTGTATACGGACATCCGTTTGATGTAGCGGTAGCGTTCAATAACAACATAGAGTGTGTAAAACAACAAAATAATGATCGGAATGATGAAGACACCACCTTTCATCACGAATTCAAGTGCTGTGATCTTTTCACCCGCTTTTGCTGCTTTTTCTTCAGCTTCCGGAACGCTGTCTTTAACGATTTGCGCCAGGCTCAACAACGGAGTTGCCAAGAATAAAATAGTAAATATTGCTGCTTTTCTCATCTGGTTTATAAATGAATACATGAATCAATTTCCAAAAATACGCCCCAATAACAGATGATTTTCCCTCCAGGTAAAGAGATATTCACAGTATTTTGTTTATAGGGATGGGAGTTTTGCGATTCGCGTGTGTACTTTTAATAAGCCGGAAAAGCCGATTTGGTTACAGCTTGAAGAATTTTTTACTTCCGTACAGATTTTGAAGATCTTTCGGATTTTTTAAAACTCAGTTTCAGCCAAATAAATCCAATGAGTCCTGCAGTGAGGGAAGACATCAGAATGGCAAATTTGGAATGGTCTATTACTTCGGGATCATTAAAGGCAAGTATGGTTACAAAAATGGACATGGTAAAACCAATTCCTCCCAGAATCCCGACCCCGAATAATTGGCTCCAGGTTGTTCCCTTTGGTTTTTCCGCCAGTTTGAAACGGATTGATAACCAGCTGAAAAGGAAGATTCCAAGTGGTTTCCCTAAAACTAATCCCAGGATGATTCCGAGGCTTGCAGGTTCCAGTAAAGCTGCTGTCCAGTCTGCTCCGATCGGGATAGCGGTATTCACCAAAGCAAACAGGGGAAGAATGATAAACGGAACAGGATAGTGAAGCATCCTCTGTAAACGGTTAGCGGGTGATTTTGAGCCGGGTTTATCGGATACAGGAATTGTAAATGCAAGCAATACTCCGGAGATGGTAGCGTGAATTCCGGAATGGAGCATGAAGTACCACATAGCGATCCCAAGCGGGAGATAGATCCATAACGAACGGACTTTTAGTTTGTTCAGGACCAATAACGTTATAAATATCCCGATTGCAAGTGCAAAATGCAACCAAAAGATGGTTTTGGTATAGAAAACACCAATCACTACAATTGCTCCAAGGTCGTCAATTACCGCAAGTGCCGTGAGGAAAACTTTAATGGAAAGCGGAACTTTGTTTCCCAGAAGGGAAAGTGCTCCCAAAGCAAATGCGATATCTGTTGCCATTGGAATCCCAAAGCCCGAAACACTCGGTTTACCAAGGTTCATAAAAATAAAGATCATTGCGGGGACAAGCATTCCGCCAAGCGCACTGAAAATCGGGAGTGTTGCATTTTTAAGAGAGGAAAGCTCACCTGAAGTAAATTCGTGTTTGAGTTCCAGTCCTACCAGGAGGAAAAAAACTGCCATCAGTCCGTCATTGACCCAGTGTTCCAGTTTTAAACCAGCAAACGAAGTTTCCCAAAATTCAACATATGAGTGTTCGAAGGATGAGTTCGCCAATAAAAGAGACAGAACGGTAAATGCGATCAGTGTTAAACCGCTCGATTTCTCGCTTTCAAAAAACAACTTGAATAAACCACTGTTTGACTTTCTTTTTGCCATGACTTTAGGGTTGAAAAGGTTCAAATGGTTTAAATGTTCAAAAAGTTAGTGTTTTGAACATTTCGTTCCCGATGGCTATCGGAATTTGAACACTTTAACAATCAGCTGGTCTAAACCAACTGATTCAATGCGATTTCGAAAGCGGATTTTGCAATTCCTGTTTTAGATGGATTGGAAGCGTGTGCTTTTTTCAACGCGTCACCAATAATATTGCTGGTATCTTCGAAAATTCCCTGATCCGTTAATTCTTTCAGGTCATTACTCATTAAGTAAGCAAATACACGTGCCATTCCGCAGTTTGAAATAAAATCAGGAATCACAGAAATGTGATTGTCTGCATAGTCAGCAATGGGACCGAAGAAAATTTCCTTATCGGCGAACGGAACATTTGCTCCTGCGGCAATTACCTGTACCCCGGATTTGATCATTCGTTCTACCTGTTCCTGTGTGATTAGACGGGATGCAGCACATGGGATAAATACATCTGCCTGGATATCCCAGATTTTTGCATTGATTTCGTCAAAAGATTTTAAGTCAGGGTGCACGATTTCGTTTCCTTTTTTAGTCAGGAATAAGTCTTTGATCTCTTCGAATGTGAATCCGTTCTCGTTGATCAAACCACCGATACGGTCAATGATCCCAACGATTTTCGCCCCGGATTGTGCCAGGTAATATGCTCCTGCTGAAGCAACATTTCCCCAACCCTGAACTATAACTTTCTTGTCTTTCAAATCACCACCCCAAATATCATAATAATGAGCAACTGACTGAGCAACACCATATCCGGTGATCATGTCAGCTACCACATATTTCTTTTCTACGCTCGGGCTGTATTGTTTATCTTCGATAACCTTTAGAACACCTTGTCTCAACTGACCGATGCGGTTAATTTTCTGAGCTTCTCTCGGTTGAAAGTGTCCGTTAAAAACACCTTCCTGCGGATGCCAGATTCCACAATCTTCCGTAATTGGAATTACTTCATGGATTTCATCTACATTTAAGTCGCCTCCGGTTCCGTAATAATGTTTCAATAACGGTGTTACAGCAGCATACCAGCGTCTCAGGACGCCTTCTTTGCGTGGGTCTTTCGGGTCAAAGTTAATTCCGGATTTTGCCCCGCCAATCGGAGGTCCTGCAACCGTGAATTTTACTTCCATCGTTTTTGCAAGGCTTTCTACTTCTCGTTTGTCCAAACCAACACGCATACGGGTACCACCACCGGCAGCTCCACCGCGCAGAGAGTTAATGACCACCCATCCTTCTGCTTCAGTTTCAGCATCTTTCCACTCGAAAACGATTTCCGGGCGCTTATTTTCAAACTTGTGAAGTAAATCTTTCATATTAACTTTTCGTTGAACCATTCAAATATTGAGGCACAAAAGTAGGAATTATTGCTCTTTTGGCAGTGAATTCTCGGGTAAACTTTACAAACGATAGGAATCCTAAGGCATATGATGAACCCCGCCGATGACATTTTTAGATGCTCCTGTAACGCTGGAAATGCAATTCGGTTCATTGTTTAGGTTCAATGCACCCAGTAACCCGAATATCAGAGCTTCCTTGTAATCAATCAATTCGCTGTCAACAGGGATGATTTCCCCGGTGTAATAGCGTTTCAAGCGTTCTATTAAAAAGGTATTCTTTGCGCCACCTCCTGTTATCATGATGCGTTTCAGCTCTTTTTGGGTGCAAATCTCACCGATTTGGATGGCGATGTGTTCAACAACAGTAGCCAGGTTGTTTTCAATGTCTTTGTCAAACTTTAGAAGCGGGTAGAAGTGCTGTTCCAGCCATTCTGTTCCCAATGATTTCGGACCTGATTGTTTGTAATAATCCAGGCTGTTCAATAGATCAAGCAGGAAATAATTCAATTCCCCTGCTCGTGCCAAATCCCCGTTTTTGTCATACTCCAGGTCCCTGGATCGGGCTAGTTTATTCATCGGAAGATTTGCCGGGCAAATATCGTAAGCTTGTAAAATTCCTTTCTCTTCAAAGCTGATATTGGCAAAACCACCAATGTTGATAAATCCGTCTGCTTTTGATCCGAATAAGTATTGATCGCCGATAGGAACCAATGGGGCTCCCTGGCCTCCATAAAGTACATCTTTGGTGCGGAAATCACCGATAGTGCGGATACCTGTTTTTACGGCAATAACTGCAGGATTCCCGATTTGTGTGGTAAAACCTCTGGCCGGTTGATGGAAAATGGTTTGTCCATGCGATGCAACAGCATCAATTTCCTCTTTTTTTAATCCGTTTTCAGTTATGAATTGATCGATGCAGGAAGAAAAGAAAATACCCAGGTCATGGTCCAGGTTCATTAATTGTGAACCGGATAATTTGCTGGCTTCGTGGAGACTCGAGAGCAGGATTTCTGAAAATTGAAAAGTGTGAGACGCATGAATGGTGAACTCCCAATCCTTTTCAGAAACCTTCGAATATGTTGCATAAGTAACATCAACTCCATCCAGTGAAGTACCTGACATTAAGCCGATTATTTTGAATGAATTCATAAAAGACGAAAATTAAGTTTTTATCGGTACATTTGTCTCCTGAACAAATATAAAATAAACTGCGATACAGATGAATTTCGAATTGACAGAAGAACAAAAAGCAGTAAAAGAAGCTGCGCGTGATTTCGCTCAAAACGTATTAAAACCTGGAGTTATAGATCGAGATAGAGATCAAAAATTTCCTGTTGAAGAAATGAAACAATTAGGAGAACTTGGATTCTTAGGAATGATGGTTGATCCGAAATATGGAGGTGGGGGTATGGACACAATGTCCTACGTACTGGCAATGGAAGAAATTTCGAAAGTAGATGCATCCACTTCTGTTTGTATGTCAGTAAACAATTCCCTGGTTTGTTGGGGATTGGAAAAGTTCGGAAACGAAGAACAAAAGCAGAAATTCCTGGTTCCGCTTGCTAAAGGTGAGAAGATCGGAGCGTTTTGTTTGTCTGAGCCTGAAGCGGGTTCTGATGCAACGTCTCAGCGTACAACGGCGGTTGATATGGGAGATTACTACTTATTGAACGGAACAAAGAACTGGATTACAAATGGTTCAACTGCCTCTACTTATATCGTTATTGCTCAAACGAATCCTGAACTGGGTCACAGAGGAATCAATGCTCTGATCGTTGAGAGAGGAATGGAAGGTTTCATTGTTGGAGCTAAGGAGGATAAATTGGGAATCCGCGGAAGTGATACGCATACCTTGTTATTCAATGATGTTAAAGTTCCAAAAGCAAATCGTATCGGGGAGGATGGATTCGGATTCAAATTCGCTATGAAAACACTTTCCGGAGGACGCATAGGTATTGCTGCGCAGGCTTTGGGAATTGCTGCCGGAGCTTTTGAGTTGGCAGCTGCATATTCGAAAGAGCGTAAAGCATTCGGAAAAGAAATTTACAAGCACCAGGCAATTGCATTTAAGATTGCAGATATGGCTACGGAAATTGAAGCTGCTCGTTTATTGGTTTATCGCGCCGCAGCCGACAAGGATGCAGGAAGAAACTTTGATCAGTCTTCTGCAATGGCAAAGTTGTATGCATCCAAAGTAGCGATGGAACAAACAGTTGAAGCTGTTCAGATCCACGGTGGTTACGGATACGTAAAAGAGTATCATGTGGAGCGTTTGATGCGTGATGCGAAGATTACTCAGATTTACGAAGGAACTTCCGAAGTACAGAAGATTGTTATTTCGAGAAATATTTTGGCGGATTAATCATCGGTTATAAGACATAAAAAACAGTAAGGGCGGAAAATTTTCCGCCCTTACTGTTTTTATCAATTTTCGTCAGTAGGGACGCGATGCTTCGCGTCCCTACTGGTTTATTATAAATATGGGATCACCTTTTCCAACGAAATTCCTCTCGAACCTTTTAACAAGATCAGCAAATCCGAAGGCGGATTCTGTGTAAAATGCTCGATCAAAGGTTCAGTAGATTTCAAAAAGATCGCATTCGGATGCATTCCCTTGAATTTCAAAAATTCTTCCCCGATAAAAAATCCGCTTAGACGCAAGTCGATAGTCTGCTGAATGACTTCTTCATGTACCATCGGAGCGTCATCGCCCATTTCGCGCATATCTCCCAGGATAAAAACCTTTGCATGATTATCGATTTTGGCAAAACTGGATAGGGCAGAGCGCATACTGGTCGGATTGGCATTGTAGCAGTCAACAATCAGGGTGTTCTTTTCTGTTTTGGTAACCTGGGAGCGATTGTTGGTAGGTTCGTACGCTGAAATTGCTTTGTTGCAGTTTTCAGGGCTGATTCCAAAGAATCTTCCGATGCGGATTGCTGCCAGGAAATTGATGAAATTGTATTCTCCCACCAGGTTTGTTTGAATAGCCGGACTTTTGTAATTCGGTTCAAACCATTCCATTTCGACCAGGGGATTGAGTTTCAAAAGCGACCCTCCAAGTTCCGATTCGTCATTGTAAAAATGGTTCTGTGTGGATGATGGAAGTTTACCCATAATCGTTTCGTCCTGTTTGTTGGCAAAGATATGGCCGTTTTCGTGCGCCAGGAAATCGAAGAGCTCGGTTTTGGTTTTAATGACCCCTTCCAGTGATTTGAATCCTTCCAGGTGAGCTCTGCCTATATTGGTGATGATACCGTGAGTTGGCAAAGCGATTTCAGCCAGTTCTTTGATGTCTCCGGGTTTATTTGCTCCCATTTCAATAACGGCAATCTCATGTGCGCTATTCAACTGCAGAAGCGTTAAAGGAACACCGATGTGATTGTTGAAGTTTCCCTGAGTAAAGTGAACGCAATATTGAGTTGCTAACACGGTTGAAATAAGTTCTTTGGAAGTTGTTTTTCCGTTACTTCCTGTAATTCCGATCACAGGGATTTGGAATTGTCTTCGGTGATATCTTGCGAGGTCCTGAAGAGCTAAAAGAACGTCATCTACTAAAATTGTTTTCCCGTCAATGTGGTATTCCGGATTATCAATTACCGCAGCAATAGCTCCAAGCCTGATGGCTTCTTCAGCAAAGGTGTTTCCGTCAAAATTGGCTCCTTTCAAACAAAAGAACAAAGAACCCTTTTGAATTTTTCGTGTGTCGGTTTCTACACCGGTACCGGATTGAAATAAGTTGTATAATAATGCTTCCATTTGTATCATAAAAAAACCCTGACGTCCATCAGTTGACGGAGTCAGGGTTTCTATTTAAGATTAAAGATTATTTTTTCTTTTGTTTTTTCTTACCATAGTTGTGTCCAACAGGGCTTCCTACACGATCCATCGCACAACGGAATCCGATTGTACAAGTTGATTGTGCTTCGTCTAAGAATCTTCTTGATCCGGCATTCAACCAGTAAGCACGATCTCTCCATGAACCTCCTTTGTAAACTCTTGATTTATCAGAGATCAAAGTTGTCGGCCAGGATGTTCTGTCTTCCGGTTTGATCGGAGTACCATTCAAATCGTAAGTCTCGTATTCATTTTGGTACATGATCAGGTGCGGATCACGAGTTGCTTCGTTGATACCGTTTTTACGATCATCGTTATCGTAGTAAATAGAGCTTTCGATATCACCGTCCAAATAATCAATGTAATCATCTTTACGGTAATTCAAACGACCGATGTTTTCTTCTTCCGTTACATTTCTGTACTTCAATTTACCCGGAGTACCGATAATGAATTGGTTGAATCCTTCGCGCAGCATCGGGATGATTTCGAACGAGTATTCTTCGTCACGTCCCTGTCTTGTACTTTCAGCGAAAATTCCTTCAAAAATCTCATCCTGTACTAAAGAAGAAGCTTCGATATCGTATTTTTCATTTTTATCCTGAATTGCTCTGTCCAATACTTCATTGATACGAGCGATCAAAGCCAATTCAACAGAATCCTTTTTCTTTCCATGAGAAACATAGTAAGGATCCGGTGCTGCTCCGCGTTTTGTACGGTATTCAGCTTTGTTGTGCATTTGTGTACCTCCCGGAATAATGGAATCATTCGGGTCGTGGTTAGCTGCAGACACACGCTGATAACGAACACGTTCGAAGGCATTCAGGTATTCTTTCATACCGTGAACATCGTACATTACCTGCTGGTCTTTTTGCTCAACGATCCCATCATTGTTCAATACCTTTGTTTGGAATACGTTTCCACGGAATGGGCGGAACTCATCGAAATCTTCCGAAGTCAACGGACGGTAAACATCCATTACCCACTCGGAAACGTTACCTGCCATGTGGTATAAACCATAATCATTCGGCCAGAAAGATTCAACCGGAGCAGTTACGTCAGCTCCATCGTTCAAACGACCTGCAACCCCCATATAATCCCCTTTACCTCTTACGAAGTTAGCGCGGATAGCTCCTGTAAATTCTTTATTATCCTGACGCACGAAGTGACCGTTCCATGGGTATTGACGACGTTCTGTGATTACTTCAGTACCTTCTGAAAGGTTACCGATTAATCCAAGTGCTGCATATTCCCATTCAGCTTCAGTTGGGAGACGGTATCTCGGAAGAAGAATACCATCTTCCATACGAACGATACGCTCACCTAATTTCTTACCATCTCTGTTGGATGGATCTGTATCTTTTAGTTTTCTTCCACCAAGCTCTTCATCCTGTTCGAATTGACCAACCAAGTATGCGTCTGTATTGAATGTTTCCGCATCTGCTGCATCAACATCCCAGCCAAGAACACCTTCACGGATCAGGATATACTCATTCACACGGTCTGTACGCCATTTACAGAAATCAGTTGCCTGTAACCATGAAACACCAACTACCGGATAATCTCTGTAAGCAGGGTGGCGTAAGTAGTAATCTACATACTTATCCATGAATGCTAAAGGACTTCTCCATGCAAGCGTATCAGGCAATGCATTGCGATAAACCATGTTGTACTTTTCATAAGATCTTTTGATCCAGTATAAGTACTCCAGCCAATGGAAATTGGTTACTTCTGTTTGATCCATATAGAAGGATGAAACGGTAACGCGGGCAGGGCGATTGTTATAGTCAAACATTACATCCTGTTCAACCATACCCATTGTAAATGTACCACCTTCAACAAGGATTAATCCGGGACCAGTTTCCTGATCTACAAACGGAACTTTTTGAAAGCCTCCATGCTGTACATTGTTGTAATCCCATCCTGTTGATGAGGAGGAATCTCGACTACACGAAGCTATTGCAACACCTGCAACCGCTAAGATAAATAAACGCAACATTTTCATATGCTTGGTTTGTTTTTTCATTTTTTGGGACACCAAAGTTAAGTTTATAAACGGATTATCAACAAAAGGTTACAAAAAATATTTAGAATGACGGACAAGAGATTGTTTTGAATGTTTTCACAGGACCTTTGCATTTTGTGTAGATACCTAATGAAACTTCATGTGAACCACCTGAAACACCATTGTTTAATCGTGAAACAGTAACGTCGTAGCTATAACCGATTTTGAACGAAGGTGTCGTCACCCCGATTGTAAGGATGAATGCATCTCTGTTTCTAAACCATGCACCGGCATTGAACGCACCATATTTGATATATGTACCGATATTGATTTCCTGGAAACCTTGTTGGTACTGATAAATCACGTTTGGCATGATAGACGTTGTGTTGTTGTATTTGGATTTTCCTCCCAAAGGAATCTCAGCTCCCATATGTCCTGTGAATCGCATAGGCATTGGTGAGTTACCAATGATAACTGACTCGTTCGGCATGTTTAAGTGGTGAACTGCTCCTCCGAAGAAGAAATGTTTTGAATATCCTACGAAACCTGCAGAAGCGTCAAAGAATCCTCTTGAACCTCCACGTTTTAAATCTCCGGTTTGGTAGATGAAACCTCTTCTCGGATCAATCATATCACCGAATGTCAGTTTATCCCAATCCAGGAATTTTTGGTACCAGGCAGCACGAACTCCAAAAAGCATCGCGAACTTACGATTTACTTTTAAGTGGTAAGAGTAAATCAAGCCTAACATAGATGTGTTAATTGTACCCTGACCTTGCATGTCATGAGTAGCCAAAACTCCGATCCCCCCTGAAATGTTTTTGAAGTATTGATCGTAAGAGGCACTGTAAGTGACATAGTTTCCAGAAAGACTAGGCCATTCGTTGCGATAGTTCATCGCAAAACGAGCACATCCATGAGATCCGGCAAAAGCAGGGTTCAGGTATAAAGGGTTCGCATAAAACTGCGTAAATGTTGGGTCTTGTGCGTATAACTGACACGAGCCAAACAAGCATCCAACAAACGCTAATAGTTTAATATTTCTCATTCGGTTAAGAATATTTTCAAGCTAATTTGTAGCATTGGTTCGCCAATGTTACGAAAAAAAAATACAATGGTTACAACTAAATCGCCGAAACACAAAAATAAAAAAAGAATTCATACGTTTGATTGAACATTCATCTAGTTTTCGAATTTTGTGCTATGAAAAACGACAAAACACAAGCAAGTTACAATTTTAACAAATATTACAAACTCCTCTTTTTACTTTTAATCGGACATTCATCTGTAGCTCAGGATGTTTCAGTTGAAATTCAATGGCAACAACCAAAAGAAATAGTTATAAACGGTGTTCAAACAGTGGTTCCTGTTATCGTGAACGGTGATTACGAAAACCAACTGCCGATCCATTCTTTTCAGCAGAAATATAAATCCGGGAATTACCAGGTACAGGTGCTGGATATACAGACTCAGGCAGTTACTGCTTATGAGACCAATTACCTGAATTCGATCGGGGATGTGGTACCGCTTGCAGCAACTGTTGAAGCAAAGGTTTCCAGATCGAAGAATGAGTATTACCTGGTTTCAAAATGCATTCCTTATTACAAAACAGGCTCAGGATATCTGAAAATAGTTTCCTACAAATTGAGAACAATTGCAGGTGGAGCTGTCGTAAATTCAAACTATTTGAAAAGTTATGCTGCGAATTCAGTGCTCAACACCGGAGCGTGGTATAAGATTTCGGTGCCTAATGACGGTATTTACCAATTAAACAGGGATTTTTTCAAAAATATGGGGCTGGATGTGGATAATCTTGATCCGGTTACTATTAATCTTTACGGAAATGCAGATGGAATCCTTTCTGAATTGAACAGCGATCCTTACCGGGATGATTTGAAAAAGAATGCTATCCAGTTTGTCGGGAATTCAGATTCAACTTTTGATGATGATGAATATTTCCTGTTTTTCGGGGCGGGTCCGAATCGCTGGGATCGTGGTTCGGGAGCCAATTACAGTCGTAAGATGCATATTTACAGTGCTGTAAACACTTATTTCATCCACGTGGATGAAACAGATCTGCCGCTGCGTATCCAAAACCTGCCTCAGTCGCCACTACCGGCTAACCAAACGGTCAATTCATACACGTTTTACGATATCCACGAAAATGAATCGGTGAACCTGGTGCAGGGCGGACAGCGCTGGTACGGTGAATCATTTGATGCAAATCTGACTCAGTCTTTTAAGTTCAACATTCCGAATGTTGATCCGGCAACTCCAATCCAGGTAAAATATGCAACGGCTTCAAATGCAAATTCAGTAGGAAATAATTTCCTGATAACTTCTAATGGTCTGCCATTGGATACTTTGCCTTTGTATTCTACGAGCGCAGATTATATCCGTACTTCCGGATCATTTTTATTCAATGCTTCTTCTTCTCCGGTGGAATTCGTATATACCTTAAACCGGGTGAACCCTTCTGTAAAAGCTTATCTGGATTATATTGAGATTGTTGGGCGCAGAAACCTGGTGTTTTTCGGGAGTTCTATGTTGTTTAGGGATTTGAATTCTGTTGGATTGGGAAATGTGAGTTTGTTTAATATTTCAGGTGTAAATGCATCGCATCGTGTTTGGGATGTGAGTTCCAGAACGAATCCCCGATTAATAGAAGGGACGCTTGCAGGAACAATCTTTTCATTCAAACAAAGTACGGATACTTTGAGGGAGTTTTTCGTGTTTAATGAAAGCGGATTTGCTCAGCCAAGTTTTATCAAGCAGGTTGATAACCAGGATTTGCACGCTTTGGGTCAATATGATTACATCATCGTAGCTCCGAAACAATTCATGGGACAGGCGAATCGATTGGCAGGTTTGCATCAGTCAAACGGCTTGTCTACACTGGTCGTGGATGTGGAGCAGGTTTACAACGAGTTTTCATCCGGGAACCAGGATGCAACAGCGATCAGAAGATTCGTAAAGATGTTTTATGAGCGTGCAGGTGGAAATGCAGCGCTACAACCTAAATACCTGTGTTTGTTCGGTGATGCGACTTACGATCCTAAAAACCGTGTTGCAGGAAATAACTACATGGTCCCGACTTATGAATACCTGAATTCGGAAAATCACATTGCCGCACTGGTAACCGATGATTACTTCGGATTCATGGATAATAATGAATCCATTGGAGATTTGGATTTGATGGATATCGGTGTAGGACGTTTATTGATCTCCAATGCTACTCATGCCCAGACTCAGGTTGATAAGATTGAGCATTATATGAAAAATGGTATTAACTCACCGATTGTTTCAAACGATCCCAATAGCTGTTGTATCGGGGAAACTGCGAATATGTTCGGTGACTGGAGACAGGTTTATACCAATATTACCGATGATGAAGAAGGCGGAACGTTCGTCACGGCGGATGCTGAACCTGCATTCAACCAGGTGCAGGGTGATGCTAATGAAATGAACTGCGAAAAAATCTATTCCGATGCTTATACGCAGGTTTCTACAACAGGCGGACATCGTTACCCGGATGTGCTGAACGCCATAACAGACCGTGTGGAAAGAGGAAGTTTGATTACAAACTATATCGGGCATGGCGGTGAAGTAGGGGCTGCGGAAGAACGGATTATTACCATTCCGCAGGCAAATGCCTGGACAAATTTGAACCGAATGGGCTTGTTTGTGACTTCCACTTGTGAGTTTACAAAGTTTGATGATCCTTCCCGGGAATCGATCGGGGAGTTGATTTCTTTGAATCCCAAAGGCGGTTCCATTGCATTGATGACTACGACACGTTCTGTTTATATCTCAATCAACACGCTGGTAGTGGCAAGTTTGTTTAATCACGTGATTGAGCGCGATGCTAATTTCGATCCGCTTGCTTTCGGAGAGATTATGAGACGTGTAAAAAATTCTTCTGGTACTTCTCCTAACAGAAGATGCTTTAACCTGATAGGCGATCCGGCTCTTAAGATCTGTCTGCCTAAATGGAAAATTGTAACGGATTCCATCAACCATATTTCCATATCTAATGGAGCCGATACTATTCGGGCACTTACTAAAATGCATGTTGTCGGACATTTGGAAGATTACAGCGGGAATAAATTAACCTCCTTCAACGGTATCCTTTCCCCGACCATCTTTGACAAACCTAAAAAAGTGCAGACCTTAGGGAACGATCCGAATTCGCCGATCATTACATTTAAAACTCAGAAGAATGCTTTGTATAAAGGACGTGCAACTGTAACAAACGGTGATTTCAAATTTGAGTTTATTGTGCCTAAAGACATTGACTTCAATTACGGAAGAGGGAAGATCAGTTACTACGCAGATAACAAAGTGGTGGATGCGGATGGCTGGGATACGACCTTTATTGTCGGCGGCATCAATACAAATCCGCCGGTAGATAATGTGGGGCCTGAACTGAAGATCTATTTGAACGACGATTCGTTTGTAAACGGAAGTATCTCAAGCGCGAATCCACTCTTGGTTGTCGAAGCTTACGATGAATTCGGGATTAATACGGTAGGGAATGGTATCGGTCACGATATTACCGCTGTTTTGGATGGAAACACCGGAAATCCGATCGTTCTGAATGAATATTACAAGTCGAACCTGGACAGTTACCAAAACGGAAAACTACAGTATACACTCCGGAATATGAGCGTTGGTTCGCATACACTCGATGTAAAAGTATGGGACGTGAATAACAACTCAAGCACCATCCGCCTGGATTTCACCGTAACGGAAGACCAGGATGTTCAACTGGACCATGTGTTGAATTATCCGAATCCGTTTACAACCCACACGACGTTCATGTATGAACACAATCAATCCTGTGCTTCGTTGGAAACACAGATCAATATTTATACTGTTTCCGGGCGTTTGGTGAAAACCATTAATCAGCTTGTTCCAACCAACGGATTCCGCGTAGAAGGAATTTCCTGGGATGGGAAAGATGATTTTGGAGATCAATTGGCTAAAGGAGTTTACGTTTATCAACTAAAAGTGACAATGCCTGATGGGAAGAAGGCTCAAAAAATGGAAAAATTGGTTCTTTTAAAATAGTTGCACAATAAAAGTCCAAGTTTTGCGTATTTTTGTCACAATTAAAACTGAAATAGATTCATGTTGTCACATAAATTACTGATTTTTACCGTTTTTGTTAGTTCTTTTTCATTCGCCCAAGGTGGAGGACAAGGAGTGACTCAAAATGATATTCAATTAAATACGATCACTACGGCCCTGCCATTTTTGGGGATCAATCCTGATTCAAGATCTGGAGCGATGGGAGATGCGGGAACAGCTTTGAGCGCGAACTCATCTTCGACCATGTGGAATACAGCCATGCTTAATTTTGCGGAATCAAAATCGGAAATTGGTGTAAGCTATACTCCATGGTTGAGACAATTGACAAACGATATGCACCTTTCCTACCTTTCCGGGTATGCGAGAGTTGGGGACAGACATGTCGTAGGTGGAGCTTTGCGTTACTTCTCTTTGGGAGAAATTACCTTTACAGATGCTGCCGGAGGTTATATTCGGGAGTTTAAACCGAATGAATTTGAATTGACTTTATCTTATGCTTTTAAACTGGCAGAAAGACACAGCATCGGTGTGAACGGAAAGTTTGCTTATTCGAATCTTACGGGTGGTTTGGTAACTGCCGGAACCGAAACAAAAGCGGCGATCGCAGGTATTGCAGATATCTCGTATGCTCACAGAAATGACGATATCAACTGGTTTGGGGTCAACGGAGTTTACTCTTTAGGAGTTGTGATTGCGAATGTTGGTAACAAAGTCGCTTATTCTGCAAACGCAAGAAGAGATTTCCTTCCGACGTCAC
Source organism: uncultured Fluviicola sp. (assembly GCA_966248825.1). GTDB lineage: Bacteria > Bacteroidota > Bacteroidia > Flavobacteriales_D > Crocinitomicaceae > Fluviicola. The sequence continues at coordinate 42,542 of CBINBC010000029.1, forward strand.
TTAGAATCGGGAATGCTTATACCGCGAAAATTGATAAGTACAACAGTTTGACAGTGAGTATAGATGTTTCCAAGTTATTGGTTCCGACTCCGCCGGTTTACGCAGATGTAAACGGTGAAACAACATTGATTTCAGGAAAGAACAACGATGTAGGTGTGATCGCGGGGATGATCCAGTCCTTTTACGATGCACCGGGAAGAGTTATTAAAGACGATAACGGAGATCCGATTGATAACGGTGATGGAACATTCCAGGTGAAAAAAGGATCTAAGTTCGGTGAAGAAATGCGTGAGATCATGATCGGTTCCGGTTTGGAATACTGGTACAACGATATTTTCGCTGTTCGCGGAGGTTACTTCTATGAAAACATTTCCAAAGGTGGCCGCCAGTTCTTTACAATGGGTATCGGATTCAAATACAATATTTTCAGCTTTGATTTCTCTTACCTTGCTGCAATGAAAAGAAATAACCCGTTGGCAAACACGATGCGTTTCACACTTCGCTTCTCGCTGGGTGATAAGGTAAGAGATACGGAGTCTAAACCTGAATAATGGACATTCGAATTGGTTTCGGAGTAGATGTCCATCGTTTGGAAGAAGGATATGAATTTTGGTTGGGAGGGTTAAAGCTCCCTTCTTCATTTGGTGCCGTTGGTCATTCCGATGCCGATGTCCTGATCCATGCCATTTGTGATGCGTTGCTCGGAGCTTTGAACCTGCGTGATATCGGCTTCCATTTTTCAGATACCGATCCGCAATACAAAGGAATCGATTCCAAAATTCTGTTGAAGAAAGTCATGACCCTGATCAAAGAACAAGGATTTTCAGTAGTAAATATCGATGCCACCGTAATTCTTGAAAAACCAAAAGTCAATCCACACATTCCGGAAATACAGCAGATCCTTGCAGCTTTACTGGAGGTGGAAACTGACCGGGTTTCTATCAAAGCAACTACACACGAAAAAGTAGATTCTTTCGGTGCGGGTGAAGCGGTGAAAGCTTATGCCGTTTGTCTGGTTTCGAAAGGATTTTAAGATTTTATGACATCAGGATATTAGGACTTTATTAATGCTGAGCAGGACAATTTGAAGTCCTAACATCTTAAAATCCTAAAGTCTTGATGTCTCCAAAACCATATCATACCGATGCATTCCTTCGCCGTAGCCATTCTCCGTTATTTTCAGTGTTCTGAACCCGTATTTTTCAAAGAAAGTATATGAAAACTGGGTGGTATCCAGGATTACCGGTTTGTTTGGAAATTGTGCTTTGATTTCTTTTAGTCGAAAGACCAGTAATTGTTCGCCAAAACCTTGTTTGTGGTAAGAACGCTCCACCATTCCCCAGACAAAAGTGATGGAGTCCGCACCGTCAATTCCTTTTTTGTCACCGATGCCGCCGCAGCCAATGAGTTTGTTTTCCAGTTCCATCACATAATACGGCGGATTATCCCTTGCTTCCGGATCGTTCAGCTTAGTTAAGAAGCGTTCAAATTCATCCACTTCTTCCGGTGTAAAGTATTTCGGAACATTCGTTTTGAAAATCCCCATACAGGAGTCTTTGTCGGATGCTTCGTATTTCCGGATAATTGCTTCTTGGTTCATTCTGATTATTTTCCGGATTCTAAATTAATTATTCTTCCTCTTTGAAGAAAGTGACTCCTGCAGATTGAAAAAATTGTTCGATTAACCAATATTTCCCGTTGCAGTATTCTCCGATATACTCTTTTGCGGGAAAGGTTTGATGGTTGTTGCATTCAAAACAAAATTCGAAGTATCCAAATGCTTTCCCACTGCTGTTTAGAAAGATGATAGCGTGTCTGGGTTCATAACAGTCTCCGTGTGAGATTGTCCTGGAAGCAAGTGATTTTGAGAAATTGTAATTGTAAAGTATTTCTGTCAGCCGATCGATCTGATCTTCCGTTAAGGTGATTTCATCTTTCAGGTATTTGGAGACAATTTGATTGTGATGAATAGGAGTTCCGCTAACAACTTTCCGCGAAAAGGAAACTACTTTGATCTTTTTGGCGATTTTGAATAGCGAAATATTCCGCCTTTCCTCCGGGCTTAAATTTCCGTTCAATTCGCAGTCGTACCAATTATCCGGAGAAATATTTTCAGCTATGGTTTTGTCTGTAGTTTTGAATTTAGCAGACATACAGCCCCAAGTGATTACAATTGCAAAAAACAGATAAGCGAAGGTTGAAAAGAGGTTTTTCATGGCGTATTTCGAGTTAAGATGCTTAGAATGATCGTTTTCCATAAAACGGATAGAATGGGTTGTTCACTCCGTGTTCATAATTTCAAAACGGAAGTAATCTCCACCTTGGGCAGACTTCGTATATTTGTCCACTATAACGAACAGACATGAAAGTAAACCCCGCATACAACACGAAAGAAAGTTTATTGGAATTATACAACAAACCTTTGTTGGAATTGGTTTTCGAAGCAGCGACTATCCATCGTCAATACCATAATCCAAGAGAAGTTCAGATGTCTTCTTTATTGAGTATCAAAACAGGTGGTTGTCCGGAAGACTGTGGTTATTGTCCGCAGGCAGCACGTTACCATACAGACGTGGAAGCACATAAATTGATGACGGTTGAATCGGTAATCGAGCAGGCGAAAAATGCCCAGGCAAACGGTTCTTCCCGTTTGTGTATGGGAGCAGCCTGGAGAGAAGTGCGTGACAATAAGGATTTTGATAACGTTATTGAAATGGTTGCAGCTGTAAACGGACTGGGAATGGAAGTTTGTGCAACACTCGGTATGATGAACGAAGATCAGGCACATCGCTTGAAAAATGCCGGTTTATTCGCTTACAATCACAACCTGGATTCATCTAAGGAATTCTACGGCGATGTTATCTCAACCCGTGAATACGAAGACCGTTTGAACACAATTGATAATGCAAAGAAAGCCGGCTTGACCGTTTGTTCCGGTGGAATCATCGGGATGGGAGAAGCTATTGAAGACCGTGTAGGTTTATTGATGAGCTATATGGAAATGGAAAATCCGCCGGAATCTATTCCGATCAATGCATTGGTAGCCGTAGAAGGAACACCGTTGGAAGACCAAAAACCGATTGAACAATGGGAAATGATCCGTATGGTTGCAACTACGCGTATTGCATTCCCGGAAGCGGTTGTACGTTTATCTGCCGGAAGAACAAAAATGACTATGGAAGGTCAGGCTTTGTGTTTCATGGCAGGAGCAGGGTCCATTTTCGCAGGAGATAAATTATTGACGACTCCGAATCCGGAGTTCAATGAAGACAAAGAGATGTTCGAAATTCTGGGATTGATCCCGAAAGAGGCTTTTGCTGATGGTGAGCAGCCTGTTTCGAAGCCGGATCCGATTATCGAAGCACGAAAAGAAAAAGAAGCTCAGCGGGCAAAAGAACTGGCAGAAGCTAAAATTGCCTCCGCAGGATTTACTCCGCGTAAAGTGACTGTTTCTTAAAATACAGCTTTGAAGTTTCAACGCAATTTACAAGATAGAATAGAGAAGGGGAGTTTACGCTCCCTTTTGTCGTTTGAAGCCCACGTTGATTTTTGGTCGAATGATTATTTGGGACTTGGCCGGATTGCACATCCTATTGAGATCAGTGGAAGTACCGGTTCGCGCTTAATTTCGGGAAACTCGAAAGTAGTAGAAGGTGTTGAGCATAAACTTGCCGGTCATTTTCAGTCTGAAGCAGCCCTGATCTTCAATTCGGGTTACGATGCGAATGTCGGATTGTTTTCGTCCCTTCCCCAAAAAGGAGATACTATTTTATACGACGAATTGGTGCATGCATCTGTCCGTGACGGAATCCGTTTGAGTTTTGCAAATTCGTTTTCTTTCAAACACAATGATCCAGCGGATTTAGAGAAGAAATTGAAAAAGGCAACGGGAACTGTTTTCGTCGCTGTGGAATCACTTTACAGCATGGATGGCGACATAGCACCTTTAGTCGCATTGAAAGCATTATGCAGCGAATACGGAGCATTATTGATTGTTGACGAAGCACATTCCGGAGGTGTTTTTGGGAAAGAAGGACGTGGATTGTGTGCTGAAACAGAAATTTCAGAATCCGCTTTCATACGCCTGTTCACTTTTGGAAAAGCTTACGGAGCACACGGAGCTGTGGTTTGTTGTTCGGACCTTGTGAGACAATTCCTGGTGAATTTTGCACGTTCATTCATTTACACCACTGCACTTCCCGAAGCACTGTACTTGCATTTGTTGAACCAGGTTGAAGCAGGAAAGTCGGAAATTCTAAGGCAGCAGTTGCAAACGAATATCAGCCATTTTACCAAAAGCATTCAGTCAACCTTAAGCGCTTCTAATTCACCGATCCAGGTGATTGAATTTTCCGATTTGGATACCTGCAAACAGAAAGCACACCAATTACAGCAAGCCGGATTTGCCGTTAAGGCCATTTTGCCTCCGACCGTTCCTGCAGGTTCACAACGCCTGCGGATTTGCATCCATGCATTCAATACGGAAGAAGAAATCGATCAGTTGATCCATTTACTGAACTAAGTAAGCATATTCGACTTCCTTCCTGGATAGGAACAGAGGGAGATGACAGCCCAAATTGATTTTTTTGAAAAATAAATTAGTGTTTAATTGGTTTATTTTCAACTGATTGCCCACTGCTAACGAGCGTCCTGTAAAATTATTGTGTACACAATATCAGTTAGTTACTATCGTTTTTGAGAAAAAATTATTCATGAAAAAGATACTTGCCTTAACAATCCTGAGTCTGACCGTTCTGTCCTGCAAAAAGGAGAAAGTCGAACCGGTTATTCCGACACCCAACAATCCTTCCTACACGCATGTTACCACGACTGGGTCTTACTGGGTTTATGATTGGTACGATGTAGATTCTACCGGAATGGAAACACTGAACCCGCAATGGAAAGATACCATCCGAATTGTTGGTGATACAACCATCAACGGAAAAGTTTACCAGCATTATAAAGGAAAACAGTGGAATACACCGATTGAATATTACACCCGGGATTCTAGTGGATATGTAGTTAATTCAACCGGTTCGATCAATTACTCATACGTTAGCGGTCCTGCATTACTAAGTACAAGCAATGACGGCTATATGTACCACAATATTCACATCGGGGAAAAGCAAACAATCAGCACCGCTTTCGGAAGCAAACAGGCGAATACAACTTATTTGGAAGTTTCCATGATGGATGGATCTCCGGTAAACAGCTGCGGGGATCTCACGGCTCGTTTTTACAATTACTATGTTTCCGGATTAGGCTGTGTGGGTAATGAAACAGCCTATATTTCACAGCTTCAGGCATTCTGTGCAATCAAACGCTCGAAATTAAGCGCCTATTACATTGCGCCATAAAGAAACCACTTCCTAAACAACTACCACCTGTATAATTAACAACTCGTATGCAGAACGCAGAAGACTCCGGTTTTCTGCGTTTTTTGTTTTCTGGCAAAAAAAAATCATTTTTTTTGAAATAAAATTTGGAAACTTAACAGTGTTAAGTATATTTGTGCCATTCAATAATTAAAATGGGAATAAACGAACGTAAGGAACGGGAAAAAGAAGTATTGCAAAAAAGCATCCTCACAGCTGCCCGTGAGGTCTTTTTGGAAAAAGGCTTTGACCAGACTTCCATCCGTTCGATCGCCCAGCGCATTGAATACAGTCCCACAACGATTTATTTGTATTACAAGGATAAGGATGCTATTCTATATGCTTTGCATACGGAAGGTTTTCAATTGCTAGGGAGCAAAATGGAGGTGCTCAACATGGTAGAAAATCCTTTGGAGCGAATAAAGGCAATGGGACGCGTGTACATCCAGTTCGCAATGGATCATCCGGATTATTACGATTTGATGTTCGTGCAGAAATCACCCATGAATAAACTCGATGAAGATCACGAAGTATGGCAGGAAGGCATGAGTACTTTTGAAGGACTGAAATTCTCGGTTCAGCAATGTATGGATCAGGGGTATCTTCCTTTTACGGATGTCGAGGCCGGATCCTATATGTTATGGGCAACACTGCATGGAATGTGCAATTTATACGACCGGGGACGCTGCAAGGTTTTGGACGAAGAAAAGAGTGAACAAATCGTTGATTTGGGCTTTGCTGAGTTCTTAAAAATGCTGGATGCGTTCGGAGGCTAATTTTTTTAATAATTACTTAACACTGTTTAGTAAAATAACAATGATTACTATGAAACGAAAAATGATTCTTCTGGTTGCGGTTTCAGCAAGTATGTTCGTTCATACATCTTCCTGGTCGCAAGGAGCTTTGGAGAACTATATCCGGCAGGGACTGGACTCCAACCTGGTGCTTAAACAGCGTTCTGTTCAGTTGGAAAAGGCACTTTTAACACTGAATACGGCGAAAAGTAATTTCCTGCCGTCGGTGAATTTCAATGCCTCTTACACTTCGGCAGAGGGCGGACGTTATTCCGAACTTCCGGTGGGAGATATGCTGAACCCGGTTTATTCAACCCTGAACCAAATGACGGGAACCAATGCTTTTCCGCAAATCAAGAACGAACAGATTAATTTCCTTCCTAATAATTTCTACGACACTTACATCCGGACTTCTGTTCCCTTGTTGAACATGGATATCTACGCCAATAAGCGTATCCAGGAGCAGAAAGTAGTATTGAGCAGTCTGGATATGCAGGTGTATGCCCGGGAATTGGTGAAGAATATCAAAGTGGCGTATTACAATGTCATCGTGGCTTCCAAATCAGTAGAAGTATATGAGTCGAATAAGAAGATCCTGGAGCAAAATGTGGCTTTGAACGAAGCTTTGATCAAGCAGGGAAAAGGATTGAAAGTGACCCTGGTGAAAGCGCAAACTGAGCTGATGAAAATGAATACATCGGTTTCTACGGCTAAAAATCAATTGAAAAATGCACAGGCTTATTTCAATTTCCTGATCAACAAACCACTCGATTCGGAAATTATACTGGAAGAAACAGCTGCAGTAAATCCGCAGTTGGATGCAACAGAAAAGCGGGAAGAAATCCAGTTGATCAATCAATCAATTGAAGTACAGGAATCTGTTTTGAAGATGAACAAAAATTACTGGGTTCCGAAGATCAACGCATTCCTGGACCTGGGGTCGCAGGGGACAAATTGGGAAGTGAGCAGAAAATCGGCTTATTACATGTTTGGTGTTTCCGCTTCTATTCCGATCTACAACGGCTCGCGCAATCAGCAGCAGATCAAACAAACGAAATACGAACTGGAAAATGCACGCCTGCAATTAGACCAGGTAGAGCAGCAGTTGGAATTGCAACGAACGCAGGCTTTGCGCAATGTATTGAACGCACAGGAGAATTGGGAAACCGCTAAAATTCAATTAGAAGCTTCCAAAGAATACTTTGCACTGGTTTCCGGTGCAAACAGAGAAGGACTTACCAATCAGCTGGAGTTCATTGATGCCTCCAATCAGGTGACCAGCGCTGAATTGTTTGTCCTCATTCAATATCAAAATTACTTGAGTTCACTGGCTGAACTTGAGCGGGCAGCAGCAACATATCCATTGAAATTCAATTAAAAACTATTCGATTATGAAAAATTTAGTCATTCCGGCACTTCTTCTTTCATTGCTGCTTGCTTCTTGCGGCTCGAAAGAGAAAACAACCAACGAGATTCCGAAAGCAGAAATTATTCCTGTAAAACTGGAAGCGATAAAAGCCATGAACTCCAACGAAGAAATTCATGTTTCCGGCCAGTTTACCACAGACGATGAAACGTATTTGTCTTTTCTATCCGGTGGAATTATCCAGAAATTGTTTGTTAAAGAAGGGGATAAAGTGCACAAAGGCCAGCTTTTGGCAACTCTGGACCTTACTTTGGTAAAAGCAACCGTAAGCCAGGCAAAACTGGGACTGGAAAAAGCAAAACGCGATTTGGAGCGTGCTAAGAATTTGCAGAAAGAAGGGTTTGCAACTTTAGAACAAATGCAAAATGCGCAAACCGCTTTTGATGTGGCACAGGAACAATTACAGTCCGCTTTGTTTAATCTCAAGTATGCTGAAATAAGAGCGGTATCAAACGGTTTTATCCTGAAAAAAATGGCAAATCAGGGACAGTTGGTAAGTAGTGGAACACCTGTCTTTCAAACGAACGGAGCGGGATCCAATTCTTTTAAATTGAAAGTGGGAGTAAGTGACCGTCAATGGAGCCAGATTAAAATCGGTGACGAGGCAACGGTTCAGGCGGATGTTTTCAAGAACAAACCCCTGAAAGCAAGAGTTTCCCGCAAGTCGGAAAGCATAGATCCTTACAGCGGAACCTTTACAGTTGAATTGGAACTGGTGGGGAAATTGCCGGAAGGATTGGCAAGCGGTGTCTTTGGAAAAGCAACAATCAAACTTTCTGAAACTTCCGAGAATTGGAAAATCCCCTATGAGGCTTTACTCGACGGAAATGCAGATGATGGTTTCGTATTCATTTCGAATGACCGTAAAACAGTGAAGAAAGTTCCGGTGAAAATCGAGAACCTGAACCAAAATGTCGTGGAGATTTCTGAAGGACTGGAAGGGTACAAATACGTCATAGTTTCCGGCGGACCTTATCTGAACGAAAATTCTACTATTTCAGCCAAGTAACTCCTGAAAGATGAAAATAGCAACATACGCAGTACGCAATTACCAGTTTACCCTGGTATTGTTCATCATGGCTATCGCTCTGGGAGTGAATACGCTGCTGACCATGCCCCGAAGTGAGGATCCTGCTACCAATTCGCCCATGTTCCCGGTCATTGTGGTTTATCCCGGAACAAGTCCCTCGGATATGGAAGAACTGGTTGTGAAGCCTTTAGAAAAGCAAATCTACAGTTTGGAAAACATCAAGCGGATCAAGACCCAAATTAAAGATGGTGTCGCGATCATGCAGGTGGAATATAAATACGAATCCGATGTGAATGAGAAATTCCAGGAGCTGACACGCGAAGTAAATGGGATGCGCTCCGAACTTCCGGATGAAATATTGAGCATTGAAGTGAAAAAACTCGTCGCTTCGGATGTGAATGTTATACAAACGGCTTTGATCAGTGAAAATGCTTCCCGGAAATCCTTGAAAAAGGTCGCAGAAGACCTGCAAGAGGAACTGGAAAAATTACCGGAACTGAAAAACGTGAAGATTCATGGTTTATCGGATGAGCAGGTACGCATTGATTTGAGAACAGATAAACTGGCGCAATTGCATCTTCCTTTGAATGCAGTTGTGGGAACCTTGCAAAGTGAGATCGCGAATATTCCGGGAGGAAGTATTGATGTCGGTACAAAATCGCTGAATGTCAAAACCAGCGGGAATTATGTTTCACTGGAGGAAATTGCCAATACGATTATCTATGCTTCGGAAGGGAAGACGATTCCGTTGAAAGATGTGGCGGATGTCTATTACGATTTTTCGGAAACCAAGCACATTACTCGCCTGAATGGTCATCGCTGTGTGTTTGTAACGGCGGCACAGAAAGAAGGATTCAATATTTCCGAGACCCAGAAGAAATACCAAAAAGTACTGGATGAATTTGATCCGCACATTCCTTCCAATATCGACATGGTGAACCATTTTGACCAGGGAGATAATGTAAATGCACGTTTGGGTGGATTGGGAGTAGATTTCCTGATTGCAATCCTGTTGGTAGCAATTACTTTACTTCCTTTGGGAGGACGCGCTTCACTGGTCGTGATGATTTCGATTCCGCTCTCTCTTGCAATCGGGTTGGTACTTTTGAATGTCATGGGATACAACATCAACCAGCTGAGTATTGTTGGTTTGGTTGTAGCGCTTGGCTTGCTGGTCGATGATAGTATCGTGGTCGTTGAGAATATCGAACGCTGGCTGCGTGAAGGCCACTCGCGGATGGATGCTACTTTGATGGCTACACAGCAGATCGGCCTTTCGGTAGTTGGTTGTACGGTAACGCTGATCATCGCCTTTTTGCCTTTGGTATTCCTGCCGGAAGTTGCCGGGGATTTTATCCGAAGTCTTCCGATGGCAGTTATTGCAAGTGTTTTGGCTTCCATGCTGGTTTCACTCACGATCATTCCATTTTTGTCAAGCCGTTTGTTGAAACAGCACCAGGGGCAGCATGACGGGAATATTTTCCTGAGAGCTTTGCAAAAAGCAATTTCCGGAACGTATTCTGTCCTGTTGGACAAAGCGTTGAAAAGACCGATCATAACCCTGACAGTTGCAGTGGCAATCTTTGCAGGATCATTGGCATTATTTCCGGTTATCGGTTTCAGTTTGTTCCCGGCTTCGGAAAAACCACAGTTTATGGTGAATGTTTCAGCGCCTTTGCAGACAAACCTGAGTCATACAAACGAGATTACGAAATATGTGGAGAAGGAATTGAGCAAGATTCCGGAAGTGAAATACTATGCTTCCAATGTCGGGAAGGGAAATCCTCCGGTTTACTACAATGTGGCCCAGGAAAACGAACGGAGCGATTTCGCGCAGGTATTCGTCCAGCTGGAAGAACACACCGGAGTAGACAAAAAGCAGGAAATTGCAGACCGTTTACGTGCTGTTTTCAATGAATACCCGGGAGCGAAGATCGAAGTGAAAAATTTCGAACAGGGGCCTCCGATGGTTGCCCCGGTTGAGGTGCGTCTTTCGGGAGATAATCTGGATACTTTGCGTAAGCTGAGCCAGGAAGTAGAAACCTTATTGAAAGAAACTCCAGGAACGATGTACGTGAACAACCCGGTGAGCAACCTGAAATCAGATTTCAAGCTGCTGATCTCGAAAGAAAAGGCACGCGCTTTGGGTGTGAATACGGTGGATATCGACAGAACTGTTCGATTGGCAATTGCGGGAGTTGATTTGGGAACTTTTTCAGACAAGAACAACGATGAATTTTCCATGCTTTTGACCACGCATAAAGGAGAACGGGCAACGTTTGATGTGTTCAATCAATTGTACATCAATAACCAGCAGGGACAGGCGATCCTGCTTTCTCAAATTGCCAGCCTGGAACTGGAGAGTTCGCCATTATTCATTAATCACCTGAACAAAGTACGTACGGTTTCAGTGAGTGCTTTTGCTCAGAAAGGGGTTTTGGCAGACAACCTGATCAATGAGGTCATTGCGAAAATGGACGAGAAGAAACTTCCTGCAGGTTACTCCTATGTGATGGGTGGAGAATTTGAATCCCGTAATGAATCATTCGGTGGATTCAATACGATTATCACAATTACCGTTTTCTTGTTTATTGCGGTTTTGATCCTATTGTTTAAAACCTTCAAAAGTACGCTGATCGTATTATCCGTGATTCCGCTTGGGATTGTAGGAGCTGTCACAGCACTGTGGATGACCGGGAATTCCCTTTCCTTCGTGGCAGTGATCGGTTTGATAGCGCTTGCAGGAATTGAAGTCAAGAACTCGATCTTATTGGTTGACTTTACGAACCAGCTTCGGAATGAAGGCCGCAGTCTGGATGAAGCGATCCGGGAAGCGGGCGAAGTACGTTTCTTACCTATCGTACTGACATCGCTCACGGCAATCGGAGGGTTGATACCGATCGCAATTTCCACGAATCCGTTGATTTCTCCGTTGGCAATCGTGTTGATCGGAGGATTGATCAGTTCGACCTTACTTTCACGGGTGGTTACACCAATTATTTATAAATTGATCCCGCCAAAAGTGGAAACAAAGCAACAATAATATGCAGGGGCGCGAATAATCGCGCCCCTGTTTTTTTACTATTTACACCGGTTGATGTTTTTTCATTTCTTCATAGACACCATCCCACAGCTGCTTGCGCATTTCCAGGGACTTAATGGAATAGTTTTTAGCTTCTTCCCATTTTACCGGATCATTTCCGCATAGTTCGCTAACCATTTGAAGCGCCAGGTGTCCGTGATGATCTCCGTCCACTTCAATGTGACGGTCCAGGTAGAACTTGAAAGTCGTCAATTGAGTAGGAAATTTGGTATTCAGATCACTGACGATGTTGTGGAACATATTCGGGATCAGATCTTCTCTTCCGAAGGTGAATACAGCAGCTATCAAATGCGGTTTTTTAGTTGCGATGACCTCAAAAGTAAAGCGAAGGAAACTTTTTGCCGCTTCCGGAATGGCAACCGTTTCAATGGCTTCTTCGACTGATTTTCCTTGTTGGATCTGCGCAAAAAGTGCATCAATTCCTTTTCTTGAGGCTCCCGTTTGTTCCATGGCATCCAGGTACAATTCGAAATGGCTCTTGCGGATTCCGTCACCATTTTTCACATCTTCTTCCGAAGCCAGGTCGGATTCTTCACCACATACAATCTCGTTGATGAGGTAACGAACCTCGGCAGAACCTACCGGAAACCATGGAACCTGCGTACAGGTCAATTGATTCTGAAGTGCTTTGAGCAACGACATAAAATCCCAGACCGCATAAATATGGTGTTCCATAAAAATGCGGATATCCTCAATGGATTGAATCGCATTGTAGCTTGGGTGGTTTACAACTTCCTTGCGTACATGTTCCAGACCGGCCTGGATGTTTTTGATTTCTTGATTCATGACTTTAGTGTGCTAATTGTTCTATTATCAAATATTCAAATGAAACGTCTGATTGTTTCTCTATTACTTCATTTTTGAAAAATCCATATAAAGTCCGTTCCAACGGTGTCCGTCCAGGTCTGCAAATGCAAAGCCATACATCCATCCCTGGATTTCAGCGGGTTCGGCAAATACATTTCCACCGGCTTTTTTAACCTTTTCTGCCAGTTCATCGATCTCTGCCTTACTTTCTGTATCGAAGGAAATCATCATTTGTGCGGTTTTCAAGGTGTCATTCATTTCAAGCCCTCCATTGAAATGTTTCAAGGTTTGGGCAGGGAATAACATTACGATGGATTTTCCGGCCTGGAAACAGGCACGTTCACCGGAAACAGATTGCTGGGGTTTGGGAGTGAAACCGATTGCAGTGAAAAATGCCAGGGAAGCATCCACGTCTTTAGCGGGCAAATTCAGCCAGATTTCTTTTGTCATTTTTTCATCAGTTTAATAATGGTCACAAAAATAATGATTTGAAACTAGGGAAAAATGATTGGAATGTCAATTAAAAATGAGCAGAAAGTGACTCAAACGGATTCGCTGAATGATTCGATGAGGTTGTGATGAACGATTTAAGCAGGGATGAATAGTTTCATCCCTGCAGTTTTATAAAAGAACAGTTTGCTGTGTTATTTGCGCTTCGCTGTGAAGTTCCCGTTTGGCTGCATAAAGGTTACAGCTTTCGCAGTTCCGTTCTCAACAGTAAATTTCACGCTGTATCCTTTTGCAATTGTCAGATCGAAGGTGTCATTTCCAACAGAAACCGTTTCGTAATCCGGTTGTCCGGGTACCAAAACCATTAAAGTGGTTCCTTTCAGGTAGATTTTTACCGTTACCCCTTCCAGGTCGTAATCGCCCGCATATTTGCTTAAAGCGTCACCGGACAGATTGACTTTGATAGGGCGTCTTTCGAAAACGGTTGATTTTCCGGGTTCATTCATGTCGATGGAAGCACTTTCGACCTTTCCATTATTTGCCGTTCCGAAATTGATCAGGAACTTCTCACCGTCTTCCTGCTGTTCTTCCGGATCTGTTGATTCAAAGGAGAACACATCGTAATGGTAATGCTTCAGCCACGCTTTTTCTCCCGCAATGGTGGTAAAAAGCGTATCGTTCTTCAGTGTGATCAGGAATTCTGAAAAAGCAGGGTTTCCATATAAACCAGCGTAATCAGCAAGCGCATGAGAAGGTTTGGTGTCTTTCACCTGCAATGTGTCTTTGTTTTCTGCTTTTTTCAACATTTCTGCCATTTCTTCCTGTGCTTTTTTAGCATCGGCATTCCATGGAATGGGGGTCAGACCAAACAATTTATCAGATAGGATGTTACGTACAATTTCCGTTGCCGAAGAACCATTCTGGTTGGTCAGGACTACAATTCCAATGGAATCGGAAGGGTAGAAGCCAACACTTGCAGAGAACCCGTCAATATTTCCGCCATGCTCTACCAGGTAATGCCCGCGGTATGATTCCAGGAACCAGCCTAAACCGTAATTTTTGAATTGAATATCGGGATGTGCCCCGGGCTGTCCACCGGATACGACCATTTGCGAACTGGAAGCTTCTCTGACGTAAGAAGCCGGAATGATTTCCTCACCTTTGAATTTCCCGCCCATGATCCAGGTTGAAACCCAATTTGCCATGTCGTTTGCACACGAGTTGATACTCCCGGCCGGCCCCATTCCGTTGATGTTGTAGTAATCCAGTTTTTTATTCTCCATTTTTTCATCTACGGCGTAAGGAAGGGACGCATCCGGATCTTTTTCGGTAGCAAAGATGTCCGTGTTACTGTGCATCATATTCAACGGTTTGAAAAAACGTTCGCGGATATTTTCTTCCCAGGTTTTTTCGGTAATCTTTTCAGCAATCATTCCCTGCGCCAGGAACATGAAATTATTGTACTGCCATTTTTGGCGCAGTTTCACGTTTGGTTCCATGTATTGCACGCGTCGGATCAAACTGTCGCGGTTGCCGGTATTGAACATATACCACGAATAATCAAAACGGGAAAGTCCGGTGCGGTGGCACATCATGTCGCGAATTGTTATTCCGGTATTCATATAGTCATACTTGAAAGTCAGGCTCGGCAAATGTTTCGTCGCCAAATCGTCGAGCTTCAATTTTCCTTCTTTTTCCAACTGCCCCAAAATGGCAGCGGTAAATGCTTTCGAAGAAGAACCGATGGCAAACAAAGTGTTTGGAGTAACCGGTTTCTTGTTCTCTATATCGCGGTATCCGAAACCTTTGGAAAAGATGACTTTGTCTTTGTAAACCACTGCAACGGAATAACCGGCTACTTTTTGGTCTGCGAGGACTTTTTCCAGTTCTTTTTCAACCCCGGAAAGACGTTTGGCATAATCGGGAGCCTTGGTTTTGGTTTGTGAAATTGCAGTCAGGGCACAAATAGTTGTGAGCAAAAGGGTAAGGATTTGTTTCATTGGATTTGAATTTATTCTAAAAGTAAATGTAAGAAACTTCGCAGAACTTCAGTGGAAGTTTTCACCTTACTATGACCGAAAGATACGGTAAAAGTTACAGGTTAGTTTTGTGTTTTCTTTTCTGTTTAATCAGCGAAAGCAAAACATTCAATCCAAAAACCAATTGCGCACCGATAAGCAGGTAAACCATAAATGGAGCCCAGCTAGCCGTATTGATCGTGTCTTTTGTTAATTCTTCGGTCACGCTCAAATCCTTGTACGGTTCGGGGGAAACTTCTTGCGGAAGAGCAAAATAAAACACTGCCAAACCAATAATCGTAAGCAAAAAATGAGTTCCAAAAAAATAAGGATTGATCGGTTTCCGTGAAAGTTCAAAAGCCAGGGAAATTCCAGCAAAAAGCAAGAATAAAAACGCAAGTACCAGCCAGGCAATACTTTTGGGAATGGAAAAATACAGTTCATGAAGCGCTATGTCCAGTACTTCGGATTGTTCCAGGAAAGCTAGTGCACCAAAGATCAGGGCGGTAAGCAGGTAAATGATTGAAATGTAATGAGTTTTGAACATACTTGCGTGTTTGACAAGTAAGTTACGGACGTTTAATTTGAAATCCTACTTAATTTATCTTAATTGAATGATTGTGATGTGAGTACTTTTATTTCGTTCATGAAAAAGCCTTAGCAGTGCAATCAGAAACAAACTACCAAACAAAAGGGTCAATGATAAAACTCCCATGGAAGCCAATGCCTGGAACAAAGCGATAATTGCCTCACTGAATCTTTTAGAACCGGAATAGTAAGTTTTATCTGTAGGAGTTAACAATGCGATTACGTAGATAATCGGAATAATGGCAAGCGCCACAATTGTTCCGCGAGTTTTAAATTTTACCGCGTCTTCCCTAAAAAGTGTGGATGAATCCGGGAATCGCCTGATCATGAATTTTTTAATTTCATTCAAGGAATCCAATCTTTCCCAACAAATCAAGAGCGTTGAGCTGTAGTATTCCAGTGTGGTTGTTTTTTTCTTGCTGTCGATTTCCAATACTCTCAAATAGGAAAGGGGAATGGAAGCCATTTCGGTCAGTAATTTCGGATGGTACTCAGAGGAATCGATTTTCCCATAATAAAGCATGTCTTCCGAAATAAAGACTGAATCCTGGCTAGTGGAAATCCATTGCGCAACGATTGTTTGTTTTTCCCGATCAGTCATAGCCTGCAAAACTTGTGATTTTCCACTGCCCATTGATTTTTTCTAAAATAGGATGCGCTTCACCTGAAAAAACCAGTTGCTCTTCTTTTACGAATCCGCTTATTTCTTTATCGGCAGTTTCGATTTTAATAAACCCATCGATGCTTTCTGTGAACTTAAGAACTTCGTAGGAAAGTACCGCTGTTCTCTTTGAATTGGCAGCAGGTCTTTTATAAACGATGGTTTGAGACGAAACACATATTGCAGTAAAATACCAATCAAAATCAAGATCCATATCTTTAAAAAAACGGTCACATTGAGCATAGGGAAAACGAAAGATTTTCTTGTTATTATCCCAAGCACCTCCTAAATGAAGGTAACGTTTCATGATTCGCCAAAAAGGTGACTTTTCCGGATTCACATCCAGTTTCGATTCCTCCAGGAAAGTTTGTATCCCGTACATTCCACCGCCCCAGCTAGATACAATTCCCGTATCCAGGCAGGAGATCAGCCCGGTAACATCTTTTCGATTTACAATTTCTTTAAGTTTTATTACAAATGAGCGCAGTGATTTATCCGAAGAACTTTCATCAACCGGTAGAATTCGGTATTTCGTTTTATGAATCGGCAATTCAGTGGTTTCTTCAACCGGCATCAGGATTTCCTCAGGTTGAGGTTTAACTTCCGATTTTGGAAGGTCTTTTTTCGGACTATTATCCGAACAGGAAACGAGCAAAAGTGCTAAAAGCAGGATGGGAAGTGCGGTTGTTTTCATTCGAATGGACTATTGGCGATTCTTCCAGCGATAAAGGTTGAAACGCTTCTGGTTATCCAGGTCATCCAGGTGAAAACCTGTAATTTCATTGACTTTGTATAGCGATTTTCCTTCATCGTTTCCAATGTAGCTGACACATGAAATGACAAAATCCTCTTCGGTTACATCGTGTATAAAACCGGTATAAAGAGATCCACCGTTAAGTTCCGTGCTGGTAAAGAAATCCTGATTTCCTTCCAGCTGCACCAATAGATCGAACTGCCATTCGTCGTGGTTGGGAAGATTGAATGTGAATTCAATTCCGGATTGATCGTTTACCTGTTCAACAACATATTGCAGACAGGAAATATAATCATTCCCATAATCAATGTTCTGGATCTTATCTATCGGCCAGATCAGGATTCCGTCTTTTTGTCCGTATTTGGAATAATGCTGGATCAAAACGAGGGTTTCGTTGTAATCAATGACATAGCCGGCCCAAAAATTATCGGTATTACCGTATTGCCAGAACTCAAGAATTTCTTTGGTCAGTTTTGAACGCTCCAGTAAGCGGATCAGTATGTTGTCCATGATTGTTTAGTTGGTTATTAATTCGGAGATAAAAATAAGAAAGATTCAATGATTCGGAGGGAATATTCCGCTTGATCATTGATAATTATCCTGCTGATAATTTGTTTAATGCTTCTTCCACCGAACCTAAAAAGTTGATCAGTTTCCCCTTGTTGGATTCGTAAATGAAATCGGTGATACTTTTCTTGGTATGAGCAGAAAAATCCCCTACAATGGCCAAACGGACACGGTAATTTGAGAACTTTTGAAGGATTTCTCCTGCCATCCGGTTCTTCAGATCAAAGAACGCGGGTGTGATGTTTTTGGCGTGAATAATAACGCGGTCGAACCCCTGGTAATACACATTTCCAAGCAGGTCGAGTCCGTCTTCTTCTTTCTCAATGATTAATCCTTCCGCACTAATTTCCGCGATGGAAATGCCATTGATGGTATGAGTTGTTATCTGCATCTTAGTTAATTGGTACAATGACCCACTTTTTGCTGATTTCAAACAGCTTGTTATTGATTTTTTGCGCTTTTACCTGGTATGCCTCCCAGCGGATGGTCCTGTCGGGCCATTCAAATTCTATTCGCAAGGGCAGCGACTGCGACTTTTTAAAGATTACATCGTATGCATTGCCTTTACAGTTCTTAAAATGCTCCGGGTTTACCGGGAAATCTTTGGAGCAGTAATACCTGCGGTAAGAAACCGGTCCGTCTTGTCCGGAGGGAATGAGTTTTAATGTCACAACGAGGCAGGAATGTCCCAGGATCTTTTCCTCGTAGTCTTTTACCTCCACATCCATCACATCCATGTCTGAAACGGTTCCGTCGACCCGGTATGCAGTATCTGATTTGCTCAACGGTAAATAATTGACAACCTGGTTGGCCCGGTATAAATCACCGGCAAAGAATGCATCGTGATTCACGAATTTGTAATTCCCCTTTTTGAAGTAGTATTCCGATTTTTTACCAAGGGCGGTGTAATCGTAATTGACATCGTAGTTTTTGTCTTTCGGGGTCACGGTATGTTTGTATCGGATGACACCTTCAAATTCTTTTTGAGCTGTTAGACCGGTTCCGTAAAAAGAACAAATAATCAAAAAAAGAAGCTTCAAACCTGATTTCATGAACAATGAATTAAACATTAACTAACTTAAATATACCCAGAATTGATCATTGCAAGAACTTAAAATAAGCTAAAATGCAAGAATTGAGCTGCCGAATAAAACACTATAGTTTTATTTCCCGCAGATTAAGCGGATAG
>CBINBC010000030.1:0-60103 GCA_966248825.1 uncultured Fluviicola sp.
GGAGGGGCTTACATTGAGAAAGAAGCAACCGTATTGTACATTCGTAGTGAAGGTCTGATCGGGAAAATAGAAGACATCGAGAATATTTCCGTCAGCAAAACCAAAGACGGAACACCGCTTTTCCTGAGAGATGTAGCAGAGGTCCGTTTAGGAAATGCTACCCGTTATGGTGCTATGACTTATGTGGGAAGAGATGAAAAACCGAGCGAAGTTTCCGGAGCGGTTGTAATGATGCTGAAAGGAGCAAACAGCAATGATGTCATCCACGACATCAAGGAGCGCATTGACCAAATACAGAAAACCCTGCCGGAAGGTGTGGTGATCGAACCTTTCCTCGACCGGACTAAAATGGTGAACCATGCAATCGGAACGGTTACTAAAAATCTCCTGGAAGGAGCATTGATCGTCTTGTTTATTTTGGTGCTTTTCCTCGGAAATGTCAGAGCTGGAATCATTGTGGCTTCTGTTATTCCGCTGGCAATGCTTTTTGCCGTGATCATGATGAACCTGTTCGGTGTGAGTGGTAACCTGATGAGTCTGGGTGCACTGGATTTCGGTTTGATAGTAGATGGAGCGGTAATCATTGTGGAGGCTTGTATGTACCGTCTGCACAAATCCGAAAACGGGATGTTGAACCAGGATCAAATGAACGGTTTGGTAATCGATACTTCTGCGCGTATGCGGAATGCTGCGGTTTTCGGGGAAATTATCATATTGATCGTATACATTCCCATTTTTACACTGCAGGGAATTGAAGGAAAAATGTTTAAACCGATGGCACAGACCGTTGCATTTGCCTTACTGGGTGCATTCGTTTTGTCCCTGACCTACATTCCAATGATGTCTGCCTTGTTCCTGAGTAAAAAAGCCGGTTACCACCCGAATCTGTCTGACCGGATGATGGGGTGGGTTGAAAAACACTACCGCTCTGCATTAACCAAAGCATTGAAAATCCCACGCCTGATTGTAGGAACAACCATTGCCGTTTTTGCTGTTGCGGTCATTATTCTTACCCGGATGGGCGGAGAGTTTATACCGTCTTTGGAAGAAGGAGATTTTGCGGTAGAAACACGCGTACTGACAGGAAGTAACCTGAATACTTCCGTGACAGCCGTTTCCGAAGGAGGAAAAATCTTACTTGAAAAATTTCCGGAGGTGGAAAAAGTAGTAGGGAAAACGGGAAGCAGTGAAGTGCCAACCGACCCCATGCCGATTGATGCCAGTGATATGATGGTGATTCTGAAAGATAAAAGCGAATGGACATCTGCAAAAACTTTTGATGAATTGGCCGAAAAAATGTCGAAAGCCCTGGAAGATGTTCCGGGTGTGACTTATGGTTTTCAATATCCGGTACAGATGCGTTTTAACGAATTAATGACCGGCGCAAGACAGGATGTAGTTTGTAAGATCTATGGAGAAGACCTCGATACACTTGCGCTTTATGCAAAACGGCTGGGTAACATTGTCAATACGGTTGAAGGAACCCGCGATTTATACATTGAAGCTGTAACGGGAATGCCCCAGATTTCAATTGATTACAACCGTTCTGCCATTGCCCAATACGATTTGGATATTGCAGATATCAACCGAGTGGTAAACGCCGCATTCGCAGGTCAAAGCAGCGGATTGGTATTTGAAGGCGAAAAACGTTTCGACCTGGTGGTTCGCCTGTCAAAAGAGAAACGCCGGAATTTGGAAGATGTGCAAAACCTGCTGATTCCAACACCGCAAGGGACACAAGTTCCACTTTATCAGCTTGCTGATGTACAAATCAAAGACGGTCCGAACCAGGTTCAGCGCGAGGATGCGAAAAGACGTATCGTTGTCGGTTTCAACGTGCGCGGGCGCGATGTACAAAGCATCGTTGAAGAATTACAGGGAAAGGTTGAAAAGCGTTTAAAAACTCCTGCCGGTTATTTTGTAACTTACGGAGGTGCCTTTGAAAATCTTCAGGCAGCAAAGAACAGATTAAGTATTGCCGTTCCGGTATCGCTGATCCTGATTTTCATTCTCCTTTATTTTGCATTTCGTTCCATCCGACAGGGCTTGCTGATCTATTCTGCAATTCCGCTTTCGGCAACCGGAGGAATATTGTTTCTTGCACTTCGTGGAATGCCTTTCAGTATTTCGGCGGGAGTCGGATTTATTGCACTTTTCGGCGTTGCGGTATTGAACGGAATTGTATTGCTATCTGAATTCAACCGCATGAAAAAAGACGGGATCCGAAATCTGAAAAAAATTGCAATCGAGGGAAGCGTGGTTCGTTTACGGCCGGTATTGATGACAGCTTTTGTGGCTTCGTTAGGTTTCTTGCCGATGGCATTGAGCAATGGTTCGGGGGCAGAAGTTCAGAGGCCTTTGGCAACCGTTGTAATCGGCGGTTTGTTGGTGGCAACTTTCCTAACGTTGTTTGTTTTACCAATTCTTTACATCATGACTGAAAAGCGCCAATTAAAAAAGGGCAGGACACCGGTTCCTGCAACGGTGGTTGTGTTATTTCTTTTAGGTATTGGAATGAATGCAAATGCTCAAACACCCGTTTCACTGGAATCCGCAACCGACATGGCATTGAAAAACAATGTTTCGGTTCAAAACGAACGCTTACGGGCAACCTATCAGCAACAATTGGTGAAATCGGCACGAGCGATCCCAAACACCACCATTATTGGCGAATTTGGGCAGATCAACAGTATCTATGGAGATAAGCGCGTTGGTATATCGCAGTCCATTGGTTTTCCAACGGTTTACACGAGTCAGCGCAAGTACCTCGAAGCAGTAGTGAAAAGCAGCGAATTTAATGTGAAATTGCAGGAAGCAGATCTAAAACGGCAAGTTGCGGAAACCTACTATTTATTGGTAAGCATTCAGCAAAAAGAACAATTACTGCAGCGTAGTGACAGCCTGTACGCTTCTTTTTTGCAGCAGGCATCTCAGCGGTTCAATTCCGGAGAAAGCAATGTGCTGGAAAAGGTCACAGCCGATAATCAGCGCAGCCAGATCCGTTTGCAAATAACACAGCTTCAGCAGGAAAAAGAAGTTTTGCAAATCCGCTTTCAGTTGTTGTTAAACTCGGAGACTGTTTACGTTCCGGATGCAAGCCAGATCATACCCCAGGCAATGGTGCTTGACACTACCGCATTGAAAGAACATCCGCTGATGCAATATTATTTGCAGCAACAGGAGACTGCCCGAGCCATGACAAAAGTAGAGCGCTCAAAATTGTTACCCGAATTAACAGTAGGCTACAACATCATGTCTATGCGCGGTACAGGGGCAGACAATGCAACCTATGACGGTGCGTTGAAATTTCAATCAGTCCAGGTTGGCCTTGGTATCCCGATTTTTAACGGAGGCCAGCGTTCACGGATACAGGCAGCACGAACCAATGAGGCCGTTATTGCAGGGGCATACACTGCAAAATTACAGGCATTGGAAACCGAATACCTGACAGTGTATTCCAATTACCGAAAAAACCAGGTGACGGTAGCATATTATGAAAGCGAAGGACTGAAAAATGCCGAAACGATCACAATAACCGCAAATCAGCAGTTTCAATCGGGAGCTATTAATTACCTGGAATGGGTGTTGTTGATGAACCAGGCAGTGACCATTCAGAACAATTACATCGATGCATTAATGAACCGGAATCAAAGCATTGCGGAACTCAATTACTATTTCACCAAGTAAGTAAACGAATTAAATTGAACATGAAAAAGACAATCATATATGCTGCTTCCTTACTGATTTTAGCATCCTGCGGAGGAAAAACAGAAGAACAACAGGAACAGGCTCCGCAAGACCAAATGGAAGTGACCCTGACCGACAAACAGTTAAAGATTGCAGGAATTAAAACCGGGAAGTCGGAAGAACGTTCCATAGCTTCTGTATTAAAGATCAACGGAAAAATTGAGGTTCCGCCGCAAAATACGGTTTCTATCAGCGCACCTTTAGGAGGCTATTTGAAATCCACCAAACTGCTTCCTGGAATGCACGTCAGAAAAGGAGAAGTATTGGCAGTATTGGAAGATCAGCAATACATTCAATTGCAACAGGATTATTTAACTGCGAAAGCAAAATTCAGGTTGAGTGACGCTGAATACAACCGTCAAAAAACCTTGAATGCTACGAAAGCCACGAGCGACAAAGTATTTGAGCAGGTTCGGGCAGAATACGAGATGCAAAACGTGCTGGTGAAATCGTTGGAACAAAAACTCAAATTGATAGGATTGAACCCGAACCGGATCACAGCGGATAATATTACCCGAACGGTAAGCATTGTTTCGCCCATCAACGGGTTTGTTTCAGCAGTGAATGTGAACATCGGTAAATACCTGAACCCCTCTGACGTATTGTTTGAGTTAGTGAATCCGGAGGATATTCATTTGTCACTGACTGTTTTCGAAAAGGATGTAAACAACTTATTTGTAGGTCAGAAAGTAATTGCATACACCAACAACAATCCTGATAAAAAGTACACCTGCAAAGTTGTTTTGATCAGCAAGAACCTGTCAAACGATCGTTCAACCGTTGTCCATTGCCATTTCGACCAGTACGATAAAAACCTGTTGCCGGGAATGTATATGAATGCGGAAGCCGATGTGAAATCGAACAATGCAACGGCACTTCCGGACGAAGCCATTGTGCGTTACGAGAACAAACAGTACGTTTTTGTAAAAACCGGGAAGAACCGCTTCGAAATGCTGGAAGTGAGTGTTGGAAATTCCGAGACCGGTTATACTGAAATCAAGGATTTGGACACGAATGCAGAATACGTTTTGGAAGGCGCATACAACTTGTTAATGACGCTGAAGAATACGGAGGATTGATTTATAATTCCTGGCGCATGAGAGCATCAAAATCTTCGAATGCATAGTTAAGGTTACTTCCGTTGGCGGTCACAGAAACAATTTAAACGAAGGCGGAGAATTCCGTTGAACCGGATCCAATCGGTGAAGAAGCCAATTTTTCTAAAGGTTTGTGAAATTGTTTGCGTTCACCACGTGTCTTCCTTAACTTCTTGATTCATCAAAAAAAAGGAGGATTATGAATTATCACGATTACAAAAGCTGCATTGATGCATGTTTGCGTTGTGCAGTCATCTGCAACCATTGCGCATCGTCTTGTTTGCAGGAAAAAGATCTTGAAAGGATGGCCCGCTGCATCCAATTGGATATGGAATGCAGTGCCATTTGTTATGCAGCGGCTCAATTAATGAGCCTTGGCAGTGAAAAAGCTGCTGACGTTTGCGCATTGTGTGCTGAAATGTGTGAGCGCTGTGCAGAAGAATGCGGTCAGCATGACAATGAGCATTGCCGCGAATGTGCTGAAATGTGCAGACAGTGTGCAAAAGCATGCCGCGCGATGTAAAACCAGAAGGCTCCGTGAGAGCTTTTCCTCTTCACTCACACACTTACGCTGAATTTGTGTGTGAGTGTTGAGTCCTGATGCTATCGGTAAAAAGAGAATTGGTATTTGCCATTCTCTTTTTTGTTTCCTACCGGATGCTTATCTTTCCGCCTTATTTATTAAACGTCGCCCATTGGAAAAGCAACCGGAAAACAAGACCTGTTATTACCTTTTACTAAACCCGGATGCGGAATCCATGCAATTCCTGGTGGACCGGAAAGCAGCTGCTGCTCGTGCCGGAATTCCCGAAAAGTATACCCAAACTTCCAAACCGCACATCACACTGGTTTCCTGGGAAGATAAACCGGAGGCCGATGAATGGATGGTAAGCGGAATTACTGCTGTACTTCAACGTCACGCGCCGTTTCAGGTACATGTGGGGAAAGCCGCACTGGTAGGTCCGCAATGGGGAAAACACCTGGTACTTGAAGTAAGTGCTTCCGAGCCTCTGGCCAAACTGATTGCCGATCTGAAAACCGAAGTTCCAAAAGGCAGAAAAGGGAAATGGCACCTGACGCTTGCCTATAAAGTGCCCGGCGATAAAATCCCGGAAATACTTGCTGTTGAAAATTTCGATATCAACCGCGAACTGGTTTTCGATCATTTTACCTTGTTGAAATACACCGCAGATCGGAAATACGTGGATTTGGGACTGTTTGAGTTGGGCGCAGCGGATCTCCTTTTTTAAGGAAAGATTTCTTCACTCCTTAAGGCGGCAGGGTTTAACTTGGAATATGTGATTAATGGACAAAGTTGTTACATTTCAGTTGATGATGTTTCAAAATTTGAAAGACTCCTGCAATTAAAAGCGGGAAAAATTGCTACCAAAAATTGAGGATTAAAACAGACATTCACTTTGAATAAAATAATAACCACAACACGCAGTAAGCAATAAGGCGCACGAACATATTCGAGAAAAAGCCCGACCTTTCTTAGCCGCAAACCTTCAAACTGTCTAAAAAATTTGTTGATCGTATCGTCCTAAAAATGTTTATAGTTTTTTAGTTAAATCCTGATATGATTTACAGTTCAAAAATAATCCTAAACTTGATTTACAAGTTCCTTTTTTCGATAATAACTTTTCCATTTTGCTTTTCCTTTTTCTAAAGAATAATCATGAACTTTTTCGGGTACTAAATTTTCGATACTTATATGAGGTCTTTCTTGGGTAAGTGGTTGCCATTTTCAAGCCATTCTGAAATGATCAACCTACGTTCTTCTAACGAAACCTATTTTAGGACTAGACATCGTACTAAAAGGCTATAAGTATACCAAAAACAGAAAAAGATAATAAAACCTTGTCGAAACAGCTCAATTCTGTTTATTTTCACGAAGAATCGGTAATCATTATGAAAGGATTCATCTTTTTAGTTCTTCTTATTTCGTTTCGGTTTAGTGTCAGTGGCGCCATCATCTTGCAGGAAAACCCGCGTTATAACCAGGTGGATACGGCAAACACTTTTTTGTATCAATTAAAGAAAGCCCGGCATACGCAACAAATTGATTCCTTAGAGCTTGTATTTTCTGCATTCATCAAGGAACAGCTGACAGGGAATCGGCTGAAAGAAGGACATGCCATTTTAAATCAGCTCATTGCTGACGTAAATACATCGGATACCATTCGAATATTGGCATACAAGAATAAAGCGATTCTTTACGGGCAGGAAGACCTTTCCAAGAAGCGTAAAGCTTTTGAAGATGCCATACGATTGATCGAAGAAAAAAAAATACTGAAATTTTTAATTCCACTTTATCAAATTGAAATTTCTAAAACTTATTTATCTCAATCGGATTTTTCAAGAGCAACGTTCTATTTAAACAAAGTGGATTTGACTAAAATTAGTAATCCCGAAAAAAAAGTGGAAATTCTGGGAGTAGTTGGTGTTCTGTATGCACAAATGGATGATACCATTCAGGCAATTAGAGTGTTGAATGAAGCCATTAGCATCTCTAAAAAGCATAAGGATTACTTTGGGCTGGGAACCATTTACTCGACATTGGGAAATATTTATGGCATAAATTTCCATCAATCCCAACGGGCTATTACTTGTTTTCGGCATTCAATGAACGCCTTTCACCAAGCTGGTTATGATCATTATGCATTGGGAAGCCAAACAGATATCGGGGTGGTATACTCCGGCCAGAATAAGTTGGATTCTGCGTTGTATTACCTGCAAAAATCGTATCGGGAATCCATTGAAACGGGTTCTGTATACGACCAGTCAATTTGTGCAAAAGAACTCGGAATCGTTTACAATCGTTTGCATAAACCGGAACTGGCACTGAAAATGTGCCGGGAAGCAAAACAATTGATTTGGGATTACAGCAGTGACAAATTCCGCTATACGTGTGCTTCTTGCCTGTCGGAAGCTTATGAGTCCTTAAACGAATACGATTCGTCACTCTACTACTTCAAACTCTACCACGCGTATTTAGATAGTACCCTAAACAAAGATGAAACAAAAGCCATTGCTAAGTTCAATGCCGAATTGGAGAAGCAATCCTATATTGCCAAGCAAGAAAAGATCAACCTGGAAAAGGATCATGATTTAGAACAAAGAAATACCGTTATTGCTTTTTTAAGCGTCACAGCTTTACTGATTTTAGCTCTGTTCCTGTTGATATTACGTGGAGCAAAAAACCGAAAAAAACGGGAACTCATTGCACAACAGGAGCAAGATCAACGCAAATTTTCACAAGACCTTCTTCAATCCCTGGAAGATGAACGCAAGCGGGTTTCAATGGAACTGCACGATTCCGTAGGACAAATGCTCGTTGTGGCAGGAAGGAATGTACGTGACAAACAGCTCGATTCGGTAGAACCCATGCTTCAACATGCACTGAACGAAGTCAGATCCATTTCCCAGGGAATGCATCCGTACATCCTGGATAAATTAGGATTGGAAGATGCCATCCTGCACCTGATACAGACAACTGACCAGGGAAGCGATTTATTTATTGAAAGTGAAGTAGATCTTTCGGCAGTTCAGCTTAAAAAAGAGCAGGAAATTCATATCTACCGGATCTTGCAGGAATTGATTTCAAACGCGGTCAAACACTCGGAAAGCCCGTCGCTTTTTATTCAGGTTTTAGCTCGTCCAACAACATTGGAAATCCGGGTGAAAGACCGCGGGAAGGGCTTTGATGTGAATAGACAACCAACATTGAAAAAACTTTCCCTGGGCTGGAAAACACTGCACGAACGTGTGGCTCTGCTGAATGGAGACATACAAATCATTTCAACACCCAATCAGGGTACAGACGTTCACATTCAAATACCTTTATCCACATGAAACTGCTGATTGCCGATGATTACCCACTAATTTTAGAAGGATTGGAGAAATTCCTGCGCGACTCCGGTTATTCGGATATCCTTTTAGCAACCACCGGAACGGAGGCCTTGACGCTGATCAATGAACAGCAACCGGAAATTGCCATTTTGGATATGGAAATGCCGCACCTTTCCGGAATCCAGATTGCCCAGTTGTGCCAGCAGAATAAATCCCGCACCAAACTTATTTTTTTAACTTATCGCTTAGATTCGTACTTATTTGAAAAAGGGAAAGAAGCCGGCATTTTCGGCTATATGCTCAAAGACGATCCACTGGAAGAAGTGCTTAATTGCATCAAACAGGTGACATTGGGGGAAACCTGCTTTAGTCCTAAAATCATCCACACGGCTGAAAATGATTCTGCTGATGAAGCACATTATAAGCTGTTGACTCCTTCCGAACAAAAGATATTAAAACTGATTGCCCGGGGAGCTTCTTCTGCCGAAATAGCGGATCAATTGTTCATCTCATTTCGAACCGTTGAAAAACACCGAAGTAACATCATTCAAAAATTAAAAATAGATAGCAGCAAGCAAAAATTAAATGAATGGGTCCTCATTAACTCCCACTTGTTTGATTGAATAATACGTGTTACCACGTAGGTAATTACGTGTTGACTCCCATTTCATAACTCATGACGATGCCTGACCTTTGCATGGTCTAAAAAATGATCCGGTTATGAAAATGTTCCTTTGTTTGTTTGTTGTTCTTCTGTTTATACCGAAGAACGGTTATTCTCAGGCGGGTAAACTAGATTCTTCCTTTACATCCAGTATCCCTATTTTCTGGTTTTACAATTTGGAAGAACAAAGTGATCATAAGATAGTTTTGGTTGAAAGTAGTACTGCTCAAATTGGATCTTCTGTTAATTCCATGAGCAATACGATTAGAAGAATATTACCGAATGGAAACATAGATACTTCCTTTCATACGGCTTTGACTTACGGTTTACAATTGGAATCTGGATACAGAATGGGAGTATTGGATATGGAATTGATGCCGGATGATAAAATATTACTTGCCGGTAACTTTGGGATCCATCAAAATCCTCTGGATCCTTATTATAACACCCAAAATATGGCCCGCTTACATCCGGATGGGACCATTGATTCGTCCTTTTCGTTCAATACCGGTATAGGTTATGAAGTCATATTGGATATTTTTATAAATCAAGCTGGTGAAATCATCGTTGGAGGTTATAACTACTTCAGGCGTGTGGGGCCAAACGGAGTAGAAGATCTTTCTTTTGATCCGATGAACTCTTGGGGCTATTATGGAGAGATCATTGAATCAATCGATCAATTTGATGACGGTAAATACCTGGTTGGCGGAGATTTCTCGTATGCACCGACAAACAAGTACCTTAAACGCTGCATGATCAATGGTGTTGCAGATACCAGCTGGCATACCGGTACCGGTTTCAACAATAAGGTCAAAAAGGTCATTATTCTGCCCAATCAAAAAATAATGGTCATGGGAGATTTTACGCTATTCAACGGAGTGACTGCAAATGGTGTGTGTCGCCTGAATAATGACGGAACCCTGGATACTACCTTTAATTGCGGTACTGGTTCTTATTTTTCATACAATCCTAACCTGAAACTTAATCGGATGCTCATGCAGGAAGATGGAAAAATAATTGTAGCGGGAGCAGTCAACTCATTCAATGGAGTCAATAAATGGTCTGTTGTTCGTCTTCTCCCTGACGGGAGTGTTGACACCACTTTTGGTGAAGTGAATGCTGGAATTCTGGGGTACGGAACAGCTGGTGAAGTTTATGGGTTATTGTTACAGCAGGATACCAGATTAATTGCAACGGGTGAGTTTTCAGGTTATAAATATCCAAACGGGTCGCATTATCAATCTGCGGGAATGGTTCGCTTATTTACCTGCTCGGCAACCAATGAAATCCAGACATTGAATGCATGTGACAGTCTGACCTGGATCGATGGAAATACGTATTATTCCGATAACAACACAGCATCTTACACCTATACCAGTATCGGTGGGTGCGATAGTACAATCACCTTGAATCTAACGATAACAACTACACCTGCTTCTCCGGTTTTAAGTGATGTTTCGGCATGTGAAAGTTACGAACTTCCCGCTATTTCCGAAGGAAACTATTTCAGCTCGGCAAATGCCGGAGGAACAGCATTCAATGCCGGAGATCTTATTTCAACCACACAAATGGTTTATGTCTATGCGGAAAACGGATCGTGCTCAGACGAACATGCATTTACCATCACCATAGATGAAGTCATATCAGCGGATACGCTCAATGATGTTTCGGCATGTGAAAGTTACGAACTT
Source organism: uncultured Fluviicola sp. (assembly GCA_966248825.1). Classification (GTDB taxonomy): domain Bacteria; phylum Bacteroidota; class Bacteroidia; order Flavobacteriales_D; family Crocinitomicaceae; genus Fluviicola. Next base: position 11,052 of record CBINBC010000030.1, read on the forward strand.
CCCGCTCTTTCCGAAGGAAACTATTTCAGCTCGGCAAATGCCGGAGGAACAGCATTCAATGCCGGAGATTTGATTTCAACCACACAAACCGTTTATGTCTATGCGGAAAACGGAACGTGTTCAGATGAACATGCATTTACCATTACCATAGATGAAGCTATATCAGCCGACACACTCGACAATGTAGAAACATGTGTTAGTTATGAATTGCCGGCTCTGACTAGTGGAAATTACTTTTCAATGGGTAATGGCGGTGGTACTCAACTGACCGCGGGAGATTTGATCTCGACTTCACAAATGGTTTATATCTACGCGGAAAATGGAGCATGCTCCAGCGAAGATACCTTTGAAATAATCATTCATCCATCGCCGGTTAACACGGTTAGTATTAGCGAAACGCTGCTTACTGCCGATCAGGCCGGAATCACTTATCAATGGATTGATTGTGCAAATAATACTGAAATCATTGGGGCCACAGCACAAAATTTTGTTGTGCAGCAAAATGGAAGCTATGCGGTAATCCTGGATAATGGTATGTGTACAGATACCTCCGCTTGTGCGGTGATTGCTGATTTGGGATTACAGGAAACGGAAAGTGATCGGATAGTCCGGGTTTTTCCAAATCCTACAACAGGAGTACTTACCCTGAGCTCGATCCAACAACTGAAGAGCATAGAGATTATCAATTTGGAAGGAAAACAGTTACTGCAAATTGATCCGGACTCAAAAACCATAGATATATCCATTCTTTCCCGGGGAATTTACATCATGCGTATTCTCACAAAGGATGAAGAGTTAGTAATTCAGCAGATACAAAAAAATAATTAATGCCAGAACAGATTGTCCATGAAAACAACCCTTTTAATCCTATTCTTTTCGATACATGCAGCCATTTATTCTTTCTCACAATTGGCAGGTAATGCATTGAATTTTAATTCCTCGAACGGGTATTGCCAGGCCAATTTACCGGCAGTATTCAACAATATTCCCGCGAATAATTTCACGCTTGAGTGCTGGGTCAAACCGCAATCATCGTCAACCACCAAGCGTATATTTTTTGCTCAAAAAGATGTCAATAATTTTTGTTCAATCCTTCTTAGTCTTAATAATACGGTGTATTTCTTTATGATGGATAACGGGATAACATATAGCTTAAATACGCAAATAAATCTTGTACCCTTGGAATGGGCTCACCTTGCATTTACATGGAATGCTGGCACCAACTCCATTGCCTTTTATATCAATGGGATACAGACAAATGGAATAAGTGGCGGCGTTTCTTCTACTGGAATTGACGGAGTTATGACATTAGGAGCCAGAACTGACGGGCAACAAATTTACAATGGTTCCATCGATGAGTTTCGGATATGGGATGATATCCGTACTCCTTGTGAAATAGCTGCCGGGATGAATAGCATTTTTACAGTCACTCAACCCAATTTGGTGGCTAGCTATAGTTTTAATCAGGGAATAGCGGGTGGAACCAATTCGAGTGAAACAATTCTGAATGAACTAACCAATCTGTACGATGCTTCTCTTATCGGTTTTACATTAAGCGGTACAACCTCTAATTGGGTGGCATCAGGGGTTGCTATTTCTCAAACAAATAATAACAGTGAAACGATACACACGATTGATGAAATAGAAACTTGTGACAGCCTGATCTGGGTTGATGGAAACACTTACTATACAGATGATTTTACGGCAACACACAGCTATGTTAGTACTGTTACCGGTTGTGACAGCATTGTGCACCTGAACCTGGATCTGAATTTTTCAACTACAGGGACCGATGTCCAAACGGCCTGTGATTCTTATACCTGGATAGACAATGTAACATATTATACCTCCAACACAACTGCTACTCATACAATTGCAGGCGGAGCAGCAAGTGGTTGCGATTCGGTTGTAACATTAAATTTGACCCTTAATTCATCCAGTTCCGGTACAGATATCCAAACGGCTTGCGGGTCTTATACCTGGATAGATGGAAATACCTATTTTGCGGATAATGATACTTCTACATTTACTTTAACAAACGCTTCAGGTTGTGATAGTATTGTAACATTAAACTTAACTGTTAACTCTCCAAGTACCGGTACAGATATTCAAACCGCTTGCGGGTCTTATACCTGGATGGACGGAAATACCTATTTTTCGGACAATGATACTTCCACGTTTACTTTAACAAACTCATTAGGTTGTGATAGTATAGTAACGCTGAACCTGACCATTCATCCCATTCCGGACGTAACAACCAGTATTTCAGGTGTAACGATGACTGTTACCGAAACAGGTGCGGCCTATCAGTGGATAACTTGTCCGGATCACATCCAGGTATCAAATGCTATATCCCAAAGTTTTACTGCGGAAGTGAACGGGGTGTATGCAGTCATTGTTGATAACGGAGCTTGCAAAGATACTTCCGCCTGCGTGGTAATCAATACAGTCGGGTTGAATGAATTTGAGAACACTGCTTTCGAACTATATCCGAATCCAACGAAAAAGAATGTAACTATCAGGTTCAATGATCCGTCAGCCTTATTGGAAGTCCGGGATATAAAGGGAAAACTGCTTGTTTCCGGGCGGATTTATCCGGAAAGCACCATTGATATGACTTCTTTTCAATCTGGGGTTTATTTATTTACATTGAAAAGTATGAGCGGTTCTGAGGTTTTTCGAATAACGAAAGAGTAAAACCAAACGGCAATCGAAACAAGAGTTGAAAATGCAATGGGTTCTGGAACAGATCGCTTTGAATCCTTGATTTGGTCTGTTTTCAAATGATTAATCTAACCACTTTAAGATCATATACCCGATCTTTCAGATAATGCATGGCTTCTGTTGAGAATATATCAGCAGTAGTCATGTAAGAAAATATGGTCAGGTTCTCAATAGGAATTCTCAAAGAAAAAGCTAAAAAAATAAGTATCTTTAATGCTTTTACAAATAGCTTTTTCACATAAAAATCTCATGGCAAAATCTCCTATTGATTATATATTAAAACCAGTTAACCGTTTTATCCATCGGGAATATACCGGTGGTATTGTTTTGTTTATCAGTGTTGTTATCGCTATCATTTGGGCGAATTCTTCTTTGGGAGAATCTTATCATGAATTGTGGGAAACTCATTTTGCGGTGAATTTTAACGGGCACGGGTTGGATCAGCCGCTGCATGTATGGATCAATGACGGTTTAATGGCTTTGTTCTTTTTTGTCATCGGACTGGAATTAAAGCGTGAATTTATGGCGGGTGAACTGTCAACGGCTAAAAAGGCGTCACTTCCGATGATTGCCGCTCTGGGAGGAATGATCGTTCCGGCGTTGATCTATTTAGTGGTGAATATGGGAGCAGACAGTACCAAAGGCTGGGGAATTCCAATGGCAACAGATATTGCTTTTGCCCTGGGACTACTTTCATTAGCCGGACGTCATATTCCATCTTCGGTAAAAGTTTTTTTATCGGCTTTAGCAGTTGCTGATGATCTGGGTGCGGTTTTAGTAATAGCCTTTTTCTACACAGCTCACATTGCATGGGCCCCGTTAATCATTGCCGGAATCTTTTTATTGATCCTTGCAATCGGTAATATTTTGGGGATACGGAGTATTTTTTTCTATTTGATAATAGGTATAGCAGTTTGGGTAGGATTTCTTTTTTCAGGTGTTCACGCCACAATTGCAGGCGTATTGGTTGCTTTTACTATTCCGGCAAGGACCAAAATAAATGAAAGCGAATTCGCTGAAAAAACAAAAAAACATTTGGAAGAGTTTGAAGAGCAAATACCGTTGAACAGTTCGCTTACAACTCCCGAACAGCACGATATTATTCAATCTATCAAAAAGAGATGTTTGGATGCCGAAACTCCTTTGCAAAAAATTGAAGATAAACTGCATCCCTGGGTGGCATTTGTAATCATGCCGTTGTTTGCCCTGTCCAATGCCGGAATTATTATTCATGGCGACTTTTTTTCATCGTTGGGAAATCCCGTGAGCATCGGTATCATATTCGGCTTACTTGCAGGAAAGTTTATAGGTGTATTTTCCTTCACCTGGCTGGCAGTAAGGCTCAAATTATCAGAACTGCCTGAAGGTTCTGACTGGATGCATGTTACAGGCGTGGCGGTATTGGCGGGTGTTGGATTTACCATGTCGCTCTTTGTTACGGGACTTGCTTTTACCAACCCGCTTTACACGGATCAGGCAAAATATGGTATTTTGACCGCATCATTTGTTGCAGGAGTTACAGGGATTCTGTTACTTAAACTTTCTAAAAAGAGTAAATCGCATGTTTTGAAGGATTAATACAACCGCATGAAAGAAGAAAACAACCAGTTATTCAAAATATTTAGGCGAGCAGTTATTCAACGGTTCAATCTGCGCCATGATCAGGCTAACGAGGAACAGGTCATTGATTCGATTACCCGGAATTCGGATTTCGTGGGTGCAAATCTCTGGACACTGATTTTTGCTATTTTGATAGCTTCCATCGGTTTGAATATGAATTCAACCGCCGTTATTATTGGGGCAATGCTTATTTCTCCGCTCATGGGACCGATCATGGGAGTTGGCCTTGGAATGGGAACCGATGATTTTGACCTGGTAAAAAAGGGCATTCGAAACCTGCTCACGGCAACTATTATAAGTATTATCACCTCCGCCATTTATTTTTGGATAACCCCTTTGGATGAAGCCAAAAGTGAATTATTGGCCAGGACAACTCCAACCTTGTGGGACGTGCTAATTGCCTTTTTCGGTGGACTTGCCGGAGTTGTTGCTGCAACACGTAACGAAAAAAGCAACGCAATACCTGGAGTAGCCATTGCAACAGCATTAATGCCTCCCTTGTGTACTGCCGGCTACGGATTGGCAACAGCGAATTACTATTATTTCCTGGGTGCGCTGTATCTGTACTGTATCAATAGTATTTTTATTTGTATCAGTACTTTCCTGATTATTCGCTTAATGAAATTCAAACGGAAGTCATTTGAGGAATCCGGACAAGGAAGAAAAGTTTCCCGGTACATTCTCCTCACGATATTTATAACCATTCTTCCAAGCATTTACCTGACATACAAGATCGTCAACAAGAGTCTTTTCGAAAGTAGGGCAAAACAATTTGTTGAAGAGCAGTTCCAATTTGATAACGCCCTGGTTGTATCCAAAAATTTCAGGTATGACGATGATCCTTCGAAGATCAATGTGCTCCTGATTGGCAAACATCTGCCTGAAAAACGGATCGATTCGATCCGTGGAAACTTAAATGCCTACGATCTTAAAAATACGGAACTGATCGTAAGACAGGGACTGAATTCAAAACAGGAAATAGACATGAACCAAATCAGGTCCAGTATCCTTAACGATGTATTCAGGCACGATTCATTGAAAGTTCAGTCCATGGTACAGAGTTACAAACTGAATACAATTCCGGATTTAACCAGGGAGTTAACAGCTCTTTTGCCGGGGTTTCGCTCCTATAGTGCAAGCAGGATCGTTGAGAATTATCCCGATAAAAAATCCGATACGCTTCTTTTGGTAATCATCAAAACGGAGAAGACCGTTAAAATTGCTGAACGTGAGCAATTGAATACCTGGTTATTGGCCAGGACAAAATCCGATACCCTGAAATTGATACTTGAATAACTGAAAAGCTAATTTTTCCAAATGAATGAGAAGCCAATCCTATTTCACCAAAGCATTTACGGAATATTTCGGTGAAAATCCCAGCGCTTTTGTAAAGTGAGATAAGCAATGATTGAAAAATCTCTTCTGCTTTTCCTTTTTCTCTAAAATCCGATCATTCTTTCAAGAATAAGATAGATTGGGTGAATCGGTATAAAAATTAATGATAAATACCTGTTTAACAAGGTGTAATCAATTCAAAAAAACCGTATTTTCATCCTGATTTATAAAAACCTCTATTCATGGCAACAATTAAAAACCTGGAGCTTAAAGTAGCTCGCGGGAAAACGAAAAACCGCGCTAAAATTTCATTAAAGTTTGACGTATCATTTACGCAAGCCGAACGGGCACATAGACTTAAATTTGGTATGTATGCAGGAATTCACGAAGTGGATTACTCGGAAGATACCATACTCGCAATCCCGAACGGATACGAAAGCCTAAGTATTCTGAATCTGAAATATACGATCAATAAAAGCACCAATAGTGAGGATGATTTTGTGACCTGGTTGAAACCTCAGGTCATTTATCCCAATGGCAGGGCGAAAGTAAATTATGAAATAGAGGAGGAGATACTTGTGAAAAACAGGGATGTATCTAACGAAACATTCAAAGCGTTTGTTTACGTAATTCCGGAGATATTTGCCGGTTTCGGATGGAGTGAAAAAGCAAGCATTCCAAAAGAAACTGCACCCGCTGCCACACCAGCTCCGAAACCCGAAAGTGCAGCAGGAGGGAAGGATGTTTTGGTCACGGAACAAAAAACTCCGCAGCCAGAAGTCAAGCCTAAGCCCGTTGCAGCGGCTAAACCCAAAGCTGTTAAAAAAGCGGCACCGAAAGCAGTCAAACCAACGCAGCCGAAAGCATAAAAAAAATGGGGGAAGTTAACTTCCCCCATTTTTTAGTTATCATCAGATTTACTAAATCTTGGACTTGATTGCATCGTAAACCGTTTGTCCTTCGCCTTCCGTTTTGTAGGATATTTTTTCATGCACGTAAATATCTGCATTGGTCAAACTCAACTCTTTCTTCAGCAAATTCACCAAATAGGCTACCGAATCTGCCTGTGCGGCAGGAACTGCATCCCAGGTTTTAGAAGACTCGGTATATGCGCCAACTACTTCAATTCCTATGGAATCACCGTTATACGGGTATCTGTCCGGATAGGATTTACCAAGCTCATGATTATGTACTTTTTCTACCCGATCTCCATAAGATGTTTTTCCATCCCAAATCTTTTTAATGGCTTTTGCATCATCTACCGAACAGGATTTTTCCTGTTCACATCTGGATCTGATCTTTCCAACATGCTGAGCCTTTCTGTTTGTACCGACCGTTTGAATGATTTCACCGTCTTTACCTACCACAAAATGAGCGGCAATTCCACTTTTAAATCCACTTACAGTGCCGGAAGTACTGTTGTTTTCTGTTCGGTGCAGTACAATTGCAACAGGTGTTATGGCTCCCTTGTCCGCTTCTGTTACCTTTTGAGATTTAATCTTACTGTCGGTAAACCAGCCATTGGTATGTGTGCTGGTTCCTGTAGCCGGAGCAGCAGCACCTTTCTTTGAGGTCGGTATTTGAATCGTTTCATTCAAACCTGGCTCCCAGGAAGTTGATTGGCCATTTTTGGAAGCGGTCATTGTCGCAAGCTCTGTTACTTGTTTGGCATTCGATTTATCGGAAGCCGGAAGATTCCATTTGCCACGAATAATGGACCACAAACTTTCTCCGGATTTCACCTTATACGTTTCCCAGTTATAATCCGTTGGATTTAAAGTCGAAGAACCCGGAGATGAGGCACCTTTTTTGGCTGTCGGAATGTAAATCGGATCGTTCAATCCGGGTTGCCACCCATCTGCTTTCCCATTTTTCGCAACAGTCATCTCGGCAAGTTCTTTTACCTGCTTCACATTGGATGCATCGGAAGCCGGAAGGTTCCATTTGTTACGAATAATAGACCACAAGCTTTCACCGTGCTTAACCTTGTATATTTCCCAGGTGTAATCGTCCGGATTCAAACCAAAAGCATGGAGAAAGCTCTTTCCTTCGGATATCCCGTCCGGAGAATAAACGAAACTATTCGCCCGGTTTTTCCACCCTTTCAGGAATTGCTCCATTTGAGGTTTCTTTTCTACCAAACGTTCGTAATAGTGGATTCGTTTTGCACGGAATGCGTTAAACAATTGTTCGCCATTCACTGCATTGATTGCATCCAGTGTATCTCTATCCATAATTCCAGTTACAGGAACCGGTTTACCCAAACTGTTCAACGTGCGCTGCATGGTGCGAATGGCATTCGATCCGGCATTGATATAGAAATCAACGTATTGATAGGCAACCTGAACATCTTTTATTTCTTCGCCCGATAATTTGTTCCAGTAGATTTGCTCGTAAATGAGTCCGGCTTGTTCATCAGTCAATTTTTTCAGGTTCTCCAAAGTCGGTTCTACTGCCAGCAGTGATTCCCCGTATTTTTGGAAAGTTGCTATGGTGATTCCTTTATTGGTAGCACCTCCCGGATCTGCCGGATTGTTTACAAATCCTCCTTCGTGCTTCAAAATGGTGGGTAAAAAGGCTTTAAACTTAGCACTTTTAATATGCGGGAAAGGATCTGAGAAAGATTGCGCGCCCGTGAATCTAACCCGTGGTTTAAAGGTTAGGAAATTGGTTTCATAGGTATTGCAATCTCCGTAAACACCGTTTTGAAATAAATCGTATTCCGCATTACGGCGTTTAAAAAGTCCTTTGACTTGTTCCTTGTTTGAAGTCACGACATCCATTTCCAGGGCTGCCGCATCAAAGTTCCCGGAATTGAGGTATTTTCCGAATTTCTTAGTGAGCGTGTTACCAGGCCCAGCATTGTAGACATAACTGATCGTTGCATCGTATTGATGTTGGGTAAGTGTTGTTTGAACAGATTTATTTACACGATCGATTACCCAGGCTAAATCGCTAAGCATCAAAGCTTCTGCTTCAGCATCCGTTATCCCCTGCTGGAAACGATACGTGCCATTTGTGTAAGCTTCTACTTCGGCAGGCGTTAATTTGTGACCATGAGCAATGGTTAAATCTCCATTCCAGGTAGTGGGGTTTTTCTTTTTTGGGGTTGATTTATCTGCATCATCGTATACGTATTTCACGTATCCTTCAAGACACTTGATGAATTCAATTCCGGCAGCGCTGATGGTGGTCGGTTTTTCCAGTCCTTCGCTATACCAGGATTGGCCTTTACTTGTTTTGTTGTTTAGTTGAACATAAGTGGTACCCTGGATCAATTGGCCTTTTTTTACCAATGCCAGCAGCTGGCCTTCGGTGTAGCCGAACGTCATTTGTAAATGCGGTTTATCAACAAGGTTTTTAAAATCTCCACCCCATTCAAACCCCATTGCTTTACCTTCTTTTCCGATCAGACTCCAACGTTTTTGGTCATATCCCTTTTCGTAGCCGAAATTCGGTTTAATCTCCACCACATCGATGGCCAATCCGTAGTTGTGATAGCTTTCCCCGGCGCGGGCATTGGTTACAATTTTTCCGGGTTTGGTTCTGCCTTGTGCATACAATTCATCCTGTTCTTCGAATGTACGGTACGGATTGCCTGTAACACGCACTTTCATTCCGTGCTTGCTTTCCATCAGGTTGATGTATTCTGCAACGGTTATCCGGATGTCGGGATGCAGTTCCAAAATTCTTTTATCGGTATGTGTATCCCAGGTTTTTGGGATGCTCAAAGCCGACACGCGTGCTTTTTGATAAGACAGGCTCAACGATTGAGATCCTGACCGTGATGTTACAATGGTTGCATTGTTCCGCACAAAACCAAGGTGTCCGTGATCGTTATGTCCATTTTCTCGTGCCACATTGTTCAGATTACCACTGTTTCCCTGGAAATTGAGGGTAAAACCGAATAATCGGGCAGTATCGAAAAGGGTTTGGTTATTTTCCTGGCTGAAATTAGGGCTGTTAAACGCATTTGTTGCCTGGAAACTGGTTCCCTGGCGATTTAAATAGCGAAAATCAATATCTAAACCGGAGCGGTTCCCGTTGTGGCCGTGTCCTGCATGATGTGGGAAACCGACTTGCCACGGATCCCGGCCATTGGAGGAAGACATGTCTCCAAGAGATACTGTGAACTGGTGGTCGGCGTTCAGTCGACGCATCAAACCGAACAATGCAGCAGCGGTAATAGGAAGTAAAAAATGATCACCCGGGCCGTAAACGACGCCATTATCCGTTCCTCCGGCGTCAACAGTACCATAGCGTGCGAAACCGGTTCCGGTATCGGGGATCAAAACTAATCCACTATCATTGGCAACCAATGTATAGGAAGGCTGCTGATTCCCTTCGAAAAAGTAACGGTGCGTGGTATTTGTTCCGGCTGTATAAGTAATTGTCCCATTATTTGCGATCACATAATCATGAGGAGTGCCTGTCTTTGCCATCGATAAATCTGACAAGGATCTTCCATAACCTAAGTTCTGAGGCAATTTCTTTTGAGCTCGTTCAATTTCAAGTAAAACATTTCTTTTTTGACGTTTCTTTATGAAATTTTCCATAATCTGAGTTTTATTAATTGTGAGTAGTGATTAATCTATTTTTAGGGTTTCAACCGCAATGAATTCAAGCTGTTTCGACTGCAGCAGCTGTTTTTCAGAAGGCAGATGCAAACGATGCAAAACACTGTTGACCGGTTTTTCGTTGAGTATTTTCTTCCATTCGGAATTTCCCTGACTTTCGTATGGTAAAACCGGCAGTTCGAATGCTCCGTCCTGACCTGCAACCAAAACCCTTGCTTTTGCTTGTGACAAATTATTCCTGGCATTCATCGGATATGATACCACTAAAACAAAAGAGCCTTTGCTGTCTGTTTTAGCTAAATCCACAACCGGTTTTACAGATACTCGTTTGTTTTGAGCAAAGATCCCGTCCAATTGCACGGACATACGCGGAAGCGGGGTTTGTGATCCGTTGCGCACCAATTGTCCCACAATAAGCAGGTAAGCCGAAGTGGTATTTTCTCTGGATACCATTGCCGGAAGTGAAGGTTGGTTTAATCCGCTTCCGTTGATCTGAAAACCCTCTTTTTGAGGCTGGCTGAATCGTTGTACCCGGCTTTGAAGTTTCAGAAGTCTATTCATAATTCAGCTGATTCGGTTGTTTCCTCTTCTTCGACGATTTCGGCATCTTCATAGGCATTTCCGGCTTGTTTGCTTCTTCCGTTATCCGGATCTGATTCGGCTAATGATTCCATATACTCAAAATCTTCGGCCAATTCCATACCATCCAGGGTCATAGCAGCTTCGGTAACGACTTCTTCCAATTTTTGTTTTTTGGCAGTATTTTCTTTCAGCAAGTCGGCATCTGCACGATCAAAAATTTCCTCCAGGTGTACTTCACCCAATTGGAATGTTTGAAGACGGTTCATATCAAGTGCCAATTGTTCGAAAATGGCTTCGTCTTTCACCATTTTTTCTTCAATCTGCTGTACGGCCTTTTCAGGTTCCGGTTTGGCTTCCTCTTCTTTTATATAGTTTTCATCAGCATATTCGGATAGCTGCGCCAGGCTTTTCTGACCTGAGAGCACGGCTTGCAAATCACGTGCAAACTGATCGTTGAATTCTTCTTCTTCGTCAGCTGAGCTATCTCCCGAATTCGGTTTTTCATTTTCGAATAAATGATCATCAACCTGGAAAACATCTGAGAATGGATTGTTTCGATCTTCCGGTTCTTCTTTTGAGTTGTTTGAATACTGAATGTCATCATCATGATCGTCATCATAAGCCTTGGCAGTCGCATAGTTCGTTTCATCCGAACCATCGTAATCATAAGCTTTTGCCATTACCAGTTCTTCCTGGTCTTCATGGGAATCCTCAAAATAAACAGGGTCGGTTTGTTCCTCATCTTCATCTGCTTCAAATGCCTGATGTGTATAATCGAAAGCATGAGACTGGATGCTCATTCCATGATGATAGGACCGATGGCTTTGCTCCTGGTCATTTTCGGTTACGATTAAACCATCTTTAAAGAGCAATTTTATTGGTTTTTTATGATCATAATGGGCTTTTGAAGCTCTTTTATGCATTAATTTCTTAAATTCAGGTACCATAATTTTTTTGTTTTTTTATACCAGCTCATCTGGGTTTAGCAGTAACATTGAGGTTAAAAACCGTATGTTCATCCAGTTGAACAATCAACTGGTTGTCCTTTTTTGATGGTAATTCGGCCAATTCCAATACGATTTGATCTGCGCCGGCTTGAATAACTCTTGCTTCCTTGCTATTTAACAATGCTTTGAGCTGATCCGAATTTTTAATGACGAGATTTTCCCCTTTGATTGCCAGGACATTTTTTCCCTGAACAGTTGCCAATTGAGCGGCAAATACTTTGGGAGGGTTCTGTCCCCGTTGAGCTTTATTAATTAAACCTGCTAATTTTTTAAAATCAATGGTGCTTCCGGATCCTTCATTGGAAGCCCCGGGTTTGCTCACCTTGATATTTTGATTTTGGATTTTTTCTACCTCTTTGGCAGATCTGATTCCCATTCTGTTCAATTGAAGCTTCGTTTCCGGATCGATCTCTTCGATTTCATCCAAAGCAATATCGTCTGCTTCAATAGGTTTTTTTGCTGTTTCACGAATCTGACGATCGGTTATTGAACCTAACGATAAACTAATTTTAGAAGAACCTGATTCCCCCGAACCGGCTGTAACAAAGCGAACGTCTTTTCCATTGTATTCCGGAAATACATGCAATTCCATGGAAACATCCTTTACAGCATAGGTCAGCGGACTGCTCAATCCCTTAATGGAAAGCGTTTCACGAGCCTTATCGAGCTCGTAAACCAGAGAATCGATAAAATCCTCTAATTGCCAGGATTTATTATTCTTGTTCGCCATTCAGATCTTCTAGTCTTACAATCGTTAATTTCAAATTTTGTATCGTCGGCATAAAACTCGTTTCAATATGTTGAGTCGGAGGAGCCGAACCTAGCGTAATGGTGTTGTCGTCATTCACCAAAACATCTATCTCCAAAGGAAGATCAACCAAAATCTTGTCAACCTTCAGTGCTTCCCAAAAATCGGATTCCGGGGCTGCATGCGTGATGGCCGACAGGGATTCTATCAGTACCGAAAAGGGTTGAAGCTTTTCGTCAATCTGGTCATATATCTTATCCGTTGTTTTCAACTTTTTTTGATGAAATTTTGTAATCGATATCTACTGGAGTTGCGGTCACTTTTTTATCAAAAATCACCTTCAATCCATCCAGCAATACAGTAGCATCCTCTGCGCTGAATGCGCCGGAAAAAGACTGCGATGTGGGGAATAATGTTTGCTCTTTCATAGTTACTAATTAGAGGTTACACCTATAAAATGTGCGGAGGCTACAGCAGGGAAGTAAACCATTTCTTCCACGGTGTTTTCAATATTTCCATATTGGTTTACAGATCCCTGTTTCTGCAGGTAAACTTCCGTCACCTGAACTTCCGGATATACCCAAAGTGCTGCCATCTCGCCGTTCTTGCCTTTGTATTCAAGACCTGTTCTCGATGCTTTTTGCTGATTGGCAATAAAATCTTCCGCTTCTACCGCGGCCAGCTGCTGATCGGTAAGCATTGGAAATTGCCCGATTGCGGGAAGTAACTGATTCATTACAGCTGGACTGAGTATCAATCCCGATTTCATTTTACCTTCCATTTTTCGGGGTCTTGCGGGTGACATCAACTCAATGGTTTCCATTTGGGCATTTCTGGTCCTTCCATGTTCCAACGCAAAATAATACTTGCATTCAAACTCATAGCGTACAACGTCTTCCGTAAAATCAGACTGCCATACTTTATGCCAAAAAGCCCGGTATTTATTGATGTCATTCAGCGGAACAGCTTCTTTGGATGCTCCGATTCTATCGTAGAAATAACCCGAAGAAACCATGATCGGAAGATCAATGGAAGTTCCCAGCTTTTCCCCGTTCTTTCCGCGCCAAAGTACTGCAATGTATGCCTTGTATAGTTCCCCCGGAATTAAATCATCCGCCAAATGAGCCGGTATTTCAGGTACAACAGACAAGACTCCCAGGTTTGATCCGTTATGTTCCAACCGGTGCTGGATCAGTGTCTCGCCGCTTTCCCGTCTTACAATCAATTGAACCATTCCTTTGGGAATATCTTTCGGTGCGTTGATCTTTAAAGGGAACCCCATGGCCCTGCCAAATGAAAAGCAAAAACACGACTGATTTTTAAAGGGCAGGGGAGTTAATCCTTCGATTTTCAAGCTGGCTAATGCACTGGTTTTGAATTTAACAGAAGGAAAAGGATACGTTTTTACTCCCATTTGGTTCAAAAGTCCTTGTACATCAGGATCTACAACTCCCGGATTGAATTTTGCCATAGCATCCAGCTCATCTTTGTTGATCTGTGCACCGATTTGCCCCAGTTTCTGAAGTCCGTCCGTAATAGTAGAGATCAGCGCCGTAATAGTCATCGGATCCATCATTGCTTGGCTCGTATTTGAGACGCTCATTTGGTTCAAAAGTCCCTGTACATCAGGATCTGCAACTCCCGGGTTGAATTTTGTCATTGCATCCAGTTCGTCTTTATTGATCTGTGCACCAATGGTTCCCAATTTTTGTAATCCGTCGGTAATGGCAGAAATCAGGGTCATAATGGTCATCGGGTCCATCATGGCTCCCGACCACTTATTCGACCGGGCATAACTTTTACCTTCACTTTTGGCTTCCTGTCCGGAGGGAGTGAGTAATCCTTTCAGCAAATCCAATACTTTTTGTAACTGTTCGGGATCGCTGATCAGTTTTAATACCTGGTCCTGTATCCCGGTTTTTCCTCCGCCTTTTTGATCCGTTTTCGGTTTTCCTCCTAGTAAGCCTCCAATCATAGGAAGTGCTTTGGGTAAGAACTCCATCAATTTGTCTAAAAACAAAGCGTTCGAAACCGGCTTTTCTTTGTATTGAAAAGTAACACTTCCAACTGTTTTTTCAAGTGCAACCGATGGAGTAGTGCTTGCTGAAAAGGAAACCGGATTTTGCATGGGCGGGATATTTGTAAAACCTGGAATTACACGGACAATAGACGAAATAGCGATTCCATTCTCATCTTTGTCTTTGTATGAATACAACTGCACATAGGCATGTTCACGAGTAATTAAATTTGCAGGAATCTCGAAATGTATCCTGCCGAAAGATGAATCCGGAATAGGCCCGTACAGCGGACTTGCGAACTTTTGGTCCTTCATGAAAGGGACACCATAACGGCTGAATGTTTCAGCACCGCCAACAATAATCCGGAAATAACGGTTCTTACCGATATCGCCGGAAAACTGCTGATTGTTCCCTGAATTAACATCGTATTTTAAGATAGCAAGTGCCATAACAATCTATTATTTTCCTGTTCCGTTTGGTCCTCCTGCAGGATTTGAACGATTCGGATTAGTAGCTATTTCAGTGTCACTCTCAATTTTGTAGAGATCCACAAACTTATCCAGTTCAAAATAGTCTGTCGAAAACTGGAGTTCTACATTTCCCGTTAACTTTGCAGCTAATTCATCCTGCATGGAACTTTTTGCAGACGAAACACTCACGGATGTGGATTGTCTCGAGTTACTCGTACCACCGGAAGGTCCGCCAAAGATGGAACCGATTAATCCTCCGCTTGCCTTGACATGACTTCCGCCGGAGGAACTATTCTTGTTCATTGCTTTGTCCTGGAAAGCCGCATCCGTTTTGGATTTGAAGTCAAATACAACACCTGCTTTAATCGTTCCTTTATCAACGACCATCCGCGTAATTCCCATCAGCATTATTTGCTGCAGGGCTTTCCGGTGCTCTTTCGCCATCTTCAATTTGGCATCCATGATTGCGGCTTTGACCTCATTATCTTCCATGTCAACAGGCTCACCGTCTTTCCCGGTCAACTTAGCACCTTCTTCGTCAAAGGATAAATTGAAATTATCATTTGAATTTGCCAATTCACCGAATGCGTCTTCATCACTCACTTGTTTAACAAATTGAGCAACCGACTTCGATGCTTCTTTCATCAAACGGATATAGCTTTCGGTCTGCTCCTTCATTACAGCCATGTTTGCATCAAACACGCCCTTAACAAGGTCCTTTACGAATGTGGGAAAATCAACGGTGTCAACCAACTCGTCAAAAGCTTCAACACCTCTTCCGATATCCGCTTTATGCCGGCTGTCTTTGATCAGATCACTGGCCCTGTCAGCCGTCTGGGATCCTCTCAATTTATCAATAAACCCATTGGCCTGCTGTTCGGACAAACGTTTGGCATTGGCCAGTACCATGTCTTTGTACATAGACATTTGATCAGGTCTGGACATCACTTGAAATGCACTGCTCCTACTAAGGACTTCTTTTGCTTCGGAGCGAGCAAGATTTTTTATTTCTTCAGGAGTTAACTCTGGCATAATTGAATATTTTAAGTTTAATACTTGAACAAATCATAGATTGGTCTGATAAAGATTAATTATCCCAATCCTCAAACTCTTCTTCAACTGCTGCCAATTCACCCCTGCTGATTTCGCTGTTATTTGTCGTGCTTCCTTCCTGGCTCAGGGCAATAATGTATGACTCTGCTGATTGAATGAAACCGATAAACTGGTTGTTGTCGAATGCCGCATCGCTGAAATTGGAAACATACTGGAACAATTTGTAACCTTCAACCGCTGCAGTTTTATACGCCGTAATGTTCGGTGCGGAACCGTAAGTTTCTTTGTGCAATACATCAATAACAGACCAAACATTCTTGCTTCTTCCCGGAGCAATTTGATTGATAATTGCATCGTCGGCAAGAATTTCCATAGCGTCCTGCAAATGGTTGTACATTTCAGTAGCCTGAACATGGGCCATTCCCGTAAAGAACGATGTCAGGTTGTATTGAATTTCACGGACCAACTGGGTGATAGGTAAACGAGAAACAAAATCACGATTATTGGATGTTTCCGTTTTAGTAATGTATTCCACAATTTGATGCATTAATTCAGACCACAGGCGTGAGAATGATTCATTCACAATCGTTCCTTCCAATAAATTGGCATCACTCAAATTAAGTACGCGTTTGAACAACATGCCTCGCTCATCGTTATTCGCTCTTTCCTCGAGCAACTTATAGAAACGGTACAATTTACCTTCGGTTGCTGGGTCAGAAACATACACGTTACCACGGGCCCACTTCAATATCAGGGCTTCAGCCAGGTTAAAACACTGAAGCTGCTCCCCAAGCACATAAGTATAGTACAATGCACCGGCACCTAAAATATTTCTGGGAACAATTCCTTGTTTTGCAGAACTTTCAAAAAGATCCACGGAAAAATCCCAGGTATTCTGACTTCCTTTAATGCGATACAGATCAATAGGATCCACTCCACCGCTCTCTACACGCAATGCATAATCCAATGCCAATGCAAAATATTCATCAAATGAATGGTTCGTAACAGCAGCATCCAATCCGGCAATCGTTTGTGGAATAGACAATTTCATCGAACTCATGTAATCAACCATCGCATTGATGATCTTATCGTTGAATTGATTCGGATCTACGTCCCCGGAATTAGCAATGTACTGGCGGACAAAATAATTGATCGGCCCCAATTCTTTTACCTTGTAGTATATGGCAACGATAATGTCAGCTGCTTCACCGTTTGAAATCGGTACATTAGACTGCATTACCACACCCAGCATCATTTCAGTGATTTGGTCTGCTAAATCGGGATCTGCCGGTAAGCCGATACCTCTTATGGTTAAGACTTCATCAATGAGTTCTCTGTAGAAATCCTGAACCAGTTTCTGCAGACTGCGCATACAAGCCTGGTAGATTCCGTTTACATCCGTGTTATTTACATTTTCCACAAAAAATGCATAATCCAAACAGGTAGCGTATAAAGCTGGGACCGAAATAATTTTTCGTTCAACCGCCGATAAATTAGCGTTATTAATTAAGCTGTTTACCTGATTGATAACGCCTGTTAGTCCATTATCATTGATGTGCTGGCGTACTTTGTCTTCAATATTCATTTTAATAATTTTAAAGTTGAATTACAGATTGTTTTTGTTTAACCGGTTTATTTTGATGGAGTTGGAGTCGGAGCTTTAATGACAAGGGTGTTTGCTTTGTACTTGTCCATTAGTTTTTGCATAGCCTGCACAGCAATTTTGTCCATTACGATATCTATCCCATTCAATTTTAAGATATTCATTGAAGGCAGGTTAATGGAAAACTGATTGGGAATCGATGTACTGATTGAGGGAGTAATGCTTGTTGAAGCCAGATCAAACTGGGAAAGATTAATTGTGTTCATACGTATTTAATTTATGTTTAGTTTATATTTTACCATTTGCAGGGCATCCTCCAGGTTCAGCATTCCATAGCCTGCTTTCAGGTCTTTGAAACTTTTTCCCAACTTATCGGAACTGTGCTTGAGGATGTATTTTACTTGTTGATCGTTTAGTGATTTTCCTTTTTGTTTTGCATAAGATTTTAAAAGGGCAATGCCGCCGGTAACAAAAGGTGTTGAATGAGATGTTCCGCTTGAAAAGGCATATTTTCCCTCAATGTGGGTGCTAAAAATGTCCGTTCCAGGAGCAACAAAATCTACCTGGTCGCCAAAAGTTGAAAAGGCCGCAGCTCCCATCATTTCTTTATCCAATGCTCCCACTCCAATGACATGCGGGAGGGAAGAAGGGTAATATTTGGCGTTCTGGCCGTCATTTCCTGTTGCTGCAACAATGGTAACCCCTTTGTCTTTGGCATACTTCACGATTTCTTCGTGTGGCATACCACCGCCTTCATGTACAATTCCAAGACTCATATTGATAACCTGTGCACCCTGATCGACGGCCCATTTGATTCCGGAATTGATATTGTCGATCAGACCTGCGCCAACACGGTCTTCACCTCGCTTCATGGCTCCCAATACTCTTACCGGAAGTATTTTGCAGTTGGGGACAACTCCCGGAGACATGTGTATTCCTTTGGCGCCAATGATCCCGGCAACGTGCGTACCGTGTCCCACTTCATCATCCGGATCGATATCATAGCCGAGGAAATCCCCGATAAATTCGTTTGCTCCGGAAATAATATCTACAAAATCATATCCCGGTAAAAGACAGTGTTGTAATTCCGGATGTTTCAGCTGGATTCCCGTATCCAAAACAGCAACTATCACCGAAGGGTCACCCAAAGTTTCTTTCGCCACCTTGTCCAGTCCGATCGATTTGCGGACTTGGTCATACCTGTACGAGTCCTTCTTTCCCAAAGACAATGTTAATGCAGGAAGAGGTGTACTTGCGATTCCGCCCACCTGAACGGATTCAATTTCGGGAAGTAATTCTAAACGGCTTATCAGAGAAGTTGGAATTCGGGTATCTTCAGAGAGAATGAATCTGTAAAACCTGTTTAATTCCGCTTTGATTTCATCTTCAGACCAAACTTCCCGTTTTTTGGGATATTCGGAAGTAACAACGTAATCAAGATTATATTCCCTGAATACCTCTTCAACATTTGCTGAAAAAGATGAGTTCGCCCTTGCTTTTCCCAAGGCAACATCTCCCCAAAATGGAATATATGGTAAACTAAAAGACGTAGTAGTCTTTAGAACTAAATGTGGTTTCATCCAGAAGCGTGAATAGGGTTACAACTAAAATCGGTTCAATATTAGAAAAAATATTTGAAATCAAAGTTTTTTGTGAAATTTCTTTCAAAAGTGCTTCCGGGAATCTTTTTACACCTGTTTTATGAGGAATAATGCGGGTGTTTCTTGTCTTTTTTAAGGAAGGAATCATACCGGTTCCTGCTTGAAACGATTTCTGAATGGCGGGTATCAATGAGTCGTTGGTTATTTTGATAACCGGATAAGTTGATTGATAATCACTCTCACCTGCGATAAAATCTGAAAGGGAAAATGGGGTTAAATCTTTTAAAGCTTTAAGGGAAATGATTGTCTTAATAGCGAGTAAAAACCAGTTTTTGCAATACTTTTAAAAAGCATAATTCTGGGAATGCTAAGATGCTGTTGGTTCATTTTCCGTTTTAAAAGAATTGCTTTAAAGCAGTAAGTCGTTTACATTTGTTTTGAGTTAACATCATTTATGAAGCGGATAATTTCACTGATAGTAATGGTCTTATACCTTGTTCCTGCATTTGGAATAACGGTATCTGTGCATTATTGCGGTGGAAAATTGGCAGACGTTTCCGTTCTGGTACCAAACAAAAACAAGCCGTGTGCATGTGTCGTTCCAACTGAAAAAAACGAAACCATTGTTAGCGGAAAGTGCTGTGAGCAGCTTGTCTTTTCCCTCAAACTTGAAAATCAACAGCTCAAGGCATCCACAGTAAGTTGGAAATCCCTTGAAGTCGTACCTTTCAAAAGTGAACCTTTTGTTTTTGTGCCCAAAAATGAAGGGGTTGTTTCTGCCGGTAAACAGCGGTCTGACTATCATCCGAAGCGTCCGCCGGGTAGGTTCAATGAACCCATCTACATTCAAAACGAATCATTCCTGATATAGAATTACCTCTTTTCAGACTGCCTGTTCACAAGGCTGAACTAATCCTTTTGCGGATTAGAAAATTCGTTATTCAATAAAAAAAGAAATTATGAAAAAGATACAGCACCTTCTGTTGGGAATGCTTTTGTTAGTAGCATTCACCAGCTGTGCAACACCGATTAAAAATGCAAAAACGGAAACCTTTAAAGTAGCCGGAAATTGCGAAATGTGTAAAAAGACAATTGAAACTGCAGCAAATAAGAAAGGGATTTCTTCCGCTGAATGGAACAAAGATTCCAAAATACTCACCCTGCAATACGATGCTGAGAAAACAACTTCGGATGAGGTGTTGAAGCGCATTGCCTACGCTGGTTATGACAATGAGAAATTCCTGGCACCTGATGATGCTTATGCGAAGCTGGCAGGATGTTGTAAATACGACCGCATGAAGAAAGAAGTCGTTGTAAAAGAGCCGGTTGCGAAAGTGGAAAACACCACCGTATCCGCACAAGAGCAAGCTGCAGAAACCAACCTGCTGGAAGAGGTTTATACGGCCTATTTCACGTTGAAAGATGCTTTGGTCAAAGACAACGGAGGGGCGGCTTCATCAAAAGCAACGGATTTGGTAAAAGCAATTAAAGCCGTTGATATGTCTAAAATGAGTGCTCAGGAGCACACGGTTTGGATGAAAGTTGAAAAAGACCTATTGATGCATGCCGGGCATATCGGAGAGGCGAAGGACATCAATTCCCAACGCGAACATTTTTCGTTGCTTTCAAAAGGAATGTATGACCTGGTGAAAGTTTTCAAAGCAGATCAAACGGTGTACCTGCAGCATTGTCCCATGTACAATGATGGCGCCGGAGCAGATTGGCTGAGCCAGGAAAATGCCGTGAAAAATCCGTATTACGGAAGTTCCATGCTCACTTGTGGTAAAACAACTGAAACCATTAAGTAACAGATGGTAATCTATGTAAAGAATATGGTTTGCAACCGCTGTAAAATGGTGGTGAAATCCGAGCTTGAAAAACTCGGATTTCATCCACTTGCGGTTGAACTGGGAGAAGTGGAATTAAAAGAGACACCTGCCGAAGAGGATTTGGAGAAGATCGCAAAGCGCTTTGCCGAAATCGGATTCGAACTGATCGATGATAAACGGAGCCGGTTAATTGAACGCGTGAAAACCCTCATTGTGGAATTGGTACACCATTCGGATGAAACCATACAGGTCAATGTTTCCGATTACCTGGTACAGCATATTCCGATGGAATACAAGTACCTGAGTACCCTGTTTTCGGAAATAGAAGGAACAACCATTGAGAAGTTTTACATTTCTCAGCGCATTGAGCGGGTGAAAGAATTATTGGTTTACGATGAATGGTCGTTAAGCCAGATTGCTGATCAGATGGGATACAGCAGTGTGGCGTATTTGAGTACACAATTTAAAAAAGTAACAGGCCTTACTCCAAGCCATTTCAAGTCGATCAAAGAGTCTAAACGCAAACCTTTGGACCAGTTGTAAATGTTGTAACTCAATCAGAAAATATCATAAGTCTTTTCCGGCGTTTCCTTCTGAACTTTGTAGCATATAAAAGGAAATTATGGAAACAACAGATCAAGACTTGCTTTTTATCCCGCTGGAAGGAGTTGAAAGTGAGCATTGTGCACTGATAGTGGACAGTGGTTTGAAAAAGCTGGAAGGCGTTACGCTTCATAAAGTGGAGCTTAACAATAACCGGGCGATCATCAATGAAACCAAAGCATTTAATATTTTACCCGGAGCTGTAAAAACCATTCGGGATTTGGGATATGGTGTAACTACCGTGAAAAAGAATTTTCCGGTTTTGAATATGACCTGTGCATCTTGTGCTATCAGCGCTCAGACCATTCTTGAAAGTGTAAAGGGGGTGGCTGCAGTCTCGGTAAATTACGCCAATAACCTGGCATCGGTGGAGTACATTCCGTCAATTACAGGTCCTAAGGAACTTCAAACTGCAATGCGCTCAATCGGGTATGATTTAATGATTGATGAAACCGAAACGGCTAAAGACACCCTGGAAGAATTGCACCAGCAGAAATTTCGAAAACTGAAAAATAAAACGATTGGTGCCATTCTTTTTTCGATTCCGGTCGTTGCAATCGGCATGTTCTTTATGCATATTCCGTACGCAAACTATATCATGTGGATACTTTCTACGCCGGTGATTGTTTGGCTGGGTAAGGATTTCTTCATCAACGCCTGGAAACAGGCGAAGCATCGTTCTGCGAATATGGATACATTGGTTGCTCTGAGTACCGGTATCGCTTATTTATTCAGTGTTTTCAATACGCTGTTTATGGAAGTGTGGCATCAACAGGGCCTGCATGCGCATGTTTATTTTGAAGCCGCAACAGTAGTAATAGCTTTTATTTTGCTTGGAAAATTACTTGAAGAAAAAGCGAAGGGAAATACATCTTCAGCACTCAAAAAACTGATTGGTTTGCAGCCTAAAACAGTTACGATTCTGAATAAGCAGGGAGAGTCTGAAGAAATTCCGATTATCCATGTTCAGATCGGTGATACCATTGTGGTAAAACCAGGTGAAAAGATTGCTGTAGACGGAACTGTTATCTCCGGGAAATCCTTTGTGGACGAAAGTATGTTGAGCGGTGAACCACTGGCCGTTGAGAAGATCGAAAACTCGAAAGTTTTTGCCGGAACGATCAATCAAAAAGGTAGTTTTCATTTTAAAACCGAAAAAGTAGGTGATGCAACCATGCTGGGACAGATCATTAAAATGGTCCAGGACGCTCAAGGTAGTAAAGCTCCGGTTCAAAAACTCGTAGATAAAATTGCGGGAATTTTCGTGCCTGTGGTTTTAGGGATTTCCATACTGACGCTAATCCTTTGGGTAATCCTTGGTGGTGAAAACGGGCTCACACAAGGAATTTTGTCCCTTGTAACAGTTCTTGTAATTGCATGTCCGTGTGCTTTGGGGCTTGCTACACCAACGGCAATTATGGTTGGAGTGGGTAAAGGTGCTGAAAACGGTATCCTGATAAAAGACGCAGAAAGCCTGGAACTGGGACGTAAAGTAAACGCAGTGGTGCTCGATAAAACAGGAACGATTACAGAAGGAAAACCCAAGGTTACAGGAATAGAATGGTTAAACAAAGACAGCAGTTTGCAAGCTGTTCTATACAGTATTGAAAAACAATCGGAGCACCCACTTGCTGAATCCGTGGTCCATTATTTTAATGAAACGGAAACCCTTCATGTGCATCACTTTGAAAGCATTACGGGATTCGGAGCTAAAGCGGAAGTTGACGGACAAACGTATTTCGTTGGAAATAAGGCGCTGCTTGACCAAAATAAAATAAGCATTGACAGCGGTTTGATTTCCATTTCAGATACCTGGCTCTCCGATGCGAAAACAGTCATTTTCTTTGCAAATACCCAAAAGGTATTAGCAGTAATAGCCATTTCGGATGAGCTAAAAGAAACTTCCATTGAAGCTGTCCGTCAACTCCGGGAATCTGGAATTGAAGTATATATGCTTACCGGTGATAACAGCCAAACGGCAAAGGCCATCGCCGATAAAGCGGGTATCGGGCATTACAAGGCAGAGGTGCTTCCTGCAGATAAATCGGAATTCATCAGACAGCTGCAGGCTGAAGGGAAAATCGTAGCCATGGTCGGAGACGGAATCAACGACAGCAACGCGCTCACCCAGGCAGATGTGAGTATCGCAATGGGAAAGGGGAGTGATATTGCCATGGACGTTGCCCGCATGGTAATCATTTCTTCAGATTTGATGAAAATCCCGGTTGCATTTCAGCTTTCAAGGCAGACGGTATCTGCCATTAAACAAAATTTGTTCTGGGCGTTTATTTATAACGTAATCGGTATTCCAATTGCAGCCGGAGTCCTCTATCCGGTTAATGGGTTCTTATTGAATCCAATGATTGCCGGAGCAGCCATGACACTCAGTTCATTGAGTGTTGTGAGCAATAGTTTGCTACTGAAATTCAGACACCTGAATAAATCGTAAAAATCATAAATCGTTCGGAAAAAATCATAAGTATAAAGCCCCTGATAAAGCGAATCTTTGCAGGGTATTAAAAGTAAATAATCATGGAAAAGAAACAGTTCAAAACAACGATTAAATGTGCGGGATGCCTGGAAAAAGTATCACCATTTCTGAACGCAAAACTATCTCCATCTGAATGGAACGTAGATATTATGACTCCTGCAAAAATCCTGACAGTTAATTCAGACAAGTTAACAACTGAAGAAATTGAAGAACAGGTGAAATTAGCAGGGTTTCAAATAGAGCGAATTGAAAAATAATTGATTGCTATTCTCCTTCTGTGAGGCGAAAAGGTAGTAATGACGTAAATTGTATGTGATGAAAAGAAAAGTATTATTGATAGTGGCGATTTTGATGCAAGTTCTGGCTTTTGCCCAGAAAACTGTGCGATACGATCTATACGTCCGGGATACAACCGTAAATTTTACAGGAAAAGAGCTACACGCCTATTCCGTTAACGGAAGTATTCCAATGCCTGAGTTACACTTCACGGAAGGAGATACTGCTGAAATTTGGATCCATAATGAATTGAATACCGAAACATCCATCCACTGGCACGGGTTAATATTACCCAACGAGCAAGATGGAGTTCCTTATTTGACAACAGCGCCTATAAAGGCCGGAAAGACACATCTTTACAAATTTCCAATCGTACAATGCGGTACCTATTGGTACCACTCGCATGCAGGTTTGCAGGAACAGGCCGGAATGTACGGTGCATTTATCATTCATAAGCGGGATGAAAAACCGCTACCGGAATACACGCTTATTCTCAGTGACTGGACGGATATGAAACCGGAACAAGTCCACCGCAGGCTCCACATGGCCAATGACTGGTCGGCCATTAAGAAAGCATCCGTTCAAAAAGGAGCAGTGCAGAGTTATGGCGATGCCATTCTTTCCGGAAGGCTGAAAACAAAGCTTGGGAACGAATGGAAACGCATGCTGGCAATGGACGTGAGTGATGTGTATTATAACAAATTCCTGTCGAATGGTAAGCAAGAAATACAAGCTCCGAAATTCAGGGCGGGAGATAAAGTCCGGATTCGGATTATCAATGGTAGTTCATCCACCTATTTCTGGATGCGCTGGTCGGGCGGAAAAATGGATGTGATGGCCAGTGACGGTTCGGAGGTGGTACCGGTTGCAGTAGACCGATTCATCATTGCCGTTTCGGAAACTTACGATATAGTGGTGACAATTCCTTCCGACAGCACAGCTTTTGAGTTGCAAGCCACATCGGAAGACCGGATCGGAAGTACTTCTTTGTGGCTGGGAGAGGGTGTCAAACAACTTGTTTCCCCGCTTCAGCCTTTAAAATATTTTGAAGGAATGCAGATGATGAATGACATGATCCGGATGGACGGAAACCTGGATGATATGGGCATGAATATGAGCCTGCAGCAAATGGATATGAACGTTGTTATGTATCCTGAAATAACAGGTGCTCTTCCGAAAAAGAAAAAAAGCCATAACCACATGGATATGACTAATGGCGATCAATACAAAAGCAACGATCTGTCTGATATTGTGACCTTGAATTACGACATGCTTCGCTCCCCGGTTAAAACCACACTTCCGGATGCGAAAATGACCGTTTACAAGTTTGAACTAACCGGAAATATGAACCGTTATGTATGGAGCATTAACAACAAAACGGTTTCGGAGTCGGATAAGATCCTGATCCGGAAAGGCGAAAATGTTCGGATCATCCTTTACAACAATTCCATGATGCGCCACCCGATGCACCTGCATGGTCATTTTTTTAGAGTGGTTAATGGGGCCGGCGATTATTCACCCTTGAAAAACGTATTGGATATTATGCCGATGGAAACAGATACGATAGAGTTTGCGGCTACAGAAAGCGGTGATTGGTTTTTCCATTGTCACATCCTTTATCACATGATGAGCGGAATGGGGCGGATTTTTACCTATGAAAACTCACCCCCTAATCCACAGCTGCCCAATCCGGAAAAAGCCTTGAAAAAACTTTACGCTGACGACCGGGAATTCCACTTTATGTTCCAGAACGACTTTGCCACTAACGGGAACGACGGAGAAATGATGTACATGAATACCCGCTGGAACCTGCAGGCAGAATGGCGGCTCGGATACGATAAAATGATGGGGTGGGAGACCGAAACACATCTGGGCAGGTATATCGGTAAAATGCAATGGCTTTACCCGTATGTCGGATTTGATTACCGCTACCGCAAAATGGAAATGGGCGAAACTGAACGGAATCTTTTCGGTCAGGTAAATACCAAAGATCAGCGTGCAGCCTTCTGTTTTGGTATCCAATACACCTTACCGATGCTGATAATAGCAGACTTCCGGATTGATACCGATGGAAAACTTCGCCTTCAATTGATGCGGGAAGATATTCCACTGACAAAAAGATTGCGGCTGGGACTGATGTATAATTCAGATTTTGAGTACATGGGCAGCCTGAAATATGTCCTGAATCAATCGTTTTCCCTTTCGGCGCATTACGACAGCGATATGGGGTTTGGAGGCGGATTTACCTTTATCTATTGAATGCTCATTCCGGGAAATTTGACAGAATGAGAATGAGAATGAGAATGAGAATGAGAATGAGAATTTAGTTTACATACACTCTCTTTCATCTTTACTATCTTTGGGAAGTTATAAATCATAGAGAAAGTATTAAAACTCAAAACTCAATGAAAACGATCTTATTCATTGCTTGCTTATTCGCCGTTCAATTAGCAACCGGACAAAAAGCTCCGGCTAAACAGACAATTACGGTTAAAACACCCAATACCTGTGACCATTGCAAAGTGTGCGAAACCTGCGGTGGAAAACTGGAAGGCCAATTGGGGCTTGCAAGAGGAGTGCAATCAGTGACATACAATGAAGCAGACCAAACGACCACTGTAGTCTATTGGACAAAAAAAACAACGCCCGAAAAGATCCGCAAAGAGATTTCATTGCTTGGTTTTGATGCAGATGAGGTGAAAGCAGATCCGAACGGGTATAAAGAACGGGATAACTGCTGCAAAGAAAAATAACAGCATTCCGGAGCAACAAAAAAGCTCTTAACAGCCGCTTTCTTTTTTTGTACTTTAGCTCCTCAAAATCAAGCGGCAGTTGAAATTGAATTCTTTAAACAAACAAATCCATTTTACGGCATCCGGAAAACGGCGGGCATTGATCGGGCTTATTTTAGCGGTTTACCTGTGCTTCATAATCATTGTGCTGCAGCCTTTTGATACCAGTCAGTTTGATGCAGAATATAAAACACTCCTTCTTTCCGGGTATGGAATCTTTTTAGGGATTCTATTTATTCTTCACGGAAGTATTGAGAACCGGTTTTATTCCGGGAGAAGTAAAGTTTGGACCGTAAACCACGAGATTGTTTCTACACTGCTTTTTTTGTTCTTTTCCGGAACAATACTCTACCTGTATAACCGGAAAATCGTCAACAATTTCAAGGATTATACCTGGTGGACCTATTGGCGCTTTTTAAGTGTAACGGTCCTTTGCATGATACCGGTTTTTGTTCCGCTTATGATCTATCTCCGGCAGAAATTGGGCGAACGGATTGTTCCGCCTGCTGTCAGTTCCTTCGTTTTGATCGGAGAGAATAAGAACGAAGTGTTACACCTGGAAAAAGAACAGCTCTTGTTTATCAAAGCCGTGGAAAACTATGTAGAGATTTGTTTCACCGATGCAGACCAAAAAGTAGTTTCCCTTACATTCCGGCAAACATTGTCGAATGTTTCCAAACAACTTCCTTTTTTGGAGCAATGCCACCGGTCTTATCTGGTAAACACAAAATCCGTCCGAAAAATTATAGGGAATTCCCAGGGAGCAAAACTGGCGTTTAAAACAAGTGATAAAGAAATTCCGCTGTCGAAGACCTATTATAAGGAAGTGAAATCAAAACTTGGGTAATTATCAAGGATGAAACTCACTTGATAATTGCTCATTTGAGCATTGATAATTTAGACGCTAGTCTTTTCGTCAAAAAAACGTGTCATTTCATCACTTTTTGAGCAACAGTAAGGGTTTTCATGTTTCCTTTGAGGACTTCATTAAATCCTGTTTACACATGCACAACACTACAACAATGAAATTCATCGGTTTAAATTTCGGATTGATTTTTCTTTTGAATACCGCTTTCGCACAGAATAGTACAGCTCGCTTTAAGAGTGAAATAGACCTGGGCGGCGGAACAGTAATCTCCACCTTTTTAGATTACAAATCCGCAGAAAACGAATTTAAGATGACTTCACCCAAAAATGCAGATGTCCGGATTATGGGCGGGAAAGCAAGATTGGGCAGAATGATGGGAAAAGTTCCCCAAAAAGGCACCATTGTAACTATTAAGGGCACGAAGCAGGCGGATAGTTTGATCGGTCAGACAGCAATTCCGATGTTCGGAAAATTGGGTTTCAAAGGAATTGTAAAAGCGGGAACACTCAGCGGAGAATTGGTAAATACCGCCGGAGAAGCCGTGGGAACAGTAAAGGGAACCAGCTCCGAAGAAGAAAAGATGGATTACAGTGAGCTTTATCCGAAAGTGATCACTACCATCAAAGAAAATATTTATTCGCAAGAAGTCTTACAAACCCGGGAGTGGAAGCAATTCGAGAAGAAATTAGAAAAGCTCTTTCACAAGTCGCACGATGACATCGAATTGTTTTTCGGGTTCAGTATCCTGAGCCAGAAATTGCCTTTCACGCATTTGAATTTCCTGATCACACAAGATACTTCCGATAATATGGGAACAGAAGTTCCTGCCAAATCGGTTTTCTTCGAAGAAAAAAGTCCCGAAACAGCTTACCTTCAGATCAAAAACTTCAGTACTTCGACAGATGAACTGACCGAGATTTTACCGAAAATAGTGGGAAACCCCGCTTATAAAAACCTGATCATTGACCTGCGGAACAATGGCGGCGGCGGAATCAGTGCGGCTTTTGCACTGGCGAAATACATCGTAACGGAAGATTTGGAAGTAGGGTACTTTCCAACCAATAAGCTCGCTTATTCCGGTTACCAGCCCGAACTGTTCAGTAAACTTCCGGAAATGCAGCCAAAAACAACGGAGGAATTCGGAAATGAGCTCAAAACAACGCCTGGAGTGAAACTGGTTTTCAAAAAACCTTCGAACCCGGTATTTACCGGAAAGCTTTACATTTTGACCAACGGAAATACGGCAAGTACCTGTGAACCGATCGCTTATGCGCTGAAAAGCACTAAAAAAGCAACCATCATCGGTGAAAGAACACGAGGCGCTATGTTGTCCGCATCTCCATTTGTGGTATCGGGAAAATACCTGTTGATGCTGCCCGTCGGAGATTTCTACACCCATGATGGTGTGCGGCTCGACAAAGCAGGAGTGGCTCCGGATGTGGAAGTAAAATCAGCCGATGCATTGACCAAAGCACTGGAACTTATTCAGGCAGAGTAGCCCATTGTAACAATAATGCTCAGCTAATCTAAAAATAATGCAAATACCCAAAAGAATCTTATAAGGCCATATCCCTGATTCATACTTAACTTCTTAGTAAGTAATGAAAGCAGGCAGTATGATAGAAAAAAATGCAAATTACGCACCGGTAACATTAACAGGCAAAAATGTCCTGGTTACCGGTGGGACAACAGGAATTGGAAGAGCCACAGCAGTGCTTTTGGCTTCGGTGGGAGCAAGTTTGATGATTTTCGGAAGGCACCGGCAAGAATTAGATGAAGCCCTGGAGAGGTTGGATGAAGCTTGGGGAGAACGGGAGAAAACAGGGAATAACAAAGTGATTGGGTTGATAGCTGATGCATCTGATAAGGACGATGTGGAGGCAGTATTTAAAAGATTTGACGAAGAATACGGTCCAATAGATGTACTGATCAATAATGCAGCAATTGGTTACGGAAGTGTTCTGGAAGGCAGTCATAACGACCGCAATTACCTGTTGAGTACCAATGTAGATGGTTACCTGATGTGTGTAAATGAAGCTGCCAAACGAATGAAGGAAAATGGCAGCGGACATATTATCAATATCGGGTCAATGAGTGCTGAATCAAGAGAGGGTGGAAGTTCTATGTATGTAGCAACCAAAGCAGCAATTCGCGGATTTTCGGTAGCCCTGCGAAAAGAACTGAATCCGCATAATATCAAAGTCACCCTGATTGAGCCGGGAGCTGTGCTTACCGAAATGCAGGAAGGTTTAGCGGAAGAACTTTGCGAAAAGGTAGAAGATGAGAAGATGCTGAAAGCAAAAGATATTGCCGAAGCCATTCTTTTTTGCCTTTCACAACAAAATCGTTGCGATATAGTGAGCTTACAGATTAAACCGTTAATGCAGGAAATTTAGGAAAGAAATAAAAGCGGGAATGAGGATTTGATGCTTCATGCTAATTCTGTAAAATGCATCCGATATTCCGACTTTTGACTACTTCCAACTTTCCCTTATTCCGGTTCTTTGCATCATTACTTTTAAATAAGACACATGAATGCAACATTAATTACCGGGGCATCGGACGGAATCGGAAAAGCAATTGCCGTTGAATTTGCTTCCTTAAAGCACAACCTGGTGCTGGTTGCCCGTAACGAAGAACGATTAGCGGCACTTTGTGAGGAGTTAAAATCAAAGTATCAGATCCGCGCTCAATATATTGCAGCAGATTTAACCGAACCGGAAGCACCCGGGGCCATTTTTGAGGAATGCCGGCAGAGAACTATTTCGGTGGATGTATTGATCAATAATGCGGGAAAAGGTTCCAGCGGAGAGTTTTTTCAAAACGACCTGGAGGCAGAATTGGAAATAATCCGTCTCAACAATTCGAGCCTGGTTGCATTAACCCATTTGTTCCTGCCCGAAATGATCCGGAACAAAAAAGGCTTTATCGTCAATGTAGCCTCCATGATCGCCTTTTTTCCAAGCCCCTACATGGCTGTTTATGCCGGGTCCAAGCATTTTGTAAAAGCATTTACCTATTCACTGACGGAAGAATGCAGACCTTATGGCGTGAATGTCCTATTGTTTAGTCCCGGGCTTACTACTTCCAATTTTATGAATACGAAAGCAAACAACAATGACTGGGGAAAAGTACTGGTTCAGGGAAGTAACACACAAACGCCGGAGCAGGTTGCCAAAGAAATGGTGACAGCTTATAAAAGAAACAAAACTTTTCACGTATCGGGTTCGCGGAACAGGGTATTTGCTATCTTGGCAGCTCATCTTTCACCGGGTTTTGTTGCAAGGAGTTTTGCGAAACAGAAAAGAAAACAAATAGGATGGAAACACTTCATGTAAAATCGATTTCCCAAAGCCATCAATTGCTGGGGCTGGAGAAACCAAAACATCCTTTATTCAGCATTACGCGCTTTGAAGAAATGCCTTATGCGGAGGCTTCGGACAAAACCAAACTGATCTTTGATTATTACCAGATCGTATTGAAAAAAAACTGCCCGAATAAATTGCAGTATGGGCAAACCATGTACGATTTTGATGAAGGAGTGATGTCTTATTTTGCCCCGAAACAAGTAAGCATTGTTGATCCGGGGGCATTGTTCCCGGTTTCCGGGTGGGTCATTCAGCTGCATCCCGATTTTCTGCGGGGATATGAACTGGACAAAAAGATCAAGGAGTACGGTTTTTTTGAATATACCGTCAGCGAAGCGCTGATCCTTTCAGAAGACGAAGAGCAAACCATTGAACAGATCCTGCATCAACTTTACAAAGAATACCATCTGCCCATCGATAAATTCAGCCAGGACGTGGTAGTTGCCAACCTGGAATTAGTGCTGACCTACAGCAATCGCTACTACAACCGGCAATTCATCGTAAGAAAGGCTGTTAACGATACACTGCTCAGTAAATTCGAGCACCTGCTGAATCAGTATTTTGCAGATGAGCAAGCGGAAAGAAAATTGCCTGTAGTCAACTATTTTGCAGCACAATTGAATTTATCGGGTAAGTATTTCTCTGATCTGCTCAAGCAGCAGACAGGATTATCCGCATTGCAGCACATTCATGAAAAAATCATCGAAAAAGCAAAAGAAAAACTGGTTGCCAGCGATTTAACCGTGAGTGAAATTGCGTATGAGTTGGGATTCGAATACCCGCAGTCTTTCAGTAAGTTATTCAAGGCCAAAACCAACCTTTCACCCGTAGAGTTCCGGCGGTTGTTTAATTAACTTTCAATTCGGTAAGTTTCCTGTGCCGGACTTTTCCGTAAATAGCAAAAAAGGAAGATGGGTTGTTGCGGGTAAAACAAATGTGTTAGTTTTAAGCCTTAAGAAAGTGAAACAAATCGCTGTTTATCACTATTTATTGTTTATATTGGTAATTAAAACTATTCACGCCATGAAGAACATGTTTTCAGATACGATCTCATTCGATGATTTGGAAATGGCTGAAAAAGTGGCTCAGGGAAACCTGAAGACTTTTTTGGAAGTGTTTGATTCAAGCCCTGCCTGCATGTCCATTACTACACTTGAAAGAAGATATCTCCGCGTAAACAAACGATTTGTAGAAATTTACGGTTTTGAGGAAGCAGATGTCGTGGGACGAAATGCCCGCGAACTTGGAATTCTCGATCCGGAAGAGCATGAACGGGTTTCAGGCATTATCCGGGAAAAAGGACGGATAAAAAACGAAACAATCAAGTGCAGGGCAAAGGACGGAAGAGTGATTTATGCTGTAAGCTCCATTGAATGCCTGGAGATTAACGGAGAAAGCTTCCTGGTCTCATCTTTTTTGGATATCTCACCCATCTTGCAGCAGCAACAGTTGATTGAACAGCAGAATAAAGAAATGCTGGAGAGTATCCGCTATGCAAAGCTCATTCAGAAAGCCATATTTCCTACAAAAGCTCAGTTAGATGCGATTCTTACGGATTCATTCGTACTGCTTAAGCCTAAGCACATTGTGAGCGGAGATTTTTACTGGATCAAAGAACACCGGGATAAAATTTTCATAGCAGCCTGTGACTGCACCGGTCATGGGGTTCCGGGAGCATTTATCAGTATTATCGGGAATAACCTGCTGAGCAAATGCATCACCGATTACGGGCAGACAAACCCGGCCGATATATTGAACCAGCTGAACAATGAGTTCCAGAGTGCAAATCAGAAAATCATTGACCGCAGTTATGAAATAAAAGACGGAATGGACATTGCGCTGTGCGTGATCGACAAATCAAACAGGATCATGGAATACGCCGGGGCCTACAACCCGATCTACCAGGTGAAAAACGGCGTACTCACCAAGCTGGCAACCGACAAAATTCCCATTCACCTCTTTTCCAAAAACACCGATAAGCAGTTCACGAGCTACCAGATCAATATAGAATCAGGAGACAGCTACTACCTGTTTAGCGATGGATACGCAGACCAGTTTGGCGGGGAATCCGGGAAGAAATTCACCTACCGGAATTTCAAGGAATTGATCCTATCCATGCAGGACCTCACGATGAAAGAACAGCGTGAGGTGTTCAATCAGACCATTGAAGAATGGAAAATTCAATCCGATGAAGAGCAGACAGACGATATTTTGATCGTTGGATTCAGAGTACCGTGACACCATCTTACTTTTTTCCAAAGCAAAAAAAGTAAGCAAAAATGCTTTGCCCGCTTGCCGTTCAAGCAGAATCCCATTTCGGACCGATTAACGGAAAGAAGGGATCAGGATCCCAAATGACAAGCACTTTCCGAGATCGGTTTCCGAAATGGAAATCCTTAGTCTTCGACCGGCCAATAATCGTTGGAAAATAATTTTTAGTTCCAATTATGATACGGGAATCCGCAATCGGGTGGAGGTTCACTGTGATAAATTGGTATTAATAATTCAAATTCTTGTTCTGTGAAGAGGTTTTTCAACCTTAAGATAGATTTGAATAGATTACCTCATTCTCCCTTCTAAATCTGCCCAATGTTCTGCTATCCTTCCATCCACATGTGAGATTTTGTTCCGATATTCTCATCAAAAACAGGTTCGTTCAGTAAGTGATGCTGTTTTAGTTTTACCCCTCAAAAACAGCCGTGTAATCGGTCAGACCATCTATGAAATCCGTGAAAGAAGCCGCAAGGAATTCCAGTTCTACCTCCGAATAATGCACATAAATGTTTCCGTACGAATTTTCGGCCAGTGACATAGCCAGGTAGCCGGTCCCCGTTCTGCCGATCGCCAGGTGCTTTTCAGGCAGGTAATCCCTGCGTTCAACCAGGATCGTATCTCCGTGCTTGATCGGGTAGAAGCCCAGCAGGTTGATCCCGTCATCCGGAAGACCGAAGAACAGGTAAATGCTCACCACCGCACCACCATTGTACGCAAGCATGTGGGCTTTGTAATCTTCCGGAAGTACCAATCCGGTCGTAGTTTCAAACTCCTTCAGTTCTTCAGCAGTAATTGCCGGATTTTCCGATGTGAAAAGATCGGGCCTCCGGGCATCAGTTGTCAGCCAGCTGTTTCGAAAGAATTGTTTCATAGTATTTTAATCTGTATTGATGGGTTGAATTCAGGCAAAAGTACACCATTCAGAGAGCCTGAAATCGCTCAAAACCGGGTGAATTTATATTAGGAGAGATTTAATTGACAGGTGCACAGAAAGGAAATATATTTGTTTGACCGAATTTACTATATTCGAAAACTATTCACACCCTATGCAGACTCACGAAAACAAAAACCAACAGCAACAAGCAGTACTCACCCGGGATACCGGAAAACAGAACAACCCCGAACTGAGGGTAACAGACAATCGCCCGGAAGCACTCATTCAGCGCCGGATGCAGGAAGCTGCAGATAACAGCCCACAGGCAAAGAACAATTCATTGGTACAGGCCATGGCAGAACAGCCTTTGCAGCTGAAAGCCGTGACACAGCTGGCACGTACCAAAACCAAAAAGGGAACGGTGAGCGGACACGGCGGATTGCGGCGCAACAAGAATACAGGAGCACTGGTTAAATACAAAGTACCGAAAGGGAAAAAGGTGATTATCACTGCCCCGCCGGGAGCAACGCTCGGAGATCTCTCCCTGGTATTGAACACCACAGACAACCCGGATTACAAAAAGATCCGGAAAATGTTGAAAGTCAGTACTGTGCCGGGGTTATGGAAAAACGGTACGGTAGTTTCCCTGGTGCGCAACAATCCCAAAATCGTTAAATCAGTAACACAGCAAAAGGCGCTGGACGATCTGGACACCGGTGCACGCACCTATGATAAACTGCTGGGCAAAGAAAAAGGGTCGCTGACCAAACTGGAGAAAAAACCGGATTTTGAGCAGTGGGCAGAATCCTATGTAACCCCCGAAACCTTCCAGGTGAAGAATGAGGGAGAAGAGATGGACGACATGGTACTGGAGCCGTTCGAAGACGAATTGCGCAGTGACGAGGTTGACACAGCCAATCAAAACGACTACATCGAAAAGAAGCAGATGTTCTCTACCTACATGAAAAACAATTCCGACCTCACCCAGATTACCATCAATGCCTGCAGCGCAGACGATAACTCCGATTTTACAGGCTTCCAGATAGATAAAAAATAAAAGAGGATTTTAAGTTTCCCCCTTTGGAGGGGGAATTGAGACAGCTCTTCGAAAATAGAAAATCGAAACCTGACGTGATTTCCGGCCTATTAATACTTTACTGTAAAAAAGAAGGAGGATCTAAAGTTTCCCCCTTTGGAGGGGGACTAAGGGGGAGGAACTCGTAGGCAGGGACGCAAGGGGGAGGATTTTCTAATCACCACCTTTAAGACAATAAACAACATGTTGAATCTGCGTAATAACATCCCCCAAATTATTTATCACATCCCCTTCCGTAAAACGAATGATCGTATATCCTAAACTTTCCAGTTTATCCTGGCGCATGCGGTCATAATCACCTTTATTGATATGGGAATTCCCATCAATTTCAATGATCAGCCCGATTTCTTGAGAGAAAAAATCGACAATAAAGAATAAAATCGGTCGTTGCCGTTTAAATTTCACTCCCTGTTGGTTCCTGGACAGCACATGTTTCCATAACTGTTTCTCAGCTCTTGAAACGGTTTCAGTACGCAATTCACGAGCAAATTCCTTCAGCTTTGGATTGTAATAGTTATTAGGCATAGAAGTAAGATACGTAATTTGAAGTTTACAAACAAGTATTGGAATAATCCTCCCCCTTTGTCCCCCTCCCAAGGGGGAAAACTAAGATCCCACTAAAAAGCTCGATAGGTACTTCGAGTAAATTAATCTTTAGAACTGAGATTCTTCCTGTAAAAGGGGAATTGAAATCTCCCCCTTTGGAGGGGGATAAAGGGGGAGGATAAAGCCTTCATTCAACCATGCAACCCTCCCATTTCTTTCCAACTAAAATTGTGTAACGCAAATGGCGGGATTTTTTCTAATTTAGAGTAAGATCGAAAATCCGGATGAATATATGATAGATATCAAAGTTGAATTGATCATTGGAGCAAAGATGTTCCTGGCGCTGGTACTGGGCGGACTGGTAGGATATGAACGGGAAAGCAACAACAAATTTGCCGGGGTACGCACCTTTGGCGCCATTTCGGTGGCGGCCTGCATTTTTGTGGCCATTGCAGAACACCTCACAGATGATACTTCGGCTATTGCGCGGATCATTGCGGCCATTGCCACGGGAATCGGGTTCATTGGTGCCGGACTCATCTTCCGTCATGGAAATGAAACACACGGACTCACAACTTCAGCAGCCCTTTGGGCTACCGCCGGAATTGGCTCGGCACTGGCTGTGAATATGTTTATCACGGCAATTGTTGGAACCGGAATTGTTTATTTTCTACTGCGCATGAACCGCTTCAAGTGGTATAAAAAAATGATCGAAGACGAGGAGCACCTGCATAAAAAAAAGGAGTAATCTTCTCCTATTAACCATCGGTAACAACGGAGTTCCGCGAGTTGCCCTGATTCTGTTTTTTCAAGCCTCTACCAATCCGTTCTTGATAGCAAAAAGCACCAGACCGGCAGTGTTGCGCGCTGCGGTCTTTTGCAGTAAGTTATTACGGTGTCCGTTTACGGTTTTGACGCTCAGGAATAATTTTTCACTGATTTCCTCTGAAGTTAATTGCTGGCAAATCAGGGTTAACACTTCTTTTTCGCGACCCGAGAGTGGGATGGGAAGCGTGGTTTGAACCAGGCGGCTTTTGCGGTTCATACTGCGTTGAATTGCCTTGAGGGTGAGTGCATTGATGTAAGAACCGGTTGTGTGCACGGTAACAATGGCATCACGAACCTCTTTCGGGCTGCTGTCTTTTACCAGGTAACCGTGTGCGCCGTTCTCAATCAGGCGTGCAATGAAATTTTCATCGTGGTACATGGAAAGGATCAGGATTTTCATTTCCGGGAATGCCACACGGAGCAAACGGGTTATTTCCATCCCGGTCATGGGCTTATCTCCAACGGGCGGAAGTGAAAGGTCGAGCAATAAAACATCCGGAAAAGGATTTTGAGTCCGCAGATTTTCAACAATATGCTCACCGCTGCCGGCCTCAAATACCACTTCGATATCCGACCAACTGTTCAGGATTGCTTTCATTCCTTCCCGGAAAAGAAGCTGGTCTTCTACCAGTCCTACTGTTAATGGAGTACTCATGTCTTCTCAAAGTTAGTGATTCCCAGTTCAACAATCGCTTCCATCCCTGGTTTTGTTGTGTGCAGGATCTGAAAGTGACCGTCTAGTGCATGCATTCGTGCATCGATGTTTTTGTGTCCCAGTCCCCGGAGGTCGTTTTTTTCACCTAATCCTTTGCCGTTGTCAGCATAGTACAAGCTCACACCACCGGGAGTTGTGGTTAATTTGGCAATGATTTCCGTGGCATCGGCGTGCTTGAGCGTATTGTTTGTGAGCTCCATGAAAATGCGGTAAAGCCCCAGTTCAATATCCGGTTCCAGGCGTGGGAATTGTGGTGGGATTGAAAGGTTCATTTTCATTCCGGAGATGAGGTTAATCTGCTCTGCCGTGTCTTCGAGCGTAACAGCCAACCCAAAAGTTTCGAGTTGCGGAGGCAGGAGGTTGTGGCTGATTTGGCGCATGGAATGTAGTGCCGATTCAGAAAGTTCACGGATCTTTTCAGCTTGCTGCACCATGGAGTGTTCTGACATTTTCAGGGAAAGATCGTTTTCCAATTGCATTAACTGCATACGCATAATTGAGATCATGGCTCCCAGCTCATCATGCAGGTTGCGGGCTATGATCTTGCGTTCTTCCTCCTGGGCACGGATACTTGCACGCAGCAACTCTTTCTGATGCAGTAATTTGAGCTTTTCGCCTTCCAGTTTTTGTTGGTAAAGCTTCTTGTTGAACTGCTGGTTTAAACGCAATACTCCCAATACGATAATAAAGAGAATTAGCGATACCGGCAGCAGCGCGGATAGAAAATTTAGTTTTTCGGACTCTTCCATAAACCAATAAAAAAACAACCGTACATAATAGCAGAAAAAAAGGAATGAGCTGTCCAGGCATACTCGTTCATGTAGGACGGGAACAAGTCAATCAGTGTATTTCCGAAATAATAGATTAATATATCGCTGGTGTAGAAAATCAGCAATCCTGCATTGATCCAGTTCAGGGAAGCAAAATCCTGCCGGCGGTTTTCGCGGGTTACTTCGTGTTGACCAAGCATGAGTGTAGAAATGGAAAAAATGATAATAATGACCGATTCTACCGTAAGTGCGTAGGAATTGAAGGTATAGACCGGTT
This sequence comes from uncultured Fluviicola sp., assembly GCA_966248825.1. Lineage (GTDB taxonomy): Bacteria > Bacteroidota > Bacteroidia > Flavobacteriales_D > Crocinitomicaceae > Fluviicola. Next base: position 49,997 of record CBINBC010000030.1, read on the forward strand.
GCAGGAATAGTGAATTGAATAGCGTAAAAGAGAGAAAGCCGGCAACCAGGAAAACCATCAGTCGCTGATTGATGAAATCACGCAGGAGGTGATTGTAAAACAAAGCCAGAGCAATAAAACCTGCGGCAACATAGAAATGAAGCAAAGGCAGGTTGTTTGTACCGGTAAACCACATACCCAAAGATACAGCCTGTACCAGACCGGAAATAAACAGGAACAGGCAGAACAGGCGCAGTGCCTTATTCAGGTCCCTGTACCGGTAAACAGCATACATGGCAGCTGCAAATACCGGTACGCAGGAACCGATAATAATGAATTGTGTTACAGTCATTTAAGTAAGCTTCCAGCCCTGTAAAGCGGACTGTTGCGGTCACATGTTTTGGGGCAAGGCGTATTGAAATCGTAAACATAATGTTGTTGAATAGTATCGCCCTCGTTGATGTACCCGAAAGGAATATCGTCATTTCCATCCATGGTTACGGGAACCAGGAACAGTTTGTAAATGTTGGCAATACCTCCTTTTTCAAGCCCGATATAAATACGCACAAAAGGATGGCTGAGTTCCAGCACCTCAGATTTGTCAAGTCCAAAGGCTTCAAAGAGATCACGGGTTCTCAACAGGTAGGCCTTCAGAATATTTTCGTGCGGAATGTTCTGATCGTAGAGTTGTTGCTTATAAGCGGTAATACATGCTTCAGCTTCCGATAAAGGAACAATGTCCAATGTGGGATTCTCGTCATTTTTAATGGGAACTGTCATAAGTCTTTCAATTATTTCAAACAATATTAACCCGTTTTGCAGACATGGAGAAATCTTTGGTGGTCAAACCCTGCAAACCAGGTAGAAATACCCGGTTTTTCGGATTGAAATAAGGCTTTGCACCCGAAGAGCCCGCCAGCTTACTATCCAGGAGCGTTAAACCCCGGTTTCGGATGAACTGGATTGGGTTTCAGGTTCCGTAAATACCGGTAAACCAGTGTTTTTTTGTTTTGCGGTGAACGCACCGGGTATTTTTACCTGATCCCCCGGTTATTACTCATCAATCCGCTGCGGGAGGCTTTGTTGCCGGTTTAATCCGCTTTATCATTGCTTCAATATTAACTAAAAACAAATAAGCTATGTCACAATTACAAGATCAAGCACAGAACTTCGTAAAGTACTTTTTTCAACAGTACCCGAATTTTAGTTCAGACAAAGGCGGAAGCGCCATTAAGTTTACCGCACAGGATTCAGAGTACCGCATTTACACTCCTTCGGTTCGGGTATCCGACAATGGAAACCTTTGGACCGTTCAGGTAAAAATGGATCACATTCGCGGAGGAGATGCGGACGACCATTGTACGCTCAATCTGTGGTTCCAAAAAGACGGAGCTTACACACAACCGCCTACTGCAGATGTTTCTTTCAGCGGTGATAACTGGGAAAGTGCCGTCAATTTTGTGGGACAGTGTGTAGATGTGGTACTGGAAGTAACAGATGGAGTAGAGGAAGTAGTGAGTGCCGGGCTGGGAGTGGTTTTCGCACCTGAAACAGTAGGTGGATCCGTTGCACTGGCAGTAGCTACCGACGTGGCAACTTTGGCTATTTCTACCGCCATTGATGTTTCGTTCCAGCTTTCCGGAAAATTGGCTTCTTACCTCGAAAAATTAACCGATGATGGCGGTCGCGCTTATTTCTCCGATGTCATTGCACATGCATTTGCACGTTTGCAGTGTGCATTTATGGACGCTGCTACCGGGAAAAAGAACCCGAAACTGGAGTTTGATTTCGATAATTTCAAAAAGGCCATCTCCATGAGCCATCAAACTACCAAAAATGGCAAAGCGGTGGAATATTACACAGCCAGCGACAATTACCGTTCCTGGAAGCAAGATTTTACCGTGAGTTACAATTCACAGGGTATGATGATTTCAGGTAAAATTGACCGTATTCGCAACAACGACACCGATGATCATATCCTGATCATGGTCAACTGCGGATCAGACGGATACGTAACCAGTGCCCAATGTTCCATTACGATGGAAGACCGGGATGTGATCACCGTTCCGGCCATAACCATCAATTCCGAAGGGCAATTGGTACAAGTGAACCCGGCTACCAAAACAACTACGCCCAGTTCGGAAAACGACATCTTCAATGGATTTAAAAAATGCATCGATCAGGCATTGAAGGCACAACCGGACTACAGTTCGTTCTCTGATAACCGGAAGCAAATACCTTATGCAGCTGCAGAAAATTTACAGTGGATTCAAAAGGGGGTTAAAATTGCGAAATCCTAAAAAAAAACAATGTAAGAAGGAAGACGGGCTGCAGAAATGCGGTCCGTTTTTTTGTAATCAGTGAAAACTGTTCTGATTACCCTAACGCGATAGAGGATCTTTAGTTTCCCTCCTTGAGGAGGGGTTAGGGGAGGTGGCGTTATCGCTGCTTGAAACACCCTTCTCACACCTCAGCACATGTATCGCATGCCGTACTTTCTCAGTAACCACATCCAGGTTATGCATCACATCTCCTTCCGAAAAACGGATCAGTGTATAACCAAGCGAAACCAATTTATCCTCCCTATAACGGTCATAATCTCCTTTATTGATATGAGAATTTCCATCAATCTCAATAATCAGCCCGATCTCCGGTGCAAAGAAATCGACAATGAAATTGTAAATAGATCGTTGTCTTAAAAAGCGTTCTCCCGTTTGTTTCCGGGATAAAAGCCCTTTCCAGATCCGTTTCTCGGCCTTTGAAACCGTTTCGGTCCGCAACTCGCGGGCATATTCTTTCAATCTGGGGTTGTAGTGATTGTGGCTAAACTTTTTCATAGTTTAATTTAACCAAAATGAGATTGATTTGCAAGGGGTGCGATCATTTTAGCCACCCTCCTCGTTCCTCCCTCAAGGGAGGAGGATCTAATCTCCCCCTTTGGAGGGGGATAAAGGGGGAGGACCAGACTTATTTCCTTCAACAACAACTATCTCCCAACCTCTTTGAGAACCTTATTCATCTCCCGAATAGTCAGCCCGGTCAATTTCCGGATCTCTTCCGAAGACATGTGGTTCAAAGCAAGTAGCTTCTTCGCGAATTCTTTTCTTTCTTCTTTTACCGCTTTATCCTTTTCCTGTTCCAACCGCCATTTCTCCAGGTCCGCGCGTTCGCGTTCCACGATCCGGTAAGCTCCGTTGTGGCGCAATTCCTCGATAATGCCTGCCTGGCTGAAACCGAAATACGATTTCTCGGAAATGATCAGATGATCAATCACGTCGATCTCAATGATTTCTCCGGCTTTCAACAAGCGGTCGGTCGTTTTCAGATCTTCTTCGCTGGCTTTCATGGACCCCGAAGGATGGTTGTGCACGAAAATCACCTTAGGCGCATTTTTATAGATCGCCATGCGGAACACCTGCGGCGCCTTGATGTGCACCCGGTTATCTGTGCCCAAAGCAAGCAGTTCAATAAACAGGATCTTGTTGAGTTTGTCCAGCCCCACGATCCAAAAATGTTCCTGGTCCCTGCCAATGCGGTTCTCGCGCAGCAATACCTGCTGCATGATGCTGTAAACATCCTCCGAATTGGCAATCTGTATTTTCTGATCTTTGGTTAACCGAACGTTCATGGAATAAATGTAGCAAATAGTTTTTGGATGGGGTAAAGGTAGGGGAAATCTTTATTAAATGGAAAATCTTCGTTTGAACTCTTCAAGGAGGAAGATCTAAATTCCCCCTTCGGAGGGGGATGCAAGGGGGAGGGCTGCGGGGGCATTAATAGAAGTCCAATCCACCACCTAAGCACTACTTGTTGCTCATTCGCTGAGCATACGGAAAATAGAAGGGGGAAAATCCCAAAAGTTTTACTTCGCCTCAATAACCACAATTCGTTTTCTATCTCCAACAATCGTTGTGTGTTTTTGATTGCTGTGAACAACAGCAGTCCACTGCCCCTTGATAACCGAACCTCTTGCCTGGACATCCGGATAGCCGATGGTTTTCAACAAATCTGTTTGACCGGCTTTCAGGTAATAAGTCACCGAAACAATCACCGTATCCTTGAATTCAACAGCCATTGAAAAGCGCTGATCCTGGTGGAAAACGTTCTCGAAAAACACGGTTCCGGTAGGAACTGTTGCAGGTAATTGGGTAGTGCAATTTTGCTGAAACAGGATCTTAGTTCCAACAGGTAATTCCTGCAATTCCTCCAGTTTCCATTTCGAAACGTAGTAATAGGCGGGTTGCGTTACGGTAAGCTGGCTGTGCGAAAGGAATGCACAAAGGAAGCTGAATACTAAAACAAATTGTTTCATAATAAAGAGTTGAAAAGCGGAGGAGTTCCCCCCACTTTAGTAAAGATACATACTGTATAATTAATGACCATAATCTCTTACGGCATCCGAAACATCTTTAATACATTTATCAGAAGATTGTGTGCATGTAACCTGAAAAATAGATGTTGTATGATCTCCACCGGTTCTGCGAACTCGCTTTGCAGTTCCACAAATCCATTTACCACCATCCTTACATGGTTTCATTTCAGCAGGCTCTAAAGGTGTTGTTGTGGATATCAGGTCAAGTACTACAAAATTATCTCCACTAATTTCACTTTCTCCACATCCATCAGTACAAAGGGATGTCTTTACCAAATTATTGGCAAATAGCATCTGACGTGGGCTAGTGTTTACAATCATATATTCCAGATGCGTCAAATCAATACTTGCAGCTGCAACAATCGCCGTTGTTGACATACCCGGTCTTGCAACGGATAAGTAAGTCAAATCAGTCGGAGAAATTGGTGCACTTAATATCATTGCAGTTTCAACCATGTAATTTGGAATTCTTGTTTCATCTATCATTGCACGCATGACAGAACTTCCTAATTTACAATTCTCAAGCAAAACATCTTCGATGTCTTCCAATGTTGGGTAATCAGCATTTTGTCCTTTGATGATGGCGATCAAGTCAGCATCGGAAAGACCGGCACTCTTTTCTAAGTTTGATGATTTGGGTTCAATCATTTTTGAATTTGGTTTAACAGCCTCCTTGTTACAAGCAACCAGGATTGTACTGCCGGCAATCGCAAGAAATCCAATGCCATAAATTAATTTTTTCATACTGTGAATATTGAGATTAAGTATCAAACCTACTAATCACAAATTATTCTGTCAACCGTATTTACCACATATTTTTTGGCTTGAAATTGATGCTGTTTAGTTGTGGAAAACCACATTTCATAAATGTGGTAAATACTGAATCTTCAGGGGAAAAGTTTTTGTTTCAATTTAATTTCTAGTTTAGACCACTGGAACTTATCAAAACTAAAGTATACCTCATGCGAAATCTAATCTACTCTTTAGCTGCAATTTCAATAATTAGTTTCTCATCTTGCACCGGAGAAACTGAGTCTCAATCAGACGAAGTCTCACATGAAAAAGTAGTATCTCGTTCAATGTATGGCAAAGAATGGCCTTTAACAGTTGAAAGCGGAACATTGAAATGCCTGGGTTATGGTGGTGTTGTATTTATTTCCAATGGCCGAATTTATGGCTTGAACGGAACAGCTAAAACTTACGGCAGAGATAAAGGATATGCGGATCTCAAAACCATTTGGGCAGATGATAGCACGTTAATTAAATCGTTGATAGCTGTTGGCGCTACAGAAGAGGAAGCTAGTGCTAAGATTAGTATCCAACCACTTATAAAAGATGGTTTGGAGTTGTGTGAGTGAGATTATGTTCTTAAGTTATTGACCTCTTAATTTAAATAACAAATATGAGAAAGATATTAAGGAAAATACCACTAATAATATGGGCTATTGCCCTTTCAATAGTTTCATTTATAATTGTTCAAAAAAATGTATTGATAACATTAACTGACGAACAAACAAAATTATTATCTGGATTTTTGACTTTTATAGGGTTAGTATTCGTAGCTATTAATATTCAAAAACAATGGAAGAATGAACGTATAAAAACAGAGTATTTAAACCAACCTGATTTTATTATAAAGGGTTTTTCAAGTAATAAACTTGAGGGAAGTGGACCTAAATTATGTCCAAACGCAAATGAATGTAAAGATGATCATTGGTTTGATCTTGTTCAGACAGGAAATTTGGCTGCAAGAGAACTTAAGGTTGGATTTCTGACTTTCGATGAAGCAAAAGATAATGTTATGATCTCAAGTAGGTGGTTTTATGAAGAACGTCTTGGGAAGGATGACGACTATCAATATAAATTACCTCAATTTGAAATACCGATTAATTATTTTGATAGGAATAATAGTATGTGTTTTATAGTGTTACTTGATTATAGATCCGAATATTCTAACATAAGATATAAGCGTGTATATAAGCTTTGTTCGGCGGCAACCTCGAATGTGCAAGATTTAAAAGAAAATGATTGGAAGGGTCGGATTTACTTTTATGATAGCTCATTAGCTTTAACGTTAGATACAGATAGCATTTCAATCAAACAAATATTACTGAACAAGTGGCTTGGATTTGCTAGATGGTCTAAACTCAAAAAGGATTATCCATATAAAGAATGGATTCTTGATTTATAGAATATAGATTTTCATTTGGACTAAATAAAGAGCTTTTATGAACATTTTCATTAGTCGACCAAATTGGTTTGAAGAAAAATATAAAGTTGGATTTGATAAATTCAATTCATTCTTATTGAACAATAATATCATTCCTAGAACTTTAGGGATTTCAGATTATCCAAATCAATCTCCTCTTGATGAAGTCATTAGAATAATGAAGGAATGCAAAGGGATTATTGTTTTAGGATACCCCCAAATAAACATTAAGGAAGGCTCAATTAAAGGAGATAAAATAAATTCTACCTTAAATTTGGCAACTGAATGGAATCACATTGAAGCAGCTCTTGCATATTCGTTGAATTTACCAATGTTAATATTCCATGATAAGAACGTAGGTCGAGGGGTGTTTGATAGAGGTACGCTTAATTCATTTATTCATGAGGTTGATCTTTCAAACGATTCATGGATTTTAGAACCAAACATAATCGGAGCGTTTAATACCTGGAAAACTAAGTCACAGAATTTTTCAATTTCTGGTTCAATAAAAAACGTAAATGAATTTGAAGAATTTAAGGGGATGTTCTTTAAAAGAAAAAAAACAGGTGATTTTGATGATACGGTTTATTGTCCGGACTGTAAATCGCCGATGATGGCTTTAGAAAAAATACTACCCTATATGTGCTCTAAATGTGGAGCTACTTCTGGTTTTAAATCTGGTGAAATCACTTCGATTCTCAAAGAGTTAAACAATGAATAAGGGCTTCCTTCAATTAGCGCGAGTAAAATAAGGGTAATTAAATATTTATTTATTGATCTAAATTGATTGTTTTGCGATTACATCCCTCAATATGAGTATTTTCATGGTATGAGTAAAAAAGACAAAGAGTATAAAGATAAAATCAAAGCTGAAAAAGCCGAGAATTGGAAAACGTACTTGCGTCTAGCAGAAAAAAATTTGGATAAGGTTAGAGAAAGACATGAATATTCTGTAAAGCAATTTGATACGCTCATGATAGCCCTTTCAACTGCTGCATTAGGGTTTACATCAAATTATATTAAAGAAGATACTACTAATTTGTTTTGGGCCAGAACATCTCAAATATTATTTTTGATTTGTTTGCTCTCAAATTTATTTTCCCATCTTTTTTCAATGTGGGCTCATAAAGCCGGATTAAAAAGAGACTCTAAAGAATTCCAATTAGATTCCTATGGGAAAGACCATGTTGTAGATTATAATGAATGCGAGCAATTAAAATGGAGCAAATACATAAGAGTATATAACGTAATAGTCCGAGTATTTAATATACTGTCATTTTCTGCCTTAATTCTCGGTATAGTAAGTTTTATTCACTACACTTTTACTTCTTAGGTTTCCCAACTATTGGATCTGTATGGACAAATGATTTCTGAAGATTTTCTTGACTTGTTTTATTGTCTCCAATACTTGAATAAGCTCTCTTTTGAGCAATTGGTTTTGGTTCGTTGCTAGTTGTTTTTGGTTGTACTTTAGGTAGTTGTTTTTTGTTCTTATCCTCACTCATAGTTGTAGGTAATTAAAAAATTGTATATCAATCAAATATAGTGTTTTTTTCTGTTTTTATATTTCGAATTAACAAATTTACTTTGATAGCAAGTCTTAAATGGTTTTACCTTCAACCTTCTTAATAACTTAAATCAAATTTCCTTTATTCATCCCGCATCTCAACCAAGATTTACCCAAGTGAAAATGTGGGGAATCTTCTTGCAATCAAACAACCCATCCCATCTGCGAGATCAGCGAGATCAGCGTGCAAGAGAAAAAATCGATCTATAACCAACTTTTTGCTTCCCAACCATTTCCCTTATTTGCTTTTACAAACCATCCTCCCGGCCTCACAAACCCAGCTTCAAGTCCTTACAAACCAATCTCTCAAGGTTACAAAGCCACCTGCAAGTGCTTACAAGTCAATCTTCAGGGGTTACAACACTATCTCACGGGGTTACAACACAATCTCGCGGCGTTACAAAGGCATGTGCAAGTGCTTACAAAGCGATGTGAAGGTACTTACAAGTCAATCTCACGGAGTTACAAGCCAATCTCGCGAGGTTACAATACAATCTCACGGCGTTACAAAGGCATGTGCAAGTGCTTACAAAGCGGTGTGAAGGTCCTTACAAGACAATCCCGAAGTTGTCGGGACAGGTCTCACGACGTTACAAAGCGATCTCGCAGCGTTACAACGCAAAATTGGGATCTTACAAGCCCGTTTTTACGTTCATTCAAACCGCCCGTTTAAAAATGCCGGGGCGCAGTTTGCTCAAGCAACCCCTTGATTTAACGTCTCTTAACTACTGACTCGTAATAACTTGGCACGTTTTTTCATTATACCTAGAAGTAACCCCATAAATCGGGAAATCATGAGAAAAAGCACACGAAACAAACTGAACATGTACGGGAGTGTACTTTCAGTTTTAAACGACCACCAACCAACGTGGCAGGCAGTTTCAGCCTTCGCAAACGCCAAAACAGCTTTTGAAACCAAATTGAACCAGCTCCGCGTGCGCGTTACCGAGCAGCTGGGTGCCACCACCGGCATTGCCCTTGAAAAAAAGCTGGTGACCGCAGACCTGCGTAAGCGCATACTCGTAGTTCAAAACGCCTTGTTCCTGCTGGGCCGGGCTTCCGGGGATGTGGTGCTCCGGGAGCGAAACAGTCAGACCAAAACCGAACTGGAAAGACTGGCACTCAGTGAACTGGCGGCCCGCTGCGCCGAACTGAAACAGGACCTGGATTCCTACGCCACACAACTGGCAGCATACGGCATCACGCAGCAAAGCATGGATGAACTCATCCCGCTCCTGCAGGGCATCGACGAACTGAACAACTCCACCCGCAAAGCCATCATCAAGCGGAAAGGCATCACGCAGGCCATCAAAGATCTCGAACACGAACTCGACGAACTGCTCCGCGTAGAGCTCGACCGCCTCATCCTGCTGTTCAAACAAACCCACCCTGCCTTCTACCAAGCCTACGAGAGCGCCCGCATCACCATTGATTACGGCACCTCCAAAGGCTACCGACCGGAAAACCCCGGCTTAGCCAGTTAAAACACAAAGAGTCCCGCCCCGCCGGGACTTTCTTTTTTACCGCCAAGAACGCAAAGCCGCAAAGTTTTTTCGAGAATCAGTTAGCTGCTATTCCTCTTGCCCCTGATATGCTTTGTGGTTCATACAATCTGCATAACCCGTGTGCAAAACAAAAAGCTCCGTCGCAGGCGGAGATTGAGCAATACAACCCTTCCGCGTCCTTTGCATCTCTGCGGTTCCATAAAAAAGCTGTACCGCAGGTGCAGATCGAATTCTTCCATATAACTCCTCCGCGCACTTTGCATCTCCGCGGTTCAACCAAAAAAGCTGCGCCGCAGGTGCAGATTGAATTCCTCCATTCTCCTTGTGCTCTTGGCGCGCTTCGTGGTCCAATTAAAAAGCTGCGCCGCAGGTGCAGACATCGCCCAGCCATCCAACTGGTTAGTAACATCTGCGAAATCCGCGGGAAACCAAAAAAAGCTGTACCGCAGGTGCAGATTGAATTCCTCCATTCTCC